>NZ_JAWOWL010000009.1:0-156493 GCF_033340395.1 Vibrio sp. 1159 | reverse complement strand
GAAACTCAGTATATTGTTTAAGAACTGAACAACATGGGGCTACCATGTCTTCTCATCGAATTAAGCAACAAAGCCTACCAACATAACAAGTAAGGCTTAATGTTGGGTTACTCTTAACTACATTTGAAGTGATAACGCTCTTATCGCTTACTGGGTATTTGGTAGCATTAGCTTGATAACTGGGTAACACCTCAGTAAACGCATCGGCGTAAAATCTTCCAAGGTTGTTATCCATAATATATGTGGGTGTAATCATAAATCTTCCTTATTTTCTCAGCTCTTCATCCACAATCTTCTTTATCTTCTTCAATACTGTTCGATAATCTTCTTTAGGATCTTTCTCTTTTGGTTTACCAAATAGGGTATTGATAATTAAGATTGGGATGAGGATTAAAAAGAGAGGGGGTAATTGTTGTAATATTTCCATAGGCATTTTATTAACCCCTTAGTTAAAAGGGGATGTTATATTTTTATTTGTTATATTGGATACTCTTATAGTCTAGATTTTCAGCTTCACTTTCTTTCACCCAAAGTTTATGCTGTTTATCATCAGCGAGATATTTACGAAGAGGGATGAAATTTAAATGGGTAAGAACTTCTTCGATATCTTTGTTTGAGGCGTTTCCACACATATCTTTTAAATCATCAAAGAACCAATAATCTCTTGACTCAATGCTATCAAAGTATTGTGAGAAATTAACATACATATCATTTAGGATATTAGCTTCACTAGCGGCTAATTCAGCAATAGCTTTATCATAAGCTGCTTTCTGTTCAGAATGCTTGTTTTGCGCCCAATTCGTTGCTTTTACAACATCCATTTTTTCTTTACGTTCAATTTCGTTGAGTTCATCAAGAATAGATAAAACTTTCTCTTTGAGAAATTTAATATCTTTTTCAATCAAGCAATCAGGCTTCTTCAAGATAAGCTTATTAACACTCAATTGATGGAATAAATTGTGTTCTTGATTAGAGACTGTTTTAAAACCTCGATCAATTAACTCAGCATGCTTTACTAGAAGCTGTTGTAATCCTTCTCGGATAAATTCATGGTGATATGCACACAGTTTATTTTCTTTTACAAGGTTGCTACCACTTAAAAGGTATGTAATTTCATCCTTACGTGAACTAAATGCTTTAGGTGCGGACGTGGAGATATAAGGAAGGTTATAAGAGGCTAGGTTGAAATTAACCACCTTATCAACACGTTCCTGATCAATTTGTTCTGGTTTAGTCACTTGAGTTCGGTAATACTCTTTAATTAATTCTTCAACAGTTTGGACATTTGGTAGGGTGTTAGTAGTTGCAATGCTCATTATTGTTATTCCTTATTTTTGTTTTTTAATTAGAGTTAGAGATTGGAGAGTTCGAAGTTTTTGTAATACTGTTTTTGTTTCGTCTGACATATTACAAACCACCTTGTTCTTGTTTACGTTTCATCGCTGCTCTACGAACTGCTGCTTCAAGTTTAAGTTTGTGTTCTAATTTCTCTTGCTCGTAACTTAGTTCTTGTTCTGGTTCATCACTCTTGACTACGGGCTTAACACTTGCTTCTGCTACGGCTTTAGCACGTTCATAGCCAGTTAAAGTACTTGAAGTTGGTTTAGAGGTTGATGTAGACGCTTTTGTTTGTGAATTAACAGGTTGATGTGGTTTTGAATTTTTCAAAAACTGAAGAAACTCATCTGGTGTTTTGATTCCATTGACTAAGCCAATATCTAAACATTTATTGGCAGAGAAAACCTTAGCTTGCGTATCTCTTACTTGTTTAGCTGACATAGGGCGGTTAGATGCTACATGATTGATAAAATCTGTATAAAGTTCATCGACGCTTTGCTGAAGGTCTGCTAAAAACTCATCTTTGAAGTGCCCTGATTCATTCACGCTAATTTTGGACTCACCTGCAGATACGAAAATTCTTTTAATTCCCGCCATATCAAGAGCTTTTGATGTATCAGTAAGCTGAACAACTACACCAATAGAACCAAGCTGACCCATAGGATGTGTATAAATGCTCTCGCAAATCGCTAAAAGTGCATAACAAGCGCTGGCTGCCGTTCCATCACAGTATCCAATGAGCTTAATATTATTCTCTTTGGCAATACGTTTGATTGTGGTTGCAGCTTGAAACACTCCCATAGCCTCACCGCCGCCAGAATCGGCAAGCATGACAACGGTTTTAACTCCATTAGCTGCATAGCTTTCCATTTGTGATACAAGGTCTTGATAACTGCACCCACCACACAACATTTGATATGGATTGCTGCGGTAAGTACACGCACCCTCTACATTTAAAACCTTCGTGTTAGGTAATGATTCAATTTTATTAATCAAAGTGTTTGTAGATTTAAAGCCGCTATTATCAGAGGCTAATTGCTTTCGAAGTTCTCGATCTTCAAGAATCTCACTAACAGTTGTAAAAAGTTCAACACTCGCTAATTGAGGTCGAGATAAGATTTCTTTTGAAAGGTAATTCATGATATGCCTTGTTATAGTTATTTGATGTAGGAAATTTTGATATAGCCAAATGTTACGCCATCGTTTACATTAATAATCTTATTATCTGTGATACGTCGATATAATGTAGCGAGTGAAATGTCTAATACATTCTTGTTGATTTCATAGAAAAGCCTCACACTATTAAAATACTCGACCTTTCCAGTCAGACTGTCGTAAATCTTGAATTCATATCCAGAACTTTCTCTAATATTGGCCTTTCTGCTCCGGATAATACAATTAGTCGGGGAATATTCGCCTTTATCGAAGAGTCTACAAACATGTGGATTTTTGATTGTAAAGTAATCACGACCTTTCGATTTTTCAGATAGAATAAAGTCGATGAATTCAATTAAGTCTGTAAAGTTAAAATCAACATCGTGATAGTGTTTATGATGTTCACATTTACTATTACAGCGACCTTTAATGCTGTAAAAATGACTTCTCAATTTAATTAATTGTTGTTTGTTTAACTGTGGGTATAGTTCGATAAGCTCAGTTATCTTCATGTTACTTCCTTTTTATTATTATAGGGTTGCTGCTATTGGTAGGGGATAGATTAGAAATCGATTGATTTTATTTTGTTTGATGCTTGATACATTTTTATAGCTTCGTCTATGATCTGAAATTGCTCATAGTCATCATAAACGTTCAAAGCTCGATAACGTAATATGTAAGTGTTTTGGATTGTTCGTTTACCTGTAATAAGCTCATCGAGTAAAGCTTCAGGGGAATCATACAAAAGCCTTTTTCGCATGGTTTTGTCTCCATTAACTGGATTAGGTTTAATTTAAATTAGGTGAGGATATAACTTATTTTTATTTCACTGGAGAGGTGAATAGGGATGTATAGAGTATTGTAAACATTTTGATTACAATTCAATCTTGCAAAACCTCAACTTAAATAATAGATAAGGGAAAGGAGGTGCCCGTCACTACTAATTAAGTTGAGTAAACATGAGAAATGTTTAAAGCATTGCAACACTAGAGATAACAAAGGAAAATTTTATCGAAAACATAGGAAGGATGTCGAATAAAACTAGAGAAGTCTTTTAAATCACTCTATACAACTATTATACCAAAAATATATTTATTTGTATAGTATATTCATTAAAATAATATAGACTATTACTTATTTTTGTGTTAACTGATTATGAGTTTCTTGAATTAAAATACATAGTTCAGCATGGGGTATCTTATTATTATAAAACCAATCGTAAACGGTAGGCTGTCTTTTACAGTTTATAACATTCTTCATATGTGAAATTAATCGGTTTACTTCGGTTAAAGTTGTCATGTGTTTATCTACACTTGCGCCAGCGTCGAAGTCTTTGAGCATCTTAATGAACCTTGCACTCAGCGTCTTAACGGGTTTTTGTCTCTTAGGAGGTGATAAAGAACGTTCTAACCAGTTATTTAAATAAGGCATTCGCGCCTTTTCAGGTTTGCTTTTATAAGCGTTGAAACCTACATCTAAAAGAATGGTTTTGTATGTCTGTGAGTGTTTTATGTAAGCCTGAAACCTTATTTTAGAAACTGATAATCCACCACCCATAGGTATCAATTGAGGGCTTTGCTCGATGACATAATCAGTGTTAAATAAGATATCATCTAGATCTTGTTTGTAGATTGGTAGCCATTCATCAACCAGTTTATTAAGCTTTTCCTGTTTCTTTGGCTCTAGTTTTGAAAGGAGCATTTCGTACTTTTTGTGTAAGTCTTCCATTTCACACCAACCTTGCATAGTTAAAACGGCGGCGTGACTGCTTTAATTTTCTAACTCGATATTTCTTCACGTTATTTTCCTTCTTGTTATTACCTCCCCATACAAAGGTGTGAACGTGTCTACAAGCTATTCAGCATGTATACGAGAGGTTTTGTATTCGGTTGTATTTAGAGAGGGGTTAGGTTGGGTTAGGTTGCCTTATGAGTTTGATAAAACTCATACAACTCGCAATCTAATCGATTTGTCACTTCTTCAATGTCCTTATAAAACTCTCTAGCTATTAATTTGCCAACCACACGAGGGTATCTTATCAACAAGGCTAAAAAGTCATCTGAATCTAGATGTTCATATACAAAAACGTCATGCTGTTTTGATGTTGGAACTTTAAATTCGTTGTCATTCAAATCTAACCATTGATCTTCATATAGCTCGATAATCTCCTTCGTTTCCTTAGTGGGAATAGGTAACTCAGTGATCATTAGCGGAACTGAACTATTTACAAAAATCTCCTCGATCTTGTGATCTTGGCGAGTAATAAAAATGGTGTCATAACCTTGCTCTGGCTTTAATACCGTGAAAGTGTTCATATCATTGTTTCCTCTTGTTTGGAGTGATACATACAAGTAGCCCTACATTGTGCTTCATTCAAGCATGTATCAGGTTTGTTTTAGTGTTGTTTGGATTAGCCTGTAGAGGCTGAATAAGGTGTTAGCGTTGCGCTAAAAGGGGATTGGTTAGAATGGGATTACGGATTCGTGTTCGGGACAATCACGGTTTAAGCAGTACCCGAGATCATCTAAATTGTCACCACAAACTTCACAGATTAGCTTTTTAAGTATAGCTTCTACGGTTGTTTGATCTGGTGAGTAGTCATCCCAAAAATGTGTATGTAACACTGTGAGCCAACGTTTTGTGTCTACTCGGTTAAGTTCACCTCTCGCCAGTGGTGCAGCAAACCAACCAACTCCTTTAGATTCAACATCTATATCTGAAACATCGACATTTCCGATCAGGCTGACCAGCTTGGACTTGTCACCTTTCGGTGCTGTTACTTCTGTTGATGTTTCAACAATCTTTGTTGTTGCTTCTGCTTCTTCAACAGGTGCCAGGTGTTTTACTGGTTCGGGCTTTCCATCACTAGACTGAACAAAACTATATACTGCTGCGTCCTCTCGTTCTTCTGTTTCTTCATCCACCATTAAACACTGTTTGTAACTTGCTAACTCTGCAGCACACATATAGTAAGTAGGGCATGGATCGTTAGTTGTAGTGTTTATATCATCGACAAATCCGAAATTTGCATCTGTTTCGTCGTCATAACCATCTGGTTCCGTAAGAGCAAACATATAACATTCGACGTGTGGGTGTTCGGTGAAGTATGATTCTGTTCCGTAACAAGGTTGCTTTCTGTCTTCTTCTCGTTTTTTCTGTTCTTCTAATCGTTCAGCTTTAGCCTCATTACGTTGCTCGGTTGCTTCTGGTGTATCGAAAGTAGAAAGGGCAGGGTTTACCAGATCGTAATCTTTCAACACATTATCAAGCTTACGGATTGACTTCTTACCAGCATTTTTAATCGAACCTTTAGAAGTTGTTGCCACATCAAGCAAACCAATCTGCATTAGCTTTTTTATACGTGCTCTGTTACTCCCACTAGAACGATATGAACTACCAGTAACAGCAGTGCAAATCCTGTCTAGGCTTTCGAAGTAGGGAGAATGTTTAACGTTCTTGAAGTAGGCTTCACGTTGAGTAATAAAGGTAATGATCTTGAAGTCCACACCATCAAAAGGAATGATCTCTCCTGTCTTTTTATTCTTAAATCCAGTTGCCAGCGTATATCTAGCATCAATCTGAACAAATCCAATATTCTTGTTATAGTCGCTTACCACTTGTATTCTCCTTTGCCTCCACTTGGGCACTTGTTTCAGAAAGTTGACGTTGTAATTGCTGCATTAACTGGATGGTTAATTGTGTCGGGCTGAGACCTGTTTGATCCGCTAACTCACCAGCTAATTTATCGTAAGGGTGTTTGAGTTGAATTTTCACGAGTGTTACTCCTATTAGTGCGTTTGCGGTAGTAGACCTAACGATTTTACTAACTCTTTAACTTGTGGTCGTTTAGATAACCATTCCCACGGAATCTGCCCCTCTAGGGCTTCCACTTCTTCTAGGTAGCATTCAAGTTCAATCTCTCTGATTTCTTCTGGTGTTAGCATGATGTTGTCTCCTGTTTCTGTTGACGGTAATAAAGAGCCAGAATGATGTCGTTTTGCATACACAAGAGCAGGTCATCTGGGTTGCGGTATGATGTTCTCACAATAGCGGTACGCTTGATCTCATCTCGTTCAAGTCGTTTGAGTTGGTATCGGATGTAATCCCAATCGAGCAGGGGAATGTTATTGATAATGTCGTTCATATAAAATTTCCTTATATAGCAGATACACGAAAACTGCCCCTGTGTGATTCCTTTTGGTAAAGGCACAGTTGCAAAGGTTAGATTGTGGTGATGTCACCTTACGGAGTAGGTGTAACTAGGTGGTCAGGATGACCGATAGAGCAGGGTAATTTGATTGGTTAATTTCAAACCATACAATAATCATACCAAGATATGAGATCTTTGTCAAGAACTTTTGTTATTTATCGTTGACTACTGTTTTTATTTGTGATAACCATACTTTAATAATCTCATGAACTATATTATTTTGCAAATTTTAGAGCTTATCACTATGAATCGTTTAACTGTTAGATATTAAAGTTATTGGAGTGGTTGTATCTGTCCAAACACAGACTTTTCATAAAAAATATAGGAGATTAACAGAATACCATTTAATAGAATGACGTTTGGTAAGGTGAAATTATTTCAATTAATTTTGAAATGTCGTGATCTACCTAATCTTCCTCTTAGCAGAAACAACACTTTGTATTCTTGTGAAACCAGTCTGTATTTCTGCCTGATTTTAGGCAATTCTAAAAGGTAACATCGTTTTGAAACTGCCTAAATCTAGGCAATCTTTTATTTCTACATATCTGAACTTTGCCTGATTTCAGGCAGATTTATCCTACCAATAAGTAAAAGTGCCTAAATTTAGGCAATCTTAACCTCAAAACTGCCCGCTAGAGGTCACCTATGTTATATATAGATAATACTAAGTCAGATCAGAGACTCGTAAACTCGTCAAACCAATATATGTCAGATCTTCACTACGTTCATAGACTCATTACATTCGTCCTAAACACCATATGTTAGATCTCGTTCGCTGTGCTCACTCAAGACTCACCATGTTCGTCTAACCAACACAGTAATATTTGTATTAACAATATTAATATATAGATATGTAAGATCAGAGACTCACTGTGTTCGTCTGCCCTAAAGGGCTTACTAATATGTTATATAGAAGAGACTCGTAACCTCGTCCTCAACGCTACGCTTATGTGTTTTCTATGTTCACTGTGTTCACTAAGAAAAGAAACCCTGTGTTGTCTTTAAGCTCTGCTTACACATGTTGTGTGTTTATCACTTCGTGATAGTGAATGTGTTTTATAGCTCCGCTATCTATGTATATGTAAGATTCACGATACAACCCACCTGTAAAGCTCATAGACAAGCTATTTCACTTTCCATGTGTGATGTGTTCATCTAACCCCTAAAGGGGCTGTGTGTTGCTTTCATAAATCTTGTGTTATTCAAAGAGTTCGCAGTGTCGTAATCCAACACATTGCTATACTTAACCTCATGATACTTTTAACTCTGTTCAACGCTGAGACATCACCATGAAACGTTTATTGCTGGCTGCTATGTGCTTACTTACGGCTACTGGACAAGCAGAAACCGTCTGTAAAACTAACAATGCAAACGGGATCACACGCTGTAAGAACTCCTCCACAGGTACAGAGGCAAGGTATTGAGTCGATCCCCATGGAAAAATTCGAGATGACCAAGGCAATGTTTGGCGACAAGACCCCCATGGTAAATGGCGTAATGATAAGACAGGAACGATCATCTCCAAGGATTCCAATGGGATCATTCGAGACAATAAAGGCAACACATGGAAGCGTAGCTCTGATGGATCTCTTAGGGGGAGCAACGGCACGATATGTAAGAAGGATTTACAGGGTACGGTTAGGTGTAAGGATTAAGAACGAGGCTTATATGATAAAAATAAAATACGTTACTACGTTGTTGGTAATAGCAATGTCAGGCTGTGGTGATTACGAATCGGTATCCATCCCTAGTTTAGAATTAACGGAAGAACAAAACCAAGTGCTCTTGGGAGTAACAGCGTCTAACCTGACATGTGCTGCTATCAGCAGATATTCAAATGATATCGGTTCACCGATTGAAGATCGGAGTTATCTAGAAAACGCAGAAACTGCTTTTAGTATTATCGCTAATTCCAATCTAAGTGGTAGAAGTAAAAACTGGGATGAAACTTATAAGCAGATGAAAACCGTAGTTTATAATGGGGTTATTACAGATTTGAATAATGCACCATCTTTGAATGACTTTTACGATCATGTATTTCCACATTATCAAGAAGCCTTAAAAGTAAAATCTATCCGAGATTGTGCCGATGTAAGTGCAGTAACTAGGCGTATTCTTGACCCGTTGTTGGTTCTGTAAAGTAGTCGATAGTGGATGATAAAGAGGTCATTACTAGTGAAATTAAGTAGTACACCTATTAACGATAGGTTTCTTATTACTTGCTAAACAAAATGCGCTATCGCTCTCAATCATCCAGACCAAGATTTCATAAATGTAATGGTTCATTCCAAAAATGGAATAATCGCCACTGAATAATCATTCAATAAATGCATATAGCCCACATGCGCAATATAAATGCAAATACAGCTTTATTGAGTCGATTTGTGCACTGGGTGTATGAGTCTGGGGTAAGACTACTCAAGAATGAGCGTGTACAGCTTGGAGAAGCGTTTTAGCTGTGAATCGGTGTGATTGTATTAATGTTGATTGAAACGTTGTGAGAGGCTTTGAGGAGTTATTTCAGGGAGGTAGAACAAGTTCTAGCAGACAATAAAAAACCGCCATGATAGGCGGCTTGGTGATAGGACAGGGGATAGATTGAACGGTTAGATAGTCTTTGAAATTCTTATGATAGTTTGACGGCTTACCTCGTATTCTCTTGCAAGTTCTGACTTACTCACACCATCAACAAGCTTTTTCTTAACATCATCAATCTGAGCGTCTGTGAGAGCCTTAGAGCGTCCACCTTTATTACCTGTACGTTCTCTCCCTGTCTGCAATCTATCTACTATTATGGAGTGCTCAAGCTCTGCAAATACCCCAAGTAGTTGTGTCATAGCCTTTTGCATTGGATTGGTACTGGTAGTATCTACTTGACCATCAAGCGTACGAACTTGAACACCTTTCTGTTGCAAGGTTTGGATAGTGAACAGAATAGCGTTGAGGCTTCTACCCATACGATCAAGCTTTGTTAATACAACAGTGTCACCTTCTCGAACATAATCTACAAGTGCATCTAGCTGCTTCTGGTTATCGTCTGATTTACCTGATTGTTTACCATGAAATACCTTATCGCATCCTGCGTTATTCAGTGCTTCAAGCTGTGCTGATAAATCTTGGTCATGTGTACTTACTCGTGCATAGCCTACTAATGTCATAAATCCCCCTGTCCAAAACTATGTAGTTACGTACATGACTATAGGGTGGTGTACATTGTTTGTAAAGTTAAGTTTCGGACATGTCCGTAATTGTTGTTATACAATCGTACATCACAAGGTTTAAATGAGAGTAATTCTCAATTATCACCACTATCATTTGTTGCTTAAATGATTCTTAAAATGTCCACAGAAAAGGGCAGTGATTGGTGGGGTAAATAGAGCGTTGTTTGTATGCGGAATAGGTGCATAAATATTTCTACATTTCTACGATTTTCAAATCTGGGCGTGTGTGCCGTGCTCAGTGAGTCGATCTCTCAATTTTGAACTTCAAAACCTTGCTAGCATTACCTTATCTATCCATTTAGATATTTTGCCATATCTACACCAGAGCCAATATTTTAAATGCTTATGTGTCAAATTTAATTTCATAAATATGCGTATTTGTAAGAATAAATATGTTGTTTATGGTATAATTAGACATATAGAAATATTTCTATCCTTCCCGAACTAGTCCAAATACCCCAATTTTAAGCAGTACACCAAGAGCTTTCATAAGATACTGAAATATAAGTAAATTATATTAAATATTGGCATGTTTGGACAAAAGTAAGCAGCACACCTTTTTACACGATATTTCAGCACATCAAGGTATCCCAATGACAGCAAAACAACGCCTTGCAGAATTAATTCAATCAGATTTAAGAACTCTTACGTTCTCATTGATAGGTGATACACCAAGGATCGCAGAGAGTACGGTAATCACAGTCTGGTTATTAGGTTTGAACCTAACTCCTAAGCAAGTGGTAGAGCTTCAGCCAGCCGTACACAACTCATCCCCGACACTAACAACCGTTTATAAGATTTCTAGTCGATTCAAAGACACAGTGAAGTTACTAAAGATCGAATCTCACGAACTCTACGCAAAAGCCAACCTACTATAAAAATAAGGAAGTAACACAATGTCAGCCGTAACAGTGAACATCCCAGTTCAACCAAAAAATACAAGCCAGCGAATTCTTGACCAGCAACTAGATCAAATCCTAGACCTCATCACCGCTAAGAATAAGAGCCTTGCTGATATTACTAAGGCGTACCCAAAACTCACTAAAGTGATCCTAGATGCAGCTACAGGAAAGAACACTGATATTTCCGGCGTTCAGTTAAAAGCAGTGCAAATGGCTTTATCACTGGTAACAGATTTAGAAAAATCTATCAAAGATAGTGAGCAAATTGTTTTAGCTCTTGAAGCTGTCAAAGAAGCAGAGAAGGCAGCACCGAAAGATAGTAAATCTTCTCTTCTCCCTAAACTTTAATCGAGAGATGTCCTATGCAAATTCGAATGATAGGTGAGCACATCTCATTGCTGTACAGGTATTTAACACACCTTGGTTACAGTGAAGAAGAGATCCAAGAGAAAGGGGTATACTGTCCATTAATCAGCCTAACCTCTACCGATACTTCAGAAGCTTTGTTTGGATTTCTTCTGACTGAGCATGAAACACTGTTTAGCGTTCTAAAAACTGGTGGGTTCAATCATTTGATTTTTGTACTACAGCAATTTGTTGAAAATACAAGCTTACATTTTTCGCCACCAACACAAGAAGAACTCACACAAGCGTTCAATGATGCTGTGAAGCTCTACAACAAAGAAAAGGTTGTTGGTTGTGAGATCATAATGGGTTTTGGAGACAGTAATTGAAGTCACACTTGGCATAATTAAAAAGGAGCTTAATTGCTCCTTTTTGCGCTGTAAGTAACGTTGTTACCTGATATTTGAGTGTGTACCTATTGCATTAATTCACTTTTTTTTGAATTGAACTCATCTTCAGAGATAACACCTTTTTCTTTCAGTGAATGTAGCTTTTCAATCTCATCAGCGATACTACCCGATATATTGGTTTTCTTCTCAGGGACTATGAAGCACCAGATTAGGGCGACTAGCCACCCAACACCCCAGAATAATCCGCCTAATACGTTAATAAGGATTATGGGAATTTTGTAAGGGTGATTTTTTCTGATAGAAATAATCGTTGGAAGAAAAGCCAGCGGTAGTAAAACTAAAATAATGAGTAATTGCCAAACGCTAACGCCACCCATATCAACACCTAATTAATAAGTTAAACTGAAGACATGATAACATAAGGTTTCATATCATATCTTGGTTGAGATCCTGTTTTTAATATCATGCAAAAATTTTAGTGAAGTACCTACACATGAGAATCATTGAAGTGTCACCACCCAGTTACCGCCTTTATCCTTAATGTGATAGGCGTAGTTGTGGTTGTTACACCACACGGAAAACCCTCTTGTAAATGACATTTCTACAATCCCCGATACGCTGTTGCATTTGTACCCGTACAAACCAATGATTTTAACAAGTTGATTTATTACTTCAGGGTTTTCTTTGATACCTTCTGGTACTCTAGCTCCTGATTCGAGGAGAGGGTGAGTAAAGGTATTTGCTTGTTCAGCGTTTTTTCTTACCCTACTGTTTTCCAGATTACTTATCCCAATGGTCATAGCGACTAATACTATTGAAACTAATACGAATACTGACCTAGCCTTAGCTTCCTTGGTTGGTTCTTCTTCGGTACTTTCAAGGCTGTTCCGGTCTTCCTGATGTGGAAGCGGTGTAAGCTCATAAGAATCACTTGCTAAATTGCTTTCTTCTTCTGTTTGTTCAGATTCTTGTTGAGGTGGTGAAACATTAACTTCCGTTGGACAACCACAGTTTATACATGCGCTTGCCTTATCGCTGTATTCCTTTCCACACTCTGTACACGTTATCAATGCCATCAACACATCCTAGATCATGCTCATCTAGTTACATATTTTAGTGCCTTAACCTTAAAGTAAGATTGCACTAGTTCAAAAAGTGTAGAAATTGCACTTATGGAAAAATTTCACAGAACTGTGTATTTATACAGTATTGGTATATTCTAGCATTTTGAGCAAGTGAGGATGTCAATATGAAGCTTACAGAGAACCATTTTACCAGACCGTTAAAATCTGCATTGCTCGTAGAGTACCGTTGTGAATGTGGTGAAGGTTTTTATCGTGTATCTCAAGACCACCCGATAACGAGACACAATCAGATCCCACACCTTTGTTCCAGCTGTAATCAATTAGTCTATTTTGCTGCGCCTTATCCCTTTGTAAGAATCAACAATGATCATGACTTTGTACACTGGCAAACGTTGAGAGGTGCAAACTTGAAAGGTAAATAAGGCGGCAACATAGCCGCCTGTAGTTCTACATGAATTCATAGCTTAAGCAATTGATACTCTCGGCTAATGATGGAACGTGTTCAACACCTCTATCTATATATCGTTGCTTCGTCCCTTGGTGGCTGTGCCCCATTAACCATTCAATGTGAAGCTCTGAAACACCACCAGAAGCCAAACCAGAAGCAAAGTTATGTCTAAAGCTGTAAAAGCTTAGTGGTAAGCCTTTGCTATCTTCTTTAGACATACTGAGAGATTGCATCAAACGATTAAAACGTTGTGTGATGCTTTGAGAGGTGTATATTTCACCACCTGCTTTAATATAATCGACCACACCGAATTCTTTTAACTTAGAGTGAATAGGTATGTAACGTTCAGCATTGACGGTTTTAGTCCCTCTTACATGTATGTAATCAACACCTTGTTCAGTCTTAATATCTTCTGGTTGAATGTTAGAGATTTCACTATTCCTCATCCCACTATACATTTGAAGAAGGATCGCTACTTTGAAACCATCTAAATCATTAGTCGTTGCAAAGGTATGAAAGTCATTCAACTGAGCTTTTGTAAATGAACCACGTTCACCACCTCCAACAAAGTCATTAAAGCGCATATCTTTCACTGGATTGTTATCTATCACAGCCAAACGCCAAAAGTGGTCAAAAAACAAATTAACAGCCGTTTTAATCCTACCTAGTGTTTTACCTACACGTTCACCTTCTGGAACATCACCTTGTTCTGCTGCTTCTATGCGCTCCTCAAGGGTCATCGACTTCCAAGGGTTGTGTTTGGTTAAAGGGAACTGACTATACAACCTGAAAGCTCTATCAATATCCTTACCGTTGATGTCGCCGATTGGTTTATCCTTCAACAAGTGCAGAATTAAACCTGATAGATAGTTAATCTTTTCATCTGAGGCTTTCTTACTAACAGGCTTGTTTTTCTTAATGTACAAGTTGCTCGATTTATCATGAATATATTGATCTAAGGCTTCTTTGAAAGTCGGTGTGGTTGGGGAATCTACTAACTCAGTTTGTGACGCTGTACCAATCTCAAAACTTTGTTTTAAAGCAGCTAGGTTGTTGTGAGCCGTAACTAGGTCATCATTGGCTAGAGCGTTAGCAATCGATTTTTTATATGTGTCGAGTAGTCCTAACTCTTGGGTAGGCTGTTCATAATGTTCTTCTAAACCACAATCGTTTTCATCTGCTTGAGGTAAATTCGAAGGACGGCGAAGCTTATCAACCTGTGATTCTCTAAAAGTAGGCACATGTTTGTAATGCTGGCTTAGATCTTCGCTTGCCATTCCTTCTGCATCTTCTACCTGCATATTGTGTAAGGTCGCGCCTATAGTCTGCTTGTAGTGAGCTTTGATAGCTGCCTTACCTTGAATTGAACGGGGATATAGAACGGCTGTAACAGCATCTAACGCAATCTCTATCTGGTCATCAACAATAGCTTTCAGTAGCTCTACAGACATCTTTCCCATTCTCCTTGCTTCGATTAATACATTTTCTACCATCTCTTGAGCAATCGGTAGTATATCGGTTTTAAGTGACTTCCTAAAAATTTTCCCTTCGCAACGGATAGAAATATAAAAAAATCTTCCTCTTTTTATTAGGTAATTTGAACCATTCGTGTATGACAAGACGTATGACATGTGTATATCATCCAGATAATCATGCTAACCTACCGGAAAGCACGTGTTTTACTTATCTGAGAACCCCGAATTGTGGATAGCTTTACCGCTTGCAACATTTGTTACGTTGGCACTTGTAGTGATGAGTTTGTTGAAAAGATTGTTAACGCCAGTAAACACTTAATCGCAGAGAGTGTTATCAAGTTTGGAACACTCCATGACACTTTTATTTTAGTTATCCACAAAAACAGTGGATAACTTTTGGGATAACTAAATGGGGTAAAAAGTGGGGTGTTTCTGCAGGCTTTGCGCCATGGGTCTTACAGTGAAATTCTTATTCACATAGACACAAAAAAGTGTCTTCTTAACCATGTCGTCAAGTACTTTTTCGCAAATTTTTTCTACTTTAATGCACTTTACAGGCGCTGTTGGATATTTCGCAAACCCATGAACTTTTTGTGATTTTAATCAAGTCCAAACACGAGTAGAATTCACCGTTAGTAAAGAATTTTCCTTATAAAATTTTTAGTGAAGCAATGAAGTCTGAGTTTCCAAGTTATAAAGATAAGCATATCGCTGTTGTTGGTGGCGGTGTAGCAGGTGCAACAGCAGCAATTCATTTTGCGGAGCTGGGTTTTAAAGTTTCCGTAATAGAGAAGGGCGTATCACTAGTAAATGGTCCACCCATTTGTCATTTGCATGCTGGTGGTAATTTATATCGAGAGATTTCCGAGCAACAGTGCTTAGACTTGTTAGCACAATCTATTGATACTGTTCGCCTGTATCCGCTTTCACTGAATATTCGTCCGACAATCATCGCGGTTCCTCATTCCGATGGTGGAGACCCATCCACACTAATTCCGCGATTAGAGGTTGTGAAAAGTGCTTATCAGACGCTCGTTGATAAAGATGAGAGTAATAAAGTGCTCGGCGAGCCAAGCAAATACTACAAACTGTATTCAAAAGCGGAGCTAGAAGCTCTCGCGCAACGTACTCAACCAAGTCATCCTACAAACTTCGATGAGTGGTGCATTCCTTTTGCTCAACATGCTGATCTTGAAGCGCTAAAGTATCCTGTTGTCGCAGTTCAAGAATATGGTTGGAGTGTTTTTCGCCTCGCCGCAATTGCCAACTTAACACTAGATACGCTTCCTAATGCTTCGGTCTTCACACAAGCAACGTTTAAGCAAGCCGATTGGATGGGGGAACACTGGCAACTTGGCTATGAACGTGAAGGTATCGATTACCTGATGACATGCGACTACTTGGTTAACGCGTGTGGCTTTGAAACAGGCTCAATTGACAACACAGTTGGTGCCAAGCGAGACAGGTTGGTGGAGTTTAAAGCCGCTTACGTTACGAGGTGGGCAGACTGTCAACAACAATGGCCAGAAGTTATTTTTCATGGCCCGCGTGGAACCGATAAAGGAATGGCTCAATTGACGCCTTATGGCGATGGTTACTTTCAACTTCATGGTATGACAAAAGGAATCACGCTGTTTGAAGATGGTTTAGTGGAGAGCACGAACTCATCTGCTCAACCTGAACTGCCTATGCCTTTACTCTCGAAGATCCGTAACGGCTGGAGAGAAGAAGTGTTAGAAGAGCGAACGAACAACGCCATCAAACACATGGCACAGTTCATTCCCGACTATCACTCTGCTGTAAAAGGAGGAAAAGCATTATTTGGCGCTCAGCAAATTCCCGGCACAGATCCAGTACTCAGAGCGGCAGATGTGACTTTTGAAGATAACCACTACGCGAGAATAGAGGTGGTAAAAGCGTCATCGACACTACTCGCAGCGCAAAAAATGCTTCAATTCTGGTTTGACATCGATCCTAACCAAAATGTGGAAACACAGCATCCGGTCGCTGTGAAGTGGTCTGAACAAGAGGTCGAGCAGTACGCGATTAAACTCACTCAAGAGCGAGGCTATCCACAAGCTTTAGCAGTGCGTTATGGTATGCCTGCATAATCGGCTGTGTTTGGGCTCAGTGGTTGTATTAATACCCAAAAAACTGAGCCCATTGGCACCATACTTCTTGCAAGCCTAGTCTATCTCCTTTCACAAAATTGACTTTTTGTCCGGGTTTCGCCTGTGCCAGTCTAGGTAAGTCAATACGAGCTACGCAGCCAAATTTAGGATACCCGCCAATAGTCTGGTGATCGTTGAGCAGCACAATAGGGTTACCATCGCTAGGTACTTGAATTGAACCTAATGCAATTCCCTCTGATAGGACGCCTTCGTAAGGTGGACGAATGTTATTGCCCTCAAGACGGTAGCCCATGCGATTCGAATTTGGGGAGATGATGAATGCTTTGTTATAAAATGCTTGGCGAGCGTCTTCATCAAAGTCCTCGTTCTGATAGCCTTCAATCACTCTCAGCTTAATGGGTAAGTTGTAATCTGGCTTAAAGCGAAACGTCATTTGCCTTGGTTTACGTTTCGGTAAGTTATGAGGGACAAAGGGAAGAATATCACCAGCTTTCAAAGCGCCACCATTTGAATCATAACCACCTAGAGATTCTCGCAAGACGGTCGATGCGCTTCCTAAGTGCTGAGCAACATTGAATCCACCTTTAACCGCTAGGTAGGAGCGAAGTCCATTCCTTGCGACTCCGAACTGAAGCTTCTGTCCTTTTTTCAACGTAAAGTCAGACCAATTTGAAATAGGTTCACCATCTATTTTCGCATTTAAGTCACCGCCACATATAGCAAGGTGGCAGTTATGCAATGCAATAAAACAAGCGTTACCCAGAGTAATTTCAATCGCAACGCAATTGACTACGTTACCAAGCAAATGGTTGGCCCAACTGTAAGCATAGTCGTCGACCGGGCCACCTTGAGTCACACCGACATGCGCTAAGCCAAAACGACCAAAGTCTTGAACTAAAGAGAGCGGTCCTGGCTTTTCCACCAGTAATCCACCGTAACTCATAGTACGCCTCCTAAATCGATAAACTCTTGTTTTGAAATAGCATTAAAGGTGACCTTGTCACCCACTTCAAACGGTATAAAAGGAGGAGAGTCGGAGAAGAGCGCAAGCGGGCTTTTACCAATAATGTTCCATCCGCCAGGACTATCTGATGGATAGACGGCCGTTTTAGAGTCTGCGATTCCTACACTTCCGGCCGGCACTTGAGTTCTTGGTGTGGCAAGCCTTGCCATGTGCAATTGAGTATCAACGTCCGAGAGAAATGCAAAGCCTGGAGCAAAGCCAATTGCAGAAACCGCGTACTCGGTTTTCGTATGCAGGGTAATAAGATCGTCTAATGACAGACCTCGCTTTTTAAAACGAGATAGATCTAACGCGGTTTCTTCAGAGTAATATACAGGGATAGTAATGTGATTCGGCTGGGAAAGCTTAAGTGATTGAGTATCAAACTGGCTCACGATTTGTTGCAGCTCATTGGCTAAGTTCTTTTCGTTGATTCGAAAAGGTAAGTAATCAATGAGAATAGTTTGATAGGAGGGGACAACGTTCATAACAATTGAAGCGAAAGTTTCTCTTATGCTGCGAGCAAGCTCTCCGACTGCATTTTCAGAAATACTCTCATCAAACTTAATGAAAATACTGCACTCGGAGATCAAAGAGATACTAAATTTCTCTTTATGCATTAATTTCCTCCAGCGTATAGGCTTTGGCGGATCTTTTGGATCAGCGCGATCGACTCTTCATTGTCACCATGAACACAAATTGTGTCGGCTTCCAATAATATGTAACCGCCTGAAGCGGTTTTGACACGCCCAGAGTCAGCTAAGGTCCGGACTTGCTCAAGTATCGCGTGCTCGCTTTTTAACACGGCATTGGGCTGTGTTCTAGGAGTCAGTAAGCCGTCATCTTGGTATAAACGATCTGCAAATGCTTCAAATAACAAGGGAACATCATAATCGTCTGCGATTTCTAAGTATTTTTCGTTTTCCTGTGAAGCTAGGATCATTAACGGTACTTTGAACAGTGCTGCCGCCTTTACTACCGCTCTAAATATCGCATCACTTTTCATCATGTCGTTGTATAGAGCACCATGAGGCTTTATGTAACTGATGTCTGTGTATTGCGCCCGGCATAATGCTTGTAAAGCACCAACCTGATATATAACCATGTTCGTAATTTCATCACCCGTCATGCTTATGCTTCGTCTGCCAAAGCCTTGTAGGTCGGCGTAACCTGGGTGTGCGCCAATATCAACATCGTTGTCATTCGCTAGGGTGATAGTGTCGTGCATGACATTAGGGTCGGAGGCATGAAAACCACACGCGATGTTCGCCATATCAACATGGGGCATCACGTCTTCATCTGCGCCCATACTCCAAGAGCCAAAGCTCTCGCCCATATCACAGTTCAATGTAAGTTGCTGTTTATTCAATGTCATACGTTTTATTTCTACACAAGCAATGGGGTTACGATGCAGGAAAATGCATCTAGGTTCAGTGACTCACTTCATTCTTCTATCATGAAAACGAGGCTTTTTGAGCAGATAGGTGACGAAAAAGATCACGTTAGTCCATAAAGATGTTGCCGTTATTTGAGTTGATCCGAATTTTGAGGTATTTCGTTTCTTTTCCATCCAATTTTTGAGAATTTAAGGTTATTTTGCATTAGCATCGTGTTAATCTTGTCGCCCTTCATGGGTGATAGATTGCATAATGGTTCTTCTGTCATTTTTGTGGTT
Organism: Vibrio sp. 1159; assembly: GCF_033340395.1. NCBI lineage: Bacteria > Pseudomonadati > Pseudomonadota > Gammaproteobacteria > Vibrionales > Vibrionaceae > Vibrio > Vibrio sp. 1159. Next base: position 137,094 of record NZ_JAWOWL010000009.1, on the reverse strand, counting down.
GTCTGCGACAGGAATATATATGTCATTACGAGCGAAGCTTATTTGGCCTCTTCTGGTCTTTTTAACGGCTATCTTTGTTATCTCAAAAGGTTACACCTCGTATACTGTATACCAATCGTCTAAGCATGAACTGGTCGAGCAGACAAGAAAGCTGATTAACAATGTTTCTTTCTCAATTAAAGATGCGCTGACAACAAAGGACAAGCAAAAAGCTCAAACTATTCTCGCCAACTTTTTAAACCAGCCAAATGTAACGCGGGTCAAACTTTATGACCAAGATGACCAACCATTCGCTGTTATGGAGATAAGTGGGGCACTAGCACCCGTTCCAAGTCAAACCGAAAGAAGTAGGTTGCACGCTCTAGGCTATGCCTTATCAACCAAATTTCTTTATGTTCTAGAGCCGATTATCCATGATGGCTATGTCATTGGTAGCATGAGAGTTACGCTTTCTCATCGCCCAATTGTAGAAGCCATACAATCTTTACTTCAAGATGGCGCTTTACTTCTTCTGTTTCTGATCGCTGGTGGCACTGTTTTTTACATAAGTATCGAGAGGCTTGTTCTCAAGCCCGTTATGGAGCTTAGCCGCTTAATAGAGAATGTGACACACGGACGAAGCACGGAAAATCAAGCACGCTATTACGCCAACGATGAAATTGGAGAGCTCGCGAGATCTTTCAATCAAATGATGAATAGGTTAACAGTACGTGAGAAGCAGCGGCAACATTCGCTAGACACACTAGAACAAAAGCGCGCATTTTCAGAAGAGGTTATCGAATCTGTTCAGCATGCATTAGTTATTACCGACAATTCCGGACGTGTTATTCATTGTAATACGGCGACCCAGCAAATATTTCAAAAAAAATTAGATGAACTTAAATATGCCAATATTCGTGATCTAATTAAAACCAAAACACCGAATGAGCTGAGTCAGATCCTGAGTCGAGGCCTAGAGTGCGATGATATTCACCTCAAAAATGCAGATAACGAACAGCAGTTGAGCCTAACCAGTCGTCGCCTCTCGACACATGAATACTTACTGTTTTCGATTCAAGATATCACCGAAATTGAAGAAGCCATAAACCGGCAACGTGTTGCGGGGCGTGTTTTTGAAAGCAGCCAAGATGGTCTCATTGTTCTTAATCATCGCGGTGTCATTACGATGGCAAACCCTGCCGTCACTAAGTTAGTCGGCTTAGAGGTGGATCAGCTTATTGGGAAATCATTCATCCAAACGCTAAAGTGGCGCAAGTTACAGGAAATGATGCCTAGTATCATCGAGTCGATAGAAAATTATGGCGTTTGGCAAGGTGAAGTTATCGAGAAGAACCATATTGGTCAGTTTGTACCGATGTTTGCTCGAGTCAATCGTATCGTTAAGTGTGAAGACTATGGTTTCTATGATCTGGTTATTGTTCTTACCGACCTTTCCGGCGCAAAAGAGATGGAACGATTGGAGCATTTAGCTCATCACGATGCTTTAACGGGGTTAGCCAATCGATCTAAGTTCCATTTAGAGTTGGAACAACTAGTACAACGCTCTGGATACTTGCGTGACGAATTTGCAGTTTTGTACCTCGATCTGGATGGATTTAAAGAAGTTAACGATACCTACGGTCATGATGCAGGTGATGAAGTTTTGAAAAAAGTTTCCGAGCGTCTAACATCTGCGACGAGACATAGTGATTTAATCGCAAGACTTTCTGGTGATGAATTTGTCATGTTGGTAAATCCCGCCAATCAAAAAGTGGTCACCCGAATAGCAGAACAGTTGCTCGAGAGCATATGTGCTCCAATTGAGTACAAAGGTCACTTACTCAAAGTTGGCGTTAGTATCGGCGTAAAATTAGTCGGCGTAAATGAGCGCGATGCTACTCGAGTTTTAAAAAGTGCGGATACGGCAATGTATCAAGCAAAGAAAGCCGGAAAAGGCCAAGCAATATTAATGGGATGCGAATTACAAGAGACAGTTTAAATCGTAACGTCAAAGCTTTAAACTAACCCAATTCGCGTCAGAAGGAATAATAAAATGAAAGTACTCGTTACGGGTGGTATGGGCTATATCGGTAGTCATACGTGTATTCAAATGATCGAAGCTGGCATGACGCCAGTGATTCTAGACAACCTGTACAACAGTAAATCTACGGTATTAGATCGAATTGAAAAGGTATGTGGTGTAAAGCCAACCTTCATTAAAGCCGATATCAGAGATAAATTGGCGATGGTAGAAGCACTAAAGTCGCACAATATTGAAGCTGTTATCCATTTTGCAGGTTTAAAGGCCGTCGGTGAGTCTGTAGCAAAACCTCTAGAGTATTACGACAACAACGTTAATGGCACTTTAGTATTGGTTGATGCAATGCGCGAAGCCGGAGTTAAATCGTTGGTATTTAGTTCATCAGCGACTGTATACGGTGATCCTGCATCTGTACCCATCACTGAGGACTTTCCAACTAGCGCAACTAACCCATATGGTCGCAGCAAGTTAATGGTGGAAGAGTGTTTAACCGACTTCCAAAATGCGAACCCTGACTGGAGCATTACACTTCTTCGTTACTTTAACCCGGTAGGTTCACATCCAACAGGCGAGCTAGGTGAAGATCCTCAAGGTATTCCAAACAACTTAATGCCGTTTGTTTCTCAAGTTGCGGTAGGGCGCAGAGAGTTCCTTTCTGTGTTTGGTAGTGATTATCCGACCAAAGATGGCACAGGCGTACGTGATTATATTCATGTAATGGACTTATCTGATGGTCACGTTGCTGCATTAGAAAAAGTAGGTAGCAAAGCTGGCCTTCATATCTATAACCTCGGTACTGGTAACGGCTACAGTGTACTGGACATGGTGAAAGCGTTTGAAGCCGCAAGTGGTAAAGATGTCCCATACCAACTTGTTGAGCGTCGTCCAGGTGATATTGCAGAGTGTTGGGCGGATCCATCAAAAGCGATGAATGAGTTAGGTTGGAAAGCAACTCGCACTCTAGAAGAAATGACTGGCGATACATGGCGCTGGCAGTCTACTAACCCTCAAGGTTATCCAGATGTCTAATCTTTAATTTACATAATAGTAACAAAAAGGCGCGTGATTGCGTCTTTTTTGATCCAAATCGGAAAAAATCGTAAATTACTGGTTAAAAGGTAGCAAGTATATATAGAGCTGTTAAACTATGCCCGACTCTTAATTTGGGTTATAAATTTTCTCATAGCTATTGGGGTAGTTCATGGAACTCGGTCTGATCATCACTTTCATCATTGCAGCAGCAGTAATGGTGAAAAAAGAGATGGCAAAACAGTAAACTTTCATTTTTCATACTTTTCTTTACATTTTTGAAATGAAAGCCATAAAAAAGCCAGCATTAAGCTGGCTTTTGTGTTTTTAAGGTTTAGAACTCGTATTTAACACTAATGTTATAATTACGCTCAGCTTGCGTTTTGTCTCGACTTAACTCAGTCTTACCGCGAACATCGTTCCAAAGATGGTATTCTTCATTCGTTAGATTCATAACACCAGCACGAATGGTTATATCTTTCATTGGTTTGTAGTACGCCGTTAAGTCAACGACTGTCGCAGACGGCAAAGCAACTTGGTCTTTGATTCCGCCTTTATCACCATCAGAGTTGATATCACTGTTCGATTTCTTAGCCGTGTAGTTTACTTTTAGGCTTGTCCCCCAAAGTGCATTTGGTGAATCGTAATTTACAGCAGCTACGGCATTCCATGGGTTTACACTGTTCAAAGGATTACCATCACCATCTTCACCTTCTGTGTATGCTGCAACAAAGCGAGTTGTCACGCCTGATGGAAGACCAGCAATGGCATGCCAATCAAGACGGTTAGAGAGCTCAACCCCTTTAATGTTTGCTTCACTAATATTGATATTTGTGAATTCAGTTAAACCACCATTGTTTGATGACGTTTGCTCAATAAAGTCACTGTAATCACTGTAGTAGAACGCTACTTCAGTTGCCGACGCTGCAGTGTTATGACGGTAACCAAGCTCATAAGACAAACTCTTTTCAGATCCCAAATTTGGGTTAGGGCGGTTGGTATAGCCATGAGCCGGATTATCGTAGGTGTAGTAAAGCTCGTCGAACGATGGCGCTCGGAACCCTTGGCTCACTTGCGCGAAGATCGTGCCTGGTTGCGATATAGAGTAAGTTGCTCCTAAACGACCAGTTAATGCAGAGTCGCTAAACTTCTCGAATGACTCTTCAGAAGTATTTGAAGGATTAGTAGAGAAGTAATCGTAACGCACACCTGGAGTCAGAATTAGCTTGTCATTAAGAAGCGAAATTTCATCTTGCAAGAATAAACCAAAGCTTTCTTCTTTTGCATCCGGTGTGTAAACGTAAACAGTATCTGGCGTGCCAGGATCGGAATTAAACTCGCGATTGGTATTACTGATGTCACTATGTTTGTACGATATTCCGTAAACAATATAGTGATTTTGAATCTCTTTATCTAACTGAGTTTCGAATTCAAATTTGTCTTCAGTATATTCGTAATCTTTTTTCTGTTGGTTGTCACCACTAGGCGGTACGTAAGGTGGGTAACCAGGGCTAGCTTCGATAAAGCGATTAGAGACGCCGTTTTCTTCTTTACCAATCCATGTAAGCTTGGACGTGATCGTATCCGAGATAGCTGCATCTGCAAACCAAATGTGCTTGAGCCCAATGCGATTTTGCTTGGTTGTGTCTTCAGCGTTGAAGTTTTTGTAACTTTTATGTGCGATCTCTGAGTCAGTCTCGTTGTAAATAACTTCTCCCAAAAACTCCAAGCGATGAGCGTCATTCAATTGAGATTGAAGTTTTACCAATAGATCGTTTTTGTAATAATCTTGGTTGTCCACAGAATAGTTATCGTAAGGCGCCTTAGAGAAATTTTGTAGCTCTGCACCATCACGGCGTGTAAAGGCTACAAGTGCTTCTGTACTACCGAAACGCTTTGCTAAAGCTACATGCTCACTAAAAGAGTTATCTTCCGATGAATAAGAGAGTTTAGCTTGACCACCAAAGTCTTTGCCATCTTTGAGGAAATCCTTCGGATCTTTTGTTTCGAATGCGACAACACCGCCAATTGCATCACTACCATGTAGGCTAGAAGCTGCTCCTTTAACAATTTCGACACTCTTTAGCATATCGGGGTCGACAGTAACGGCACTAGAATTGATAAACGAATATGGTCCACCGCTGAATACACCTGGTTGAGATGCACCGTCTACTAAGATTTTAACTCGTTTACCTTCCATCCCGCGAATGTTAATACTTTGGACGCCTTGGCGTTGAGTGCCATTAACAGTAACACCTGGCGTATACTCGAATAGATCATTCAAGTCCTTTACCATGTTTTCTTCGATGTCTTTCTCTGATACAACAGCAACAGAAGCAGCAACAGTGTTTATGGTTTGGTTGGTACGGGTGGCCGACACAACGACTTCTTCAAACTTAGAAGCTTCTTCCGCATAAGCAGTATGGGAAAGGGCAACTAAAATGGAGGCTGACAAAATTGATTTTTTATACATTGGCTTCAATACCTTAGATCCATAATAGGTAACAACACGCGGATATTAATGGATCTAAATGGTAATTACTATCATTACCATTGTCATTTATTGATTTGTATTGAATCTTCTTCTTAGGCTATTAGCATTCCTAGTCTTTAGTTATCAATATGTTATATAATTTGTCGTTAGTTCTTGATAAGTTCATCCAAATACAACGAATGTGATAAATGTCACATTAAGAGAGGCCATGTGCAGAGTCCAATTACGTTAGAAGCACTCCATATTCTAGATGCTATTGATCGAAGAGGGAGTTTTGCTGCTGCTGCGAATGAGTTAGACAGAGCCCCGTCATCGCTGAGCTATCAAATCCAGAAACTCGAGCAAGATTTAGACATTATTATCTTCGATCGCTCTGGTCACAAAGCCCATTTTACTGAAGCAGGTAAGCTTATTCTTGAAAGAGGAAGAGCCATTTTACAAGCCAGTGAAAAGTTAGTGAACGATGCAACGTTATTGGCGAATGGTTGGGAACTGGATATTACCATTGCCTTTGATGGCATTATTCCTATATCCAATTTTTTCCCGATGGTTGATGCGTTGGCCGAGGTCAGCTCAACTCGAGTCAGGCTGCAAGAGGAGATTCTGGCTGGTAGCTGGGAGTCTTTGAATACGGGGAGAGCTGATTTACTGATTTGCCCATCACTGGATACGCTTCCTCAAGAAGTTAAGTCAGAAAAAATTGGTAAAATGAGTATGTATTGGGTAGCTTCCGCTGATCACTATGTTCACAAGCGTAGTGGTAAGTTTGATGAAGCAGCGCGAGAAAAGTATCGGATTATTGCTATTGCAGATACCGCACGTGAGCAACCCGCGCTCTCAATTAATATCATTCAAAAACAACCTCGCTTGACCGTCACCAACTTTACGGCAAAAGTAGAAGCGCTAACTGCAGGTTTAGGCATTGGTACATTACCAAGCCAAATTGCACAACCTCTTATTGATAGTGGTGTATTGAAACGAATCGAAGGCACTGAAGAACAGCCGATGGATATTATTTTGGCATGGCGCCGGAACACTATGGGTGAGGCAAAATCCTGGTGTATTCAGTACTTAAAAAAGAATTGGAAACTAAAGTAACAACGTAACTTTTACTTCTTAGATTCCCATTGATTATCGAATGTAAGAAGTAAAAGTCATCGCTAATGCTGCGCTTTTCAATTTAAAGGGAGCACCATATCTGCCGTACCGTCTGCAAACTGGACATCGATCTCAAACCCCAAGTTCTGAGCCAACATCAACATTCCTCTGTTTGTTGGCATGGTCATTCCAGACATTTGCTTTGTGCCTTTAATTTTGCAATAGCTGATTATTTTCTGCATCAGCACTTTGCCTAAACCTTTTCCTTTCAAATCTGAACGAACCAAAATAGCAAACTCAGCGTCACTATTGTCTGGTGTAATCAATGCGCGGGCTACCCCTATGATAGACGGTCCGTCAGTATTAAACGCTACCGCAACAAACGCCATTTCGCGGTCGTAGTCGATTTGAGTAAAGTTTGCCAAAGCCTCATGGTTGAACTCTCCAACTTCAGAAAAGAAACGCTTATAGAGATCTTCTTTCGATACGCTATTAATGAATTGAGCATGCAGCGGCTCATCCTCAGGCAAGATAGGGCGAAGCAGGATAGGTTGGCCATCTCGAAGCGTCACCGTTTCGACAAACTCTGCCGGGAAAGGGCGAATCGCTAGCCGTTTTTGGGCGTCTCCTTCGTACTTACACAGTGTGACATCTGCATCAAGGATAGTTAAATCGCTTCCGGACACCAGTACTGGATGGATATCCAGTTTTTGTATTTCTGGTAACTCAACTGCCATTTGGGAGATACGAACCAAGAACTTCGACAACTCAGTAATATCGAGCGCATCTTTGTGTTTCTGCAGGCGAATCTTTCCAGACTTTAGGGCAACAACGACAAGGTAGCGCGCAAGCGTCATGTTCAAAGGAGGAAGTGCAGCGACGGCATCTTGGGCGATATTCCACTCAGAGCCGCCTTGACCAAGCAAGATCACTGGTCCAAAGACTTTATCTACTGCAATACTAATCCGTAGCTCTTCAGCGCTGCCGAGCTTTGCCATCCCTTGTACTAACAGCCCATGTACATTGGCGGAAGGGTAACTGAGCTTTACGGTATCTAAAATGGATAGCGCTGCGTTGGAAACTTCTCGACTGTTTCTTAAATTTAGAGCAACACCGTGAACATCCGATTTATGAGGAATGTCTGGAGAACGCAATTTAACCGCAACAGGATATCCAATATTTTCTGCCATATGAACGGCTTCAATGTCGTCAGATGCAATCCACGTAGGCAAAACGTTAAACCCGAACAGCTTAAATAATGGGCTGGTTTGATGCGTATCCAAGGTGACTGTGTTTTTATCCAGTAGTCGTTCGTTTACCCATTCTTTTGCTGAACTCACACTTCCAGAATGTAATGGCTCTGCCGTCGTTGGCGTTTCCATTAGTTGTTTCTGGTTTCGTCTGTATTCGACCAAGTGCATGTATGCTACAACCGCACTTTCAGGTGTTCTATAGGTTGGAATGCCTGCTTGAGTAAAGGCCAGTCGCGCTTCTCTCGACGTTTGTTCTCCTGACCAGTTGGTCAAGATATTAAAATGCTTATGCCGAGGGTGAGATTTGATGGCATTAATAACGACTTGAGCAGTTTCAAGAGGATCAGAAACAGCAGAAGGACTATGCATAATCAATATCGCATCTGCACAGTCGTTATTCATCAGTGCGTTAATGGTATCAATATAGCGTTTTTGGGTTGCGTCACCAGACAGATCAATTGGATTTCGAGCACGCCAGTTGGATGGAAGTACTGCTTGTAATTGCTCAATGGAAGCGTCATCAAGCGTTGCGAGTTGGCCACCACGTTCAATCAAAGTATCAACGGACATAACAGCAGGGCCGCCGCCATTGGTGATGATCGCTAAACGCTCTCCACGAAGTGGCACAGAATGCGTGAGTGTTTCTACCGCGGCAAAAAGCTCATGCGTATTGCTGACTCGTAACATACCAGTTCTGCGAATAGCAGAATCGTAAATTACGTCAAGTGTATCTCCGTCTTGCTGCTCAAAAGTATTCATCTCTTTAGAGCGGCCCGCTTTTAGCACCAATATACGTCGGTTACGTGAAGCGGCGCGCGCAGCAGACATAAATCGGCGAGCGTCTTGGATATTATCAACATAAAGCAGAATAGCTTCAGTGTTTCCATCCATACTCAAATAGTCGAGCAAATCTGCAAAATCGATATCTTGTCCGCGCCCAATCGAAATGAACGAAGAAAAACCAATGTTCTTATCATTTGCCCAGTCTAAAACCGTGGTACAAACCGCCGCGGATTGTGAGATGAAAGCAATTTTTCCGGGTTTAGCTGCAACAGGGGAAAACGTGCAGTTAAAATTGTGCCAAGGAAGGATGATACCTAAGCTGTTTGGGCCTAAGACTCGAATGTTCAATGATGAGATATCTAAAGGATTAGGGTCATCAGAGATAACAATCGCAAACGGTGTGCCTCTCTCATCTAGCTCTTTAAGCAATTGCTCGTTACGTGAAACGTTCGTACACAAAATTGCAATATCTGGCGTATAGGGCAGGGAAGCTACATCAGGGTAAGCGATCACGCCAGATACGGCTTTATATCGCGGCGTTACTGGCATAATCGCGCCACCAAATCCACTTTGTAGAAGGTTGCGCATCACAACATGTCCTGCTCGCAATGCTTTTTGAGATGCCCCAATAACGGCCACAGAGTTGGGTTTAAAGAGTTTATGTAGTTTATTCATGCTGACTCCTGGCCGTTTGTAAGTCACGTTGGCTTCTCGGTTTCATATCAATCATAAACGAATAATTTACTGATAAAACATCTTCAGACCAGACATTGCAGAAAATGTGTACGATGCTTATGGAGTTTGTGTTATTCATCACATCAAAATCACAGATTATTGTATTTGATGCTTGATAAACGGCCCTGCTATCGGCATGATTTATCGTAATATTTATCCAGAGCATTTGTTACTTCATGAAAAAAATCGCAATCATCGGCTTGTCAGTTCTGCTTTCTGCTTGTGCATCTGAAACTTACATCACGGATGTGACCTCAGAAAGTTACCGAGAGGACTACAAATCAGATCGTATCTCTAAACCAATTATGGCGTCTGAAAACGCTGTAGTAGAAAAAGACGTACAACCAACTGTTGTGAAAATGACGGCAAAGCCTGAAGAAAAGAAAGTAGTCAAGCTAACGCCAAAAGAGCAGGCGAAGCCAGTTAAGATCGTACCACCAAGTAAAAAGCAAGCTGGCATTCAACGATTCGGCTATACCATTCAAGTCGCAGCTGTGGGTAGCCAAGCTAAAGTCGATCAGTTTGCAAATAAGCTGCCACAGAACGGTCAGCCAATTTGGGAAAACTACAAAGTTGTAAACGGTACTAAGTGGTTCTCAGTTTTATACGGAGACTACGCAACAAGCGCAGAAGCCAAGCAAGCGATTTCGACTTTGCCAGCTCAATTTCAGCAGTTAAGACCATTTGTTAAAAGCATTGATGCAATCAAAAACTCAGCTTACCCAACGCTTAACAAATTAAATTAACACATCAAATAAGGGAGCGAATAGCTCCCTTATTTATTTGCTCAAATCCTATTCGAACAACATTCCTCACATTAAAATTACTGTACGTCACACTTCAAAGGTTTATCATAATAAATAGTATCTTTTGTAGGTCACGGAAAGATGGATTCATGATTAAAAATATTCTTTTACTATGCGGCGGTGGCTCTTCTGAGCACGAGATTTCATTATTGTCTGCAAACTTTGTCGAACAACAACTAAATCTTATTGAAGACGTTCACGTTACACGCGTAGAAATAAAAAACGAAGGTTGGATGACCAACCAAGGTGAGTTGGTTTACTTGGATCTCAATACCAAGCAGTTGTGCTCAAGTGGATCTAATCAAACCATTGATTTCATCGTGCCTTGTATACATGGTTTTCCTGGCGAAACAGGCGACATTCAATCTCTGTTTGAAATCGCAGGTATTCCTTATCTTGGCTGCGGGCCAGAAGCGAGTAGCAATAGTTTCAATAAAATCACATCTAAGCTTTGGTACGACGCTATCGGCATACCCAATACGCCATACTTATTCTTAACGCGAAACGATGAAGAAGCTCACGCTCAAGCTCATAAAGCCTTTGAAAAATGGGGGAAAGTTTTTGTTAAAGCCGCTCGTCAAGGCTCTTCCGTTGGCTGTTACAGTGTCACAGCAAAAGACAAACTTTCTAATGCAGTAAATGATGCTTTTGGGTTTTCTGACCAAGTGTTGGTTGAGAAAGCAGTAAAACCTCGAGAACTTGAAGTTGCTGTATATGAGATGAATGGCCAACTACATATCACTAAGCCAGGCGAGGTCATCGCGCCTGATGGTGCTTTTTACTCTTACGATGAAAAGTACAGCAGTTCAAGTCACTCGCTCACAGAAGTTGAGGCGAAGAATCTAACTCAAGTACAATTAGATTCCATCCAACATGCGTCAGAGACGGTATTTAAACAAATGAATCTTCGTCATTTATCTCGTATCGACTTTTTCCTAACGGAAGATGATGAGATTTACTTAAACGAAGTAAACACATTTCCAGGAATGACTCCAATCTCAATGTTCCCTAAAATGCTTCAAAACAACGGGCACAAATTTCATGAGTTCTTGGAAGATTGTATAAACAGTGCAAAGTGATTAACGTTATCGAGACGCGTTTTATGATACAAGTTGTTTTCTAGAGCAAGGATTATTCAAGCCGTATTTGAATATTGCTCAGTAGCAATTATGATTATATCAACGCATTAAACAGATGACTCAGTGGTATGGCGATTTCAAATTATAGAGGTTTTAACCTGCAGTCAGTCGGATCAGATGGCAGTGTTTGGAAGGTTAAAATCAAGAACCACGTTTTACAGGGCAGTTTGACGGCGGTAAAGAAAAGCATTGATTGGTGGTGCGACACCGCATCGATTATTGATCCCAAAGAGTTTGCTTCACTCGGACAAAGAGTGCAGCAAACTGGTGTTGCAAAATCAGAGGTCTTTAACGGCTATACTATTCAAAACGATACAGGCCAACCTAACTCTTGGTACTGTATGTTTAATGGTAAACTGATTAAGGGCAGCAAAGCCGCTATTCAACGCCATATCGAAGCTTATTTGGTTGCAAAGCAAAAAGCGATGCAAGCTCAACAACAAAAGAAACAATAGAATGACTCTGGTATATTCAACAGAAACCGGTCGAATTAAACCGGAAGAAGAAAAAGTATCTCGCCCTAAAGGCGATGGTGTTGTTCGGATTCAGCGCCAAACGAAAGGCCGTAAAGGTAAAGGCGTATGCATTGTTACAGGTTTAGACTTGGATGATGCACCTTTAAAGTTATTAGCGGCAGAACTCAAAAAAGTCTGTGGCTGTGGTGGCTCTGTAAAAGATGGCAATATCGAGATTCAAGGTGATGCTAGAGACAAGATCAAGGCACATCTTGAAAAGAAAGGCATGACAGTCAAATTAGCCGGTGGCTAATTTAATATTTCCAGTAAACAAAAATGGCGTCTAAAGAAATAGACGCCATTTTTATAAGTTGCTAATTGAAGAGCAAGCAATCGTAGATTGATAGATTGATATTAGCTATTTTATGGTAAATAGATTATGGTTAAATTAGAAAAACAGCTTTCAGGGCATTATATGTACAAATATACGCTCATAGATTTTGCCAAGAAAGTAAGAGGGGTTATAAAGTTAACGTTCTAATTTATCTAGCCTTAGGGTAAGTACGTGTACAGAATACTAATCATTGTGAATTTAACATAACACATATAATGCGAACTTAAGAGTTAGAAGATTAGCATTGGTGAAGTCAGTTTAGTTACACCGTATTTGGCTTTTGCTTCCTTGCAAGCTTCATCAGCTGTCTTGTATGGGCCATGAACTTCGATTCCACCACAGCGACCACTTGAACTGTATCTTTGGTTACGTCCGACACCATGCACGTTGGTTTTGCATCTTGCTCATTCAATATGAGTCAACATGGATACGCGTTTGCTTAACCCTAACGTGTAAGTACTAGATTATCTTTATAGGAACAAGGAATCTAACAGATGTAAACTCTCTACTTTTCAATCTATACCTAGATCTTTCTTCATATGTTCACTCAACTCGTTAGTGGTTCTTACATTAATCTTATGTTTGCAATGATGGATTCTCAACTCTTCACCAAATAATTTTACTAGTGATTTGGTATACAAAGTACTAATATTATTTATTATTCTATACAATGTATCTTTCTGATAAACAGATCTTTTCGAATTTTGTATTGCAGTCTTCATATTTTAATATCCTTACACGTTTAACTTTATAATTTAAAAAATCAATTTCAACTTTTATTATTACTTTTTTCGATATGTAATGAGTCATTATCAATGATGCACAATCAACAATTAAATCACCCGAATCCAACTTAGTAATTTCACGAGACAAATTCTTTATTTTTAAATCTTTATTTTCTATATTTAATCCGATTGAGTTAATTTCTTCAGGATATCGGTTTAACTTAATATCCAATATGATTTTATTAAGATAGTAGTCTGCCTTTATTTCATGGCGGCTTTTAAATATCATTGTCCCCCTCCGATGAAGCAAGTTATACTTTCCCACCAGTTAAAAGACAACGTGACTCAGAGTTGCAAAAAGGTAACAATCATGGAATTGATGAACAATGAGTTGATCTGCTTTGCAGCCATTTGTAAACACCTCTCTCTTACAGAGGCATCAAAAGAACTTGGAAAGTCGAAAGCTCAAGTCAGCAGGCAGCTAGCAGCATTAGAAAAACAACTTGGTGTAACACTCGTCCACAGGACAACAAGGAAACTCGTTTTAACTGATCATGGCGAAAGCATTAGAGAGCTTGCTATCAAGACGTTAGAGAGTTTGCACGAGTTAAATTACAGAGCTAGCTCGTTGAGTGAATGCATTGATGGAAAGTTTAAAATCACAATGCCCAACTCTATAGCCTCTTCTATTTTTGGTTCTGTTCTTAAAGACTTACAAGAACGATATCCAAAAGTTGATTTTGAAATATCGTCAAGTAACAATGTAGAAAATTTATTAGAAAGCAATGTAGATTTAGCGATTAGGCTTAATAATGTTATTGATGACACTCTTATTGCACATAAAATTGGTGATTATAGTGATGTTTTGATATCTAGGGTAAGTAATGCCAACAACAAAACACTATTAATCTACAAACATCATTCGAATAAGGAATCAATTAAAAATCAATATACTGATGTTATCGAAGTTGATAACACCTCTATTTTAATAAACTTTGTTTCTGAGGGAGTTGGGGTTGGTGTCATTCCAAACTATCTTATTAAAAGTAACTATATAGACAAAAACATCCGAATATCGCAAACTTTTGATATAGAACGTTCCATGTATATTGCCTACCCTTATCAAAACCCTTTGCCAAGAAAGCTAGCTGAGATATCTACTTTTATTAGGTCTGAGTTATCACAAGTATTGAAGAGTGAGTCATTTTAGGGCGGTTGTTCAGATTTAGAATTTTGCGTTGTCTACTCAACTAGGCCTAACGCTAATCTTTGTAACATATTGTTTCAGCGGTATTTATTAACACCCCCATCTTTATGCTTGCTATCACAATGTGAAATGCTCCGCCGTCTTGTTATCAAGGTTTTGCGTGGAATAAATCACGTGGGGTAAACGATAGATTGACTTACATTAAAATTTTCATCAAAAGCAACTTTATATAAAATTGATTTCATACCAATCTATGTGTATCTTCTACCCATATCCCCACAATAACCAAGGAGAATGCCATGGATAAGCTACTCGCGTCTGCATTAGAAATTAAGCAGCGAACTATGGTGACTGGCTTTTTTGCTAGAAATGGATTCAAAATCGCTATGACCGATTTTGATGATGTCACTTTTGAGCGAGAAGGCGTGCAAGTTAACGTACATTTTGATCTGCAGTCAAACGCGGAGTCTGCATCTGTTTTATCTCATGAGGCATCAATCATTCCTGGCTAAAAACTTTTATTATCACCGATACACCAAGCCGAACATAAACGTTCGGCTTTTTAGTGACAAAAAATGATGAGTGCGAACAAGAGTTGTCGATCACTCGTCTAAATAGACGATTAATAAATCAGCTTCAACTTCGTTCACAACCTTTGGTATCGATGAAAAAAAGCGACTCAATAAGTTGTGATGATGACCACAGACAACTAAATCTATCCCCTCTTTTTTGACGATTCCCGATAGTTTTATATGAAGATCGCCGATTACTACCATGGTCTCGTTTACTGGGTATAAGCATTTATCAGCGAGCTCTCGCAGCCTTCTTTCCAATTCTTGCTCTTCCTTCGCTTCCATGACTATCCGATCAACATCTACGTAAACAAATGAGAGTTTGCTGCTTGAGTTATCTGCTTGCATTATTGCTTTTTCGATAACGGCTTGGCTAGATTTAGATAAGTCGACAGCAACCAAAACGTGCTTGTAACCCATCATTCCTCCCTTGGTTAGTTTTTGTTCTCATATTAAGTCTAGTCCACATAGAGCGAACACAACATCAAAACTACTGCTACATGATAGTTAAAGGAGTTTAGTGTAAAACAGGCAAATAGTTTTCATTGCAACCTTGTTGCTTCCTCTCATCCAAAGATCAACGATGTTTTTCCAATTTCTTCTCTAATTATCGGACTATTTAACAGGAAGGATGCCAGAAAACATTACGTTGTAACACGCGTTACTACTCTTGATTTCTACTACTCTTGAGGTTTCATATTACCCACTTCAACGTCGCCTAGTTTAGTAAAACTACTTTAGATTAAGCATGCTCAATATGTAACGCTCCGCTCAAATCCAGGAGACGTATTTCGGCTAAAAAAAGCAGCTCAATAAGATGAATTTCGCTTCATCTATTACATATGTCTGCGAGTGCTTACTGTTCTTATATCGCTTATTTAATAACTCTAGTTGAATTATCGCTATAAGTTACGGTGTCTCTTTTTTATTTTTTTAGCATAATCTTCTACCTGAGAACGAGACCATCTTGGGCTTTGTAATTAAATTACAAGATCAATCGCGACCAATATGGTTGGCAGATTAAAAGACCGAGGTAAACAATTGATATAATTGAGTTTAACTTGTAAGTTCTTTAAAAAACGCCTAATTACCTGTGCTACGAAAACTAAGGTTAACACGATTGGGTAAAATTTTACCAACTCGCTATTTAGTCTTAAAGGCAATTGAACAAGATTAAAATCATATAGGTTTAGTAAATTGTAGTTACAGCGTAACTAGGGTGGTGTTTGGGAATGTAAAGGAATTGAAAATAGAAAGGCAAAAAAACAGGGCGTATGCCCTGTCCATGAATTGATTAGTTTTGTTGCTGTTGTTTTTCTGCGTACTCAGAACGAATCCGTTCGGCAACAATTTTGATAGCTTCTGCAGTACTTGTGCCCTTCGCCATCAATTCTTGAATTCTCTCTACAGCTTGTTGTTGCTCTTGGTGAGATAGAGGGGGTAAATCGTCAAACATAAAAAGCTCCTCATTTTGAGGAGCTGACTATAACGATTCAATTAATAGGTAGCAAGGAAATTAATGGATGCACCCATAGCGTTCTCGTTTGTGTACTGAGCTGCGATATCCAATTCGAACAACTTAAGTGGAGACAACCCGATACCAGCAGTAATGGTTCCTTCGTCCTTACTTCGAGCTAAGTTCTTCATATACCCTGCTCGTAATGCCATTTGACGCAAAATATCAAATTCAATACCAGCTCGAATCATTTGCGTATTATCATCAAAGGATGAAAAACGTTTTTCTTCGTTAAGATCGTAGTCAACACTCATCGTAAAGTAATCGGCAACAATCCCTGCCCCAACGGTGTATACAGGACGCATGCTATATTCGTATGATTTTATCGTATCGCTGCCATATTGGAATGATTTTGTTTTAACGTCTCTTCCGATCAAATTTTTCGCTGAAATACCGAGACGATATGGGCCAAAGAACCAAAGTGCGCCTGCGTCTAAGTTAAACATCGTTTCCGCGGTCTCATTTTCACGTAAGTCTTTAGTATCAAAATTCTGAAAACTCGTGGCGTATGAGTACGTGTATATACGCTGAAGTTTAGGAGTAACACCAAAAGAAAGGTGTTGGTTCATGAAATTAGTGTATTTAGCAAGTGAAATACCAGCTTCAGCCACGCCAATAGAAACACCTTGTACATAGCTATCATCTAATGGATTAGTACCTGAGGTATCAACATTTGGTTGTACGAATGATTCAGTGTATAGCTTACCGTATGCAGTTGCAGATAAGAATTTGTTGGGGATACCAATGGCAACGACACCACCAAGATCAAAGTCTGTCTTTTTCCCATCGATAGCATCCATCGATTTTTTGATTTCATCGACGTCTGTTAATTTGCTGATGCGTTCGATCTCATCAACTAGATCATATTGATCATCGTAGCTGCCACCAAAACTTGGCACGATCATGCCTGCATCGTCATTTCGACGATAAATCGCAGTAAGAGCGGGGTTGAAAAAAGGCGCAGTTAGATAAGTTGCTGATACGGTACCAACGCCACCCATTGCATCACTACGAGCCTCTATCGCATAAGTAGCAGCAGAGGCAGCATTAGCGAAAAGAATAGTAGCAACAGAAGTGGCAAGAATTTTATATTTGTTTTTCATACTACACTTGTGATTTTAGTTCGTCCTGAACCTTTATCGGCACAAGTAGTATTTCTTTAACTATTCTTCCTGGGAAAGATCATAGGTTCGGCTAATAGTTTGAGCCTGCTCAACAATTATATCGCCCTGCCAACGGCGACTATTGATACTTACCGCCAATACGTATCTATCGTTTGGGACACCCGCTAGCTCCAATGAATTTGGATAGTTAGACTCGTAAGTCTTTTTCCACATTTGCTCGTACTGGCCATCAATGTAGTCATACAAACCGACTTCAAGTTGCGGTAATGGACAATGGGGATTACGAAGTGCGCTCTTTTCTACTTTCCAATTCTCTTTAGATGTCCAACGAACATATTGAGAAGAGTTTGAATCTCCAAGTATTACCCAAGTTCGATACTCTTGTTTATCAGTAGAAACAACGGTTAAGTGATATAAACCAGCTTCAAGCTTACCGGTTAAGTTATAGCGTTTCGAGTAACTACGCTCGTTGGCAAGTTCTGTCCCGTTCGGCTGTTGTTCATAGCTGAATGAACTGTCCGCGGATATAGAATCATCCACCCATCGATTAAATGAAATATTTTCGATGTCAGTTGTAGCTCTTAGCTTGATCACCAATCTAAATGTATCTCGCCCAGGGCTTTGAATAGTCTGACGAATAACGTTCACACCACTTATCCAATCAGGCAGCGTTACACCAGTGAGAGCCTTGCCACAGTTTTTAGATAGTGACTGACCAAGAAGATCATTAAGGTGAGGAGTCAAATCTTTACTTGGTTCCGTTTGCCAGAGTTCAACAAGAGAGTTGAACATACCCGCAAGATCATCTTCAAGTAAGTGTTGATGTGCCTGTGTTAAAGGCGTGTTAGTTTGAAACCAGTCCATTGCATGGACTGGTTTCACTAACGCTAATGAGAGAACTACAGGGAGTAGTATTTTCATTACGACTTATGCTTTCATCTTGTAGCCAACACCACGAAGTGTTTCAATTTCCAGTCCTGGCAGTTTTTGACGAAGCTGTAGTACATGTGTATCAACCGTACGTGTTGTCGGGAAGTGATTGTAACCCCAAACGTGGTCAAGTAGCTCATCACGAGTAAACACGCGACCTAAGTTTGACGCCAAAAATAGCAGCAAATCAAACTCTGTTCGAGTAAGCGTAATTAGCTCGTCTTTATAAGTCACTTCACGAGTCGAGCGGTCAATCTCTAAGTCTTTTGTAATCACTTTATCAGCGTTGCTTTGTTCTGCTGAATCCGGTGCTCGTAGCTGTGCACGGATTCTCGCAAAAAGCTCCGCCTCAGCAAAAGGCTTTGTTAAGTAGTCGTTCGCGCCGGAATCAAGGCCTGCAACTTTATCTTTTACGGTAACAAGTGCCGTTAACAAGATAACTGGTACGTCTTTAATCTGTTTCCATTCTGGGAGACATTGTACAGAGTCACCATCTGGGAGTTGGCGATCGAGAATTACCAAGTCAGCTTTTTTCCATTGTGGCTCTACGTCTGCAATACGCTCCACATGTAAACACTCATATCCTGCTTGTTCCAGGCTTACTAACAGGCCGTCAGCCAAGTTTTTATCGTCCTCAACGAGAAGCAGTGTCTGTTTCACAAGGTATCTCCAATATAAAAGTTGTAGGTGGTCCCATTAAGGACATTTTTCCGCCCATGCGGCCTACCATAGATTCAACGATTGTTAATCCAAGTCCTAACCCGCTCTTACTTACGAACGGTTTCTTCAAATTTGCCCAATCTTTAGCCGTTAGGCCTCCTGCATCTCGGACTTGGAATACTATTTTTTCTTCACTAGTTGAGACATCCAATTCAACCGGTGCGACACCGTACTTAAGCGCATTACGAAGCAAGTTATCGATACAAGTTCCTAACCAGTACACATTAACTTTAGCAGCCACATCTTCATTGATGTTAAAAAGCACGGCACTATCAAATTCTTCTTCGATCTTAAATTCTAACCAATCTGCAACGGATGGTACCCAGTCTGTTGCAAGCATTTGGTTATCAGATTGCAAATAATCTTTACTTGCTTCTGCCAATTGACGCAGGCGGCGCGTATCTTCACACAATCTGCGGAATTCGTCATACACACTTTCAGGCAAATGCTCGAACTCTCGACGAAAGCCTTCAACCGTTAGTGACAGAGATGCAATCGGTGTTCTGAGCTCATGCGTTAAAATTTGCAACACGAGCATTCTACTACGTAGTTCTTCTCGCTTGCTATTCCAACGGTACACCGCCCAACCAATCACCAAAAGAATATTGGCGATTACCAGTATGATCATACTGATCCGCAAAACTTGCGAGTGATCTTCTACATCCCAACAAATATTGCCTCGTTTAACAAAGCAACTTTTGCTTTGAGAGGCTAGAGCGTATGACAGACCCGCATTCGCTACGTTCTCTTGCCAGATATCTTTCTCGAAAACAAAGTAACGGTCACCACGTCTTAGCCAAAGTTCGTTACCTTCAATAAACATGCTCGCGCCTGCAATCAAAGCATTAATGGCGTCGTCATCCATGTTTTTCAAGCTTTCTAGCAACTCATCCCCTTCCTCGTTATCACGCTCTTTTATATGCATGTACTGAGATAGTTTGGGTTTGAGTTCTGGATACTTATCCACATAACGTGCCGCATACGTCCCACCACCAGGGTGAATGAGACCACTACGCGAGAACCAACGAGGTGTCAGCTGCGTCCCTTTACAAATCGCTCTTGTAAATACTAAAGGCTCAGTAATTAAAGGACTTAATGGTAATTTGCCACGACAAGTATTCGCCAAGCTGTAAAGCTGTTGGATATCTTTTAACGGATAGTCAGACGTTTGCGGCAGAAGCGAATCTGGCGCAAGTAACTTGGTAGGATAATTTGATTGCAGAATACGAATATCGTACGACTTAAGAGCTACTTCATAGTTAAATAGCTCTGTAAACGTATCTATTCTTTCTGGTAGTGAATCGGAAAATGCAGGTGCCGAAAAAAGCGGCAATACAGTTGCAAAACCGAGCAAAAACTTTTTAATCAAACTGTTACCGTCACTTGTTACATTAGCCAAAACTATACATCAATCTACAAGCAATTGACATCTGCTAACAGAAGGATTTGCATTACTATAACATTGAAACGGAACAAAAAAGGGCCAGCGATTGCTGACCCTGTATAGTTTTAAATCAAGAATGGTTAAAGTGCTTTAAAAATAGACTCAACACTTTCTTTCGCATCACCAAATAGCATTGATGTATTTTCTTTGAAGAACAGTGGGTTCTGTACTCCTGCGTAACCAGTATTCATTGAGCGCTTGAATACCACTACGTTTTTCGCGTTCCATACCTCCAATACGGGCATACCAGCGATTGGGCTGTTCGGATCTTCCAGTGCGGCTGGGTTGACCGTATCGTTAGCACCGATAACCAATACGGTATCGGTTTCTGCAAAGTCATCATTGATTTCATCCATTTCAAGAACGATATCATACGGTACTTTTGCTTCAGCGAGTAACACATTCATATGCCCCGGTAGACGACCCGCTACTGGGTGAATCCCAAAGCGAACTTCAATACCTTGTGAACGAAGTACATCAGTAATTTCATGAACAGGGTATTGTGCCTGAGCTACTGCCATGCCATATCCTGGAGTGATGATTACTGATTTTGAGTTCTTCAACATCTCTGCAACTTCTTCAGCCGTTGTTTCACGATATTCGCCCTGCTCTTCGTCACCTGAAATCACTATCTCTTGACCAAAACCACCGGCAATAACACTGATAAACGAACGGTTCATTGCTTTACACATGATGTAAGAAAGAATCGCACCTGATGAACCTACCAAAGCACCTGTTACAATCAATAGATCATTTGCTAGCATGAAACCTGCTGCCGCTGCTGCCCAACCTGAATATGAGTTCAACATAGAGACAACAACTGGCATATCAGCACCACCGATTGAAGCGACTAAATGGTAGCCGAATGCGAACGCGATCAAAGTCATCACAATAAGAGCGAACATGCTGCCATCTGCTTTTACGAAGTAGATCATAAGAAGCGTAGAAATAACAACCGCTGCGAGGTTCATTTTGTGCTTATGAGGCAGGTTAAGTGGCGACGAAGAAATCACACCACGCAGCTTACCAAATGCGACAATTGAACCGGTGAAAGTTACGGCACCGATGAACACACCCAAGAATACTTCTACAAGGTGGATAACATGCTCAGCATGTGTTGCTGCTTCTGGCGCATCTAGGTAACTGTTGTAGCCAACTAAAACCGCAGCTAAACCTACAAAGCTGTGTAGAATCGCAACCAGTTCTGGCATCTCGGTCATTTCTACTTTCTTCGCATAGAAAATACCGATCGCACCACCTATCGCCATCGCGATAATGATCCAACCAAAACCTTGCGCATCTGGGCTAAAGATCGTCGCTATTAGCGCGATCGTCATACCAGCGATACCGTAGTAGTTACCATTACGAGCAGACTCTTGCTTTGAAAGCCCCGCCAAACTCATGATGAAAAATAATGCAGCAACAATGTAAGCTGCTTGTACTAATCCTGCAGACATTGTGACTCCTATTTATCTTTGCGGAACATTTCAAGCATACGCTTGGTGACGGTGAAACCACCGAAGATATTGATACTCGCGATCAATACGGCAATAAAAGATAGGAATGAAACGACGCCATTACCTTGTCCAATTTGCAGTAATGCACCAACGACAATAATGCCAGAGATAGCATTCGTTACTGACATTAGTGGAGTATGAAGTGCATGGGTAACATTCCATACTACGTAGTATCCGACAACACACGCTAGAACAAATACAGTAAAGTGAGAAAGAAACGCTGCCGGAGCAACCGATGCAACCCATGCAAAGGCTCCAACAGCCGCTGCCACACCAATAATTTTCTTCGTTGGAGACGTAGGTTCTTCTACTTTAGGCTCTGGCTTCACAGGCTGTTCTTGTTTCACTTGCGGCTGAGCTGAAACCTGAATTGGTGGCGCTGGCCAAGTAACTTCACCTTCTTTCACCACGGTAACGCCTCGGATAACAACATCTTCAAAATCAATATTGATGTTGCCATCTTTCTCTTTACACAGCAGTTTTAGAAGGTTAACAAGGTTTGTCGCGTAAAGCTGAGAAGATTGTGTAGGCAAACGACCAACCATGTCAGTGTAACCAACAATTTTTACCCCGTTATCCGTCATGATAACTTGGTCTTTCACTGTATATTCACAGTTACCGCCATTAGCAGCTGCCAAGTCGACAATTACACTGCCCGCTTTCATGCTGTCGACCATTTCTTTGGTGATCAACTTCGGCGCAGGTTTACCAGGGATGAGCGCGGTCGTAATAATGATATCAACATCTTTAGCTTGCTCTGCGTATAACTCTGCCGCTTTTTTGTTGAAGTCATCAGACATTTCTTTTGCGTAGCCATCCCCAGAGCCTGACTCTTCTTGAAAGTCAACGGTCAGGAACTCAGCGCCCATCGATTCAACTTGCTCTTTTACTTCTGGGCGGACGTCAAACGCACGGACAATGGCACCTAAGCTACCTGCAGCACCGATAGCCGCCAAGCCAGCGACGCCAGCACCCGCAACCAATACTTTCGCTGGAGGTACTTTACCGGCAGCCGTAATTTGACCTGTAAAGAAACGACCAAACTCATGAGCTGCCTCAACCACTGCGCGATAACCAGCGATATTAGCCATCGAAGATAGCGCATCTAAGGCTTGTGCACGTGAGATACGAGGAACGGAATCCATGGCAAGAACGTTAATGTTCTTACTTGAAAGTTGTTCCATCAACTCAGAATTTTGAGCCGGCCAAATAAAGCTAACCAGTGTTGCTCCATCTTGCAGTAACGCAATTTCGTCAATGCCTTGCTCATCATCCACAATTGGCGCATTAACTTTTAAAATAAGGCCAGATGCCCAAACTTCTTCACTAGAAACGATTTTCGCACCAGCTGCTTCATAAGCGGCATCATCGAAACTCGCTAGCACCCCCGCTTGGGATTCAATCGCGACATCGAATCCCAATTTTATTAACTGCTCAACCGACTTCGGCGATGCAGCCACTCGCGATTCACCCGCGAGTATCTCTTTAGGTACACCGATTTGCAAAACGCATACTCCTTGTATACATATCAATAAATTAGTCCCAAAACAGAGCGTCGCTCTACTCTAATTCTTTTTTATTTCTATCTGTTTACCACGCAAGACAATTGCAAACGAAAGATGATGTTTGGGGACACCCATTTGCACAATAACACCTTGACTAACAGCCCTGTTATTATTCTGTTTGTATCGAACGCGTCTCATTACTTCAAGTGTTTTGTAATTTAAATACTAAATTTCATTACATATAACGCTAAGTAATGAATGATTGTCGCTCTGTGCACGAAAAATAACAACGCAACACCGTACTAGACTGAGGTCTAACCAGGTAACGATTAAATACTGACTTAACAGAGATTTAAGCGTTAAAAAGAAAGAGCCACTAGCATATACACTAATGGCTCTTTTTAAGATGACTGGAATCAAATTGCAGTAAATTGCTAGTCGAAGATTTTATCGCCCATTTGATCAATAAACATTTGAGATTTCTTCAACATAAGGTCATTGGCATCTTGCTCTGAGCCAAGCAAATCGGAGCGAATAAACCGATGTGTTTTCACTTCATCATCGTCATGCTTTTCTATTCGACCAGCGATGCGATATTGTCCGCCCTCTGAAAGGCTCTCTGGGTAAATAAGGAAACCTTTATATTCCACTGGTTCGATATTTTTGGCTTCAACCGTTTTCTCACTACCACCAAACAAACGCGAAAAAAATCCCACGATTCCTCCTTGGGTCAGCTCACTAGTCAACTGAGCGACTCTTACTTAATATTAACGTTAAGGATCGGTTTTTCATACCAATCCAACTCTTTGTCATCATCATAACTAGTATGGGAAAAAATTACAGGCACATCATACTCTCGGTTCTTACGCCTGTCTTCTTTCACCATTTCTGCGGCGTTTTTCACCGCTATATCCGCGCTTTGCTTAAACTGGCTTAATTTTTGTTCAGGAAGTGAAGACAAAAAATCAATATCATGACGGATATAGACAGGCTTGAGCTGGATAAGCGCAAGGCAAGCAATATCGGCTAACTGTTCGTTGTCATACTGTTCTAAAAATTCGGGCAAACTGAGAACCTGGCCTACTAATGTTTCCATGTAGTTGTGCACATCTGAGCTTATCTGCATCTGTAAATCTCCTTTTTCCTATGAAATGAGTATAGCAACGACTTGTTTATAACAACTTATTGATTGCTCTTAATTTAATCAATCTCTCTCTTTTTGCCGTAATGTCTTCCAAAATACTTGGGAAAAGGAACAAATAGACGTATTCTTGCTAGTTCTCAAAGTTCGAAATTCAATAACGGATAAATATCCATATTGATAAAACGATTTACCTAACCAATTATATAGTCAACTATTTTCAGGCAGTTTGTAATAGATGTCCTCATCGTCAATGACTTCATCAGGCTTCAGATTCTTATTCCCTTTTTTGCTACTGGGCATAGTGAGTTCGGGCATGGACAGCATTATTCAGATGACTCAGGCAAACTGGGGCATTGCCGCAAACTTGCCGTACATACTATTAGGTTGTGCGCTACTCCTTTGTTATTCATTTAAGCAAGGCAGAGAGTCCATGGTGTGCTTGGCAATGTTGCTAGCCTATTTCGTGATACAGCACCGCCTACAAGTCCCGCTTCAAAGTGGTACCGCTTTACTTGAGCTAACCATTTTAGCCACGTTACTTCCTGTCTCGTTTCTTACGGTATTTTTGTTTAGTAAAGAAGGTTTTGACTCTAGAGCCATGTTGACTTACATCTTGATGTTAGCAATGTTCGTTCTTTGGTCTTATCTAACGCTAGCATATTACGTTGAAGGAGGGTTTGAACAATGGACAAGCGGTATTTTATTTATTGTACCGACGGTCTCTAAACTGCCTTTCATTCTTGTTTTATATTGCGTGGGTATTGTCTGTTTTCTTGGAATTCTTGTTTTAAAGAAGAATGAAATTATCCATGCGATGACCTACTCTGCCATGGTATTGGCGTCTGCGACGTTCATTTTCTTTGATGTGCAGTACATATCAAGCACCATGTTTACTCTAACAGGGCTGCTTATCATTATTTATGCCGCTTCCGCTAGCCATCAACTGGCTTTCACCGATAGCCTAACGCTGATTCCGAGCAGACGTGCACTTGATCTCGATCTAAAACACATGGGTAAGAAGTTCACGATCGCAATGCTTGATGTTGACCATTTTAAAAAGTTTAACGACACCTACGGTCACGATACTGGTGATGACGTTCTAAAAATGGTCGCTTCGCGCCTCACTAAAACCCCAGGCGGCGCAAAAGTTTATCGATTTGGCGGAGAAGAATTTACCATCGTTTTTAAAGGCAAATACGCTGACGAATGTAAGAACTTTTTGGAAGAAGCTCGCAAATCGATTGCAGAATACGAGATGATATTACGCGATGAAGAATCTCGCCCTGAGAACCATAAACAAGGACAAAAACGTCGTGGTAGCAACAGCTCGAAAAGAAAGTCGGTTTTTGTTACCGCAAGTTTCGGAGTTGCTGATAGCCGGAATGGGCAAGCTCCTCTGGACGTCATTAAATTAGCGGACGAAGCACTTTACAAAGCGAAAAAGGCCGGACGTAACTGCATAAAGCTTCGTTAGACTCTCACCAATCGTGAAAGTTAACAAGCTTGTCTGGGTTTACAACAAAACCGAACTTCCCCATCAGCATAATAACTGCACTCATCGTTGCCACTATCCCGATGTTATCTATCTAATCAAAGGTATAAGGTATACGCCCGATTGCGACATTCCGTTCGCACTGTTTGCCTATCTTACTTTGAGTGAGCTTTAAAATAACCACCAAAAAGTGACAACGCAACAAAAAGAGTGGCGTTCATAAGATTTTGTTTTTAAAGAGAATTAACTAAAGTATGTGTGTTTCTTCCCAAAGACTTCGAGGTATATAGCGCTTTATCAACGGTTGCATACAAGTCTGATTGCACTTCTTTCCCTGTCGGTTGAAAAACAAAAACACCCTGTGACACCGTCACTCTATTTGACACACTAGAATACTCATGTGGGTAATCGAGAAAATACATAGCCTCTTGTATACGCTCGGCTTCTCTTTCTGCTGTTTGAGTGTCGGTACACCCTAGCAACACGACAAACTCTTCTCCACCATATCGACCCACATATTCCCCAGAGCGACAAAACGTCGCCTTTAGTTGATTCGCAATCGCTTGCAAGCAACGGTCGCCCTCAATATGACCGTAATTATCATTAAACGGTTTAAAAAAATCGACGTCCAATAGAATCAAAGCCATTGGCATATTGTGACGGCCATGCCATGCAACCATCGATTCCAACTTATGGTCGATATAACGGCGGTTATAGAGTTTGGTTAGGCCATCTTCATTCGCTTGCTGAGTCAAAAGTTGATTAACTTGCTCTAATTGAGCTGTCGCTTGCTTAAGCTCTCGTCTCATATGAGCAATACGCTGCATTGCGATAAGTTTAGAGTTCAGTACCAGTTTATCTACCGGCTTAATTAAATAGTCATCACCGCCCGCGTCTATGGCTTTAGCAATCATTTCTGGCTCTTCGTGACTACTCAAGAAAATAATTGGGATCCAATCCGGAAACGTTTCTCTTATATGAAGAGAGACTTCAAAACCGTTCATATCTGGCATTGATATATCGAGTAACACCAGTTCCGGATCAAAACTCTCGTAGGTATTTAACGCCTCTAGTCCACTACCTACGGCTTTTACAATATGTCCAAGTTGCTTTAGACGAATAGCCAACTGCATCCTGTCTAGCTGAACATCGTCAACCAGAAGGATTCGCATCGATGTCCCTGTCGGTTGCATAACGCGTTCCATTTTTAATTATGTCTTTATTAAACATATACCATACTCATAGAGTTGTTGCATTCGACTAATAATTAAGTGCTATATTTTTGTTTGAATATCACGGAATCCATTGCATAAAGCAGTTAGACTGGACGTTACCCTATCTAATCATGGCCTGTGAGCAGAAGTTCAACAAACTCATTCACTTTGGTCATCTTGCGGACTAATGGGTATAGCTATTTGATGCATTTGGTATTAATATTCCCGCCTTTTTGTAATGAGAGACACACCATGTCAGAAGCAACTAACAGCGAAAGCAAAAAAATCGATCTAGCCAGCATTTCTCCAGAGCTACGTAAAGTTATCGAATTTGACGAAGTTCCAGAGCAAATGTTCGAAATGGTTACCTCTATCCATGAAGTGTCTGAAGAAGCGGTACGTGAATCATGGGACGAAATGCCAGCAAGTGCACAGAACATTCTAGACAACTTTGAACAGTTTCATGCTCTAGTTTCTGTAGGCCAAGCATTCGCTGGTATTAATGTGATGGAAGAGTTTCCGACTCTTAATCTGCCAGAAAACATGACAGATGAAGATAAAGAAGAATACCGTGCTCAACTACTTGATAATGTGCTTCACAACTGTGTGAAAGACATGGTTAAGCAACTTAAGAAAGCACGTCGTGACCCACTTCTTAAGCGTGAATTCAAAGAAGTATTCGCGAAGTAATTCCGACATTCTTCTAGTAACAAAGGCCGCACTTTGCGGCCTTTGTTGATCATGAAGCGTAAATCAGTCTAAACGGTTAATGAGGCGCTAGTGCCATATCTTTTTGTGTCACACTGACACCTTTAATTTGTGCAAAAACACGGCTACCAACTTTTAGGTTGAGATCATCAAGGGCCCACGGTGTGATCGTTGCCCACAAATAACATTTCTCGTCTAGCTTGAGTGATACATTAATACTCTGTTTGTCATCGGCTGCGTTAAACACTTCGATGGAATCGACAATAGCAGGCAGAATATTTCGAATCGACGTCGCCTTGGGCTGCTCGAGCGTGATAGAAACGTCATTGGCACGCACTTGCAAGCGTATTGGCGTGTCTGGTGTTCCGTCAATCTTTTGCACCCACAGGAATACATTAGGTGCAAGGTTGATACAAGTCAGTGCATAACGTTCATGATGTTCAGCAATCCGGCCTTCAAATAAGCTGCTTTGATCTGAGAAAGATTGCCATGGACGCATAGCATGAGAAGCCCACACTTCCTCAAGCTTACCTGAACTCGAAATTTTACCTTGGTCAATAATTGCAAGGTGCTGAGCAAGCCTTAAAATTTCCTGGAGACTGTGTGTGACATAGATAATAGGGATATTTACCTTCTCCGACAACTCCTCAAGAAAAGGCATTACCTCACGCTTTCTTGGCATATCGAGTGAGGCAAGTGGCTCATCCATCAAAAGCAAATTGGGTTTAGATAGCAATGCGCGCGCAATCGCAACACGTTGCTTTTCACCACCAGAAAGTGATACCGGAAAGCGCTTTAGTAACGGTTTGATAGACAAGAGTTCGGTGACTGCATCAAAATACTCGTCATCTTTTTCTTTAACGCCATATAACAAATTGCCTTGAACCGAATAGTGAGGAAACAAACGTGAATCCTGAAACACATAACCAATACCACGCTTGTGCGTTGGTAGGTTGATTCCCTGTTCACTGTCAAACAAAACATGCTCACCAACCGCAACATACCCTTGTCTTGGAGTGACTAATCCGCTGATGATGTTAATCAACGTCGTTTTACCTGCACCAGATCGTCCAAACAAGGCACTAATTCCATTACAGGGTAACTTAAGTTTGATGTCGAAGTCAGTCTCACCAAGCATTTGTTTAAATTGGACTTTAATCGTCATTGCTTCGCACCCAATCTGCTTGCCGCTTTACGATTTAGCCATTCAGAGATCATTAATGTAGACAAGGCTAACGCGATAGAAATGATACACAGACGAGCCGCCTGCATTTCTGCACCTGGCGTTTCAATAAAGTTGTACATTGCCAGCGGAATCGTTTGGGTCTCACCCGGAATGTTAGAGACGAAACTGATCGTCGCCCCGAATTCGCCAAGACTACGAGCAAATGACAGCATCGTGCCCGTAATAATTCCGGGAATGGTCAGTGGTAACGTGATGGTGAGAAACACTTTTAAAGGAGAAGCGCCTAACGTAGAGGCTGCGTGCTCCAATTTAGGGTCGACGCTATCTAAGCTTAAGCGTACTGAACGAACCATCAAAGGCAAAGCCACGACAATACAAGCGACTACTGCCCCTTTCCAATTAAAGCTAAATACTACCCCTAAGTTTTCATAGAGCCACTTTCCAAGGACCCCTTGTCGTCCTAAAGAAATCAACAATAAATAGCCGATTACCACTGGCGGCAATACCAGTGGTAAATGAATTAAGCTATCGAGAATCGATTTACCAAAGAACGTTTTTCGAGAAAGTAGCCAAGCAAGAAAAACGCCGAGAGGAATCAGCCAAAGTACTGCGTACGCGCCTACTTTGAGGCTTAACATTAAGGCTTGGTATTCCAGTTCTGTCACGCTTAGTTCCTATAATTGAAGGCCGGTTTATTGCTGAAAGCCATATTGAGCAAAAACGCGTGCGGCTTCGTCCGATTTTAGGTACTGGAAGAACTGCTCCGACTCAGTAGAATCATTCACAATTGCAGCCGGGTAAACAATAGCCGCATGCGTATCACTCGCAAATTCGCCGAGAATTTTGACTTTATCAGTTAACTGAGCATCGGTTTTGTAGACCACACCTAAAGGCGCTTCTCCACGTTCAACCAACGCCAAAGCTAAGCGCACATTCTTTGCTGGTGCGACGTGAGTTTGAACCGCTTTCCATACACCCAGTGTAGTCAATGACTCTTTCGCGTACATACCAGCAGGTACTGACGTCGGATTGCCTAAAGCAAGACGATTTCCATGCAATGCCTTCTCCCATGCCTTTGTATCAGAAAAGTTAAATGAGGTTAATTCTGAAGACTGGGGAGCAATCAACACTAAGCTATTGCGCACTAGATTTGTGACATTGTCACGATAAATGACGTCTTTATCGACCAAATAATCCATCCATTTCGTGTTCGCAGAAATGAATACATCCGCTGGTGCGCCATTGATAATTTGTCGAGCGATAGAAGAAGAACCACCATAAACGGGAGTGATAGAAACGTCATACTTTTCTTCAAAGTTTTGCGCGATCTCGTTAATCGCATTCGTCATAGAAGAGGCTGCATACACTTTTAGGTTCGTTGCTGCGTTTGCTGAAAATGAAATGCTTAATACTGCCGCAAGGCAAGCATGCTGTTTCCATGCTTTCATAGAGATACTCCAATACAAGGCAAGCGAAAGAACAGGTTATTTGAATATAAAGTTCAATCAGTTAATGTGCTATTTAAACAAAAAATCAAGGCGCATATGTTGTTCTATCGCATCTGCGATGCGATTAATGCCTTGCTCCTTTAACTCTTCAAAGTCTTGTTGTTTGATTTGGGTGCCGTTTACCCATTCTGATACCAGGCTTAAGACATCTGCCTCGTCAAAGAACCCGTGAAGGTAGGTTCCCATGATTTGGCCACACTCGCTGATCGCCCCTTCCGCTTCACCGGAACTGAATGTAAGAGGTTGCAGGCCCCGTACTTCACTTCGCCCTACGTGGATTTCATAACCCTTTACATTGGCTGTTTTGCCGTTAAGAGAAAGCTGTGCTTGTGTGTTTGTAAGCTGTTTGCTGTTAGTTAGCGTCGTAGTGATATCAAGCAAGCCAAGTCCTTCGCTTTGACCTGGTTGGCCTTCGACGCCGTTTGGATCATCAATCAAGTTTCCAAGCATCTGGTAGCCGCCACAGATACCAATCACTTTTCCAACAAGACGAATATGACGTAATATATCGTTATCCCACCCTTGGCTTCTTAGATACTCCAGATCGTCTCTCACTGATTTGGTCCCAGGCAAAATAACCAGGTCGGCTTTATCTATTTTTTCGCCTTTACCTACATAACGTAGATTGATGTCTGGATTCAATCGCAGCACATCAAAATCAGTATGATTACTAATCCGGGTTAAAACAGGCACAACAACATTCAGTTTTACCTCAGAGTGCAACTCTTGCTGTGCAGTGATCGCGTCTTCTGCTTCTAAATTCAAACCATGAAGAAAAGGAAGTACACCAAGTACAGGTTTACCTGTTTTTTCTTCGAGCCAATCGAGGCCCGATTGCAATAAACGAATATCACCTCGAAAACGGTTGATAACAAATCCTTTTACTCGCGCTTGTTCAGATTCAGAAAGTAACGCAAGTGTTCCGTACAAATGTGCAAACACTCCACCACGATCAATATCAGCGACAATGATCACTGGTACATCAGCGGCCTCAGCAAAACCCATGTTTGCAATATCGCCTTCTCGTAAATTGATTTCAGCAGGACTCCCCGCGCCCTCGATAATGATCGAATCAAATTCTTGAGTCAGACGAGAGAAGGAATCTAACACCGTGTCCATCGCCACTTTCTTGTAATCATGAAAGCCAGCCGCATCCATATTGGAAATCGCCTTACCCTGCAAAATGATCTGAGCACCTGTATCACTGTTAGGTTTAATTAAAACCGGATTCATATGTACAGTTGGCTCAATATTACACGCCTGTGCCTGAACGGCCTGTGCTCGACCTATTTCACCGCCATCTTTGGTTACCGCACTATTTAGTGCCATGTTTTGTGGCTTAAATGGGGCAACATTCATCCCTTTTCGTGCTAATACACGGCATAAACCTGCCACAAGGACACTTTTTCCGGCATCCGAAGTGGTGCCTTGAACCATTAAAGATGGGATCGCTGATTTCATGAATGTTTGTAAGGAATAGAGGAAGATGAACAATCATAACGTCATCGTCCCCACTTACTCAAGCAAATGAATAGAATATGAATGTTGAAATCATCATTGGTTCAAACAAGCCCTGTTTTAATGACCCCATCAAAACAAACCGATGAGGATGTAACATGAAAAAGAATACAATTATCGCAACAATCGCCGCCTTAGCTATTGCTCCTTCTATCGCGTTCGCGAAAGATAACGCTCAAAACCAATCAAACTTGCAGTTTAACGGTCCTGTCACTGTGGAAAAATTGGATGCCTTGCTAAACGACTCCAATATGTTTACTGAAAAAGATGTGGTCGTTGAAGGTAACTTATTGCGTCAAGTTCGCGCGGATAAGTTTGTCTTTAGCGATGGTTCCGGTGAAGTGATGGTCGAACTCGATGACGATATTCAGCTAAATACTCCGATTGATCACACGACTAAAGTCCGTCTGTTTGGCGAATTTGAAGGCGGGAACAAACCAGAGATTGAAGTCGAACAACTCGTGGTCATGTAAAACAAACCCCGATTGCTGTGCATATCAACATGATGTAGTGACGATTACAGCTAAATAGTGACGGCAAGCACTTAAAATGATAGCTTTATCAATCTTGGTCTGCTTTTTGCAGACCATTTTTTTGTTCATTTTAATCATCTTGCCCGGAGACACCATGCTAGGTAAAGCTCTAAAGGTTGCAGCCTTTGGTTTGTGTGCTATTTTGCCACTTTCCGCACACGCAAATAATTTCAACTACAACACGATGGAATTTCGCATGGGCACTAGCCCTGGTACATTTGGTGGCGAGTTCAATACCTACTTTACAGAGAATACCCATTTCATTGCTCGCGCAGACAGTGAATTCAGCGGAGACTGGGACATTGCTGGTGGTATAGGCTTTAATGGGCCAGCAGGCCAATTTGCAGATATTTATGGCCAAATGTTGGTACACAACATTAAAGAGAACGGCAGTGATAAAGTGGGCGACGAGTGGCGCACGGAAGTGAATATTGGCACTCGTATTTGGTTTATGCAAAATGTTGAGCTACATGGCCGTATCGGCCAAATCATAGATAATGACGATTCGAACACCATTTACAATCTGGGCGCACGATTCCACTCAACTCAGCAACTATCGCTTGGTGCAGATTTCAAAAATAATGGTGTCTATGGCCAGCAAATTGTAATGTCTGCTCGTTTTGCATTTTAGTGGACATGACTATGACTACCAGGGCATCACAAGCAAGCATATGATTCAATAAAAATGGCCTCCAATTTTGGAGGCCATTTTTTGTTAATCACGAATTATTAGCTTGTAGCAGAAACTAGCTGTAATACATCAGTTTTTAGCGGTTTTTTTAGGTTTATCTTGCACATATTTTTTCGATACATCTACAACGGCGATATCTCTAAAAAAGCTTCGACCAAGCAAAATTGGAAACGTCATATGTCCGCGATCCGCTAACGTAAACTCTGTCTTTTCTTTGTGATCCCCAACGGTAATGTAGGCTTTTACCACCGCTCGTTTATCCACCTCTTCTGACGAAGACTGCTTAACTTTAGCCCAGCGCTCAACGGGTACTTTAAATTCTTTGGTGTCTTTGTCACCTAAATCTATCTTAAATTTAACCCAGTCTTTACCATCACGCTCAAACGGAACAATGTCAGTCGCACTAATTGATGATGTTGTCGCACCTGTATCGACTCTAGCCTTGAAAGTCTGGTCAATTTCAGGAACATAAACCCATTCTTCAGAACCAAGAATTAACATGCCATCGGGTGTTTTTGTGACCTTGACTGGCTTCTTAGGCTTTGGTTCCGGCTTTTTCTCAGGTTTCGCTTCTGGTTTGGGCTCCACCTCTGGCTTTGGATCTACATCAGGTTTCACTTCTGGCTCGACTTTAACGGGCTCTTCGACCTTTGGCGACTCTGGCTCAACAGGTTCCTGCGTCGTTTGAGTTGACGTACAAGCAATTAAACTGCCGCTCATCATAAGCGGCAGAATCAGTTTCCAGTTTTTCATCCACACTCCAATTAAGCTTGAGATACTTTCTTAATTGCGTCCGCTACGTATGGAATATGAGTTTCGGTAAGTCCGGCAATGTTAATTCGACCATCGCCAACACCATAAATGCCATAATCTTCACGCAGTTGCGCCATTTGGTTTCCACTAAAGCCTAGCACAGTAAACATGCCTTTGTGACCCTCAATGAAATCAAATTGATCTGTATTATGGTTGTTTCTCAACTCGTTACACAAACTTTGACGAAGGCTAACCAAACGATGTTGCATTTCACTCAATTCTTGCTTCCAAACGGAAGTGAGATTGTCATCTTGCAGAATGGTCTTAACTAAAGCTGCACCATGGTCGGGTGGCATCGTGTAAGTCGAGCGAGCTAGAGTGAGGAGTTTACCTTTTGCATTGGTTACATCATGCATGTTCTTACCAACCACAATCGCTGCACCAGTTCGTTCACGGTACAGACCAAAGTTCTTCGAACATGAAGTAGTAATCAACATCTCTTCAACGTTATCTGCCATAAAACGAAGGCCTTTTGCGTCTTCTTCTAGGCCATCACCGAAGCCTTGGTAAGCAATGTCCACAAATGGGATGAAACCGTTCTTCTGCGACAATTCTGTAATGGCTTGCCAAGCAGAGAAGTCAATATCCGCACCAGTTGGGTTGTGGCAACAACCATGAAGAAGTACCACATCTGAAGGCCCAGCTTTCGCAAGATCATCCATCATTTTTTCGGTGTCTACTTGTTTCGTTTCCGAAGAGAAATAGTGGTAGAACTTAACTTTAAGGCCTGCTGCTTCCATCACTGGCTTGTGGTTTACGTAGCTTGGGTTGGAAATCCAAACCGTCGTATCTGGCTGTGCGATCTTCATTAGATCACCGAGCATACGCAGCGCACCACTTGCACCTGGCGTTTGAATAGCTGCAACACGATCCATTGCAGACGTTCCCGTCAGTAGCAAATCGATCATGCTTTTATTAAATTCTTCGCAACCTGCAAGACCAACATAAGACTTGGTTTTTTGAGTTTCAACAACGACATCCTGCGCCATTTGAATGGCTTTCATAATCGGCGTTTCGCCTGCGCTGTTTTTGTATACGCCAATGCCAAGGTCAACCTTGTTTGGACGTTCATCGTTACGGTATGCAACGGATAGAGATAAAATAGGATCTAATACGGGAGTTGGGAGATTAGAAAACATGAAAGTCATAACCCTTTGAAATTCAAGTACCGAACCTCACGTTAACACCATCGCAAAAAATGACGAAATGATTTTTCACTTATTTCATCAATTAGAGAACAAAATTCTGGATTGCGGTGAGTTTTGTGCGCTCTATCGTTCAGAAAAAGAACGATTCACTCCTCGTTGTACCAATCCACTCTACCGTTTTTTCTAAACTCTCTTGGTGTCATGGTCGACCACGCTTTAAAACGTGTACTAAAGTTAGCGCTGGTCGGATATCCGACTATTTCTCCAATATGCTGAATTGGCCATTCTGTTGAACGAAGTAACCTAGCAGCATATTCCATGCGCATACGCGTTAAATGTGCCATTGGGCTTCGACCAAACTGCTTTTGAGTCAGTCGATGCAAATGAGGCTCCGAACATGGATATAGAGCCGCCACCTGCTCAACGCTCCAATCCTTATGGAGCTGACGTTGGACAAGGTCAAATACACGCCGAAGCCTCAATTGGCTGCGTGATATCGACTCTGAGGGCGGCATGTTTAACATCAGCTCTAACTGAGCCACACTATGCTCACCTACCGCACCACCATAATCGATTGGAAGGTTAATGCTGCGTAGTAACGTTTGGATACATGCATACATCACTTCAGGTGTAGATGAAAGCTGGTAGCGAACATCGCATTCTAATATCGGCCACTCTCTATCAGGAGCAAGAAAAAGCCACGCGATCTGCCAAGGTTCTTCTTCTATACCAAAACCGTTTTCAACACCTGCGGGTACTGTAATCAACGAGCCCGGTTCCAAATCGTATCGATAAGTCCCACTCTCTAGCCACCCTTTACCACGCACCGTATAGAGCAGCATGTGTTTCTTTTGGTTTTTACGATAAACAGTGAAGAAGTCACGACAAGTGGCAATGCCGCACTGCACAATGCCTCTCTCCTCAAGTGCTAATACTCGACTGTGATCAATAAACTCTTGATAAGTTTTTTCTGAAATCGCGTAGCGTTCTTGTTTATCTTCCATGATTTATTGGCTCACATGTGCGTTAGTAGAGAGTTTTACAAAGGTTTTGGATTCCTTTGAAAAATACAGCGCCAAATCATGAGGATAAACTACTCGCATTAATCTTTAAGGAGAAATGCGATGCTCTTAACACGCGAATACATCGATAAAGCATTTTGGCAAAAGCTGATTACGATTGGCCTACCTGTTTCACTTCAGTCCATGCTTTTTGCTTTGCTCGGCGTCGTGGATATTTTCATGGTAAGCCTACTCGGAGAATCTGCAACGGCAGCAGTTGGAGTTGGAAATCGTATCTTTTTCTTCAACCTAGCGGTTGTCTTTGGCCTGTGCGGTGCAGTTACCGTACTTGCTTCTCAATACTACGGCTCAGGAAACCTAGCCGGAATTCGCAGAACGTTGGCGCAATCTTGGTTTATTTCCATTTTGGTGACGCTGCCGTTTATCGTTCTTTATGCGATTTTTGATGAAGAGATCGTCTCTTTTATGTCAGACGATCCTGAATACGTCACTTATGCACGTGATTATCTTGTGGTTACGGGCTTTAGCCTCATTGCTACGGCGATAGTAGTACCGATTGAAGCGGTATTGCGCTCCGTGGGCCAAACCAAACTGGCAACCAACGTTAGTATCTCCGCCATTGTCGTTAACGTCGCGCTTAATTATGTTTTGATTTTTGGTTTATTTGGTTTCCCTCAATGGGGCGTATTTGGTGCAGCCGTAGGTAGTTTTGTTTCTCGATTTTTCCAAACCGCCGTCTTGATTTATTTTTTCTACAAACGATATGCTTACCTAATTCCGACTAAGTTCGATTGGGTACAAGGCCGCTTAAAACAGTATCGAAAAAAGTACTTTAAGGTTTCTTTACCCATGTTGGTCCACGATGCACTTTGGACTGGTGGATTGATCGTTTACAGCATCATCTATGGTCAATTGGGCGTTTCAGAACTGGCGATCATCTCATTCTTATCACCGATTGAAGGGGTACTGATTTCAACCTTTATGGGATTTGCGGTCGCTGCATCCGTTCTTCTTGGGAATGATATTGGTGCAAAACATTATGACCGAGTCGAGAAAACGGCGTGGTGGTATGTGTTAACCAGCGCAATCTTAGCCACCTTGCTGTTTTTCCTAGTGTGGTTGAGCTCGCCCATGATTCATCACCTATTGGTACTGAGCCCGTTAACCGATGCAGACATGGCACTTAACGTATGTTTAGTCATGGCGCTAGGTATGATTTTGAGGGTGTTTAACATGGTTGGGATTGGCGGCGTACTAAAGAGTGGCGCTGATATTCGCTATAGCATTTTCATCGACACGTTCGGTCAGTGGGCTATTGGCATCCCCCTTACTTATTACACAGGCATGGTGTTAGGGCTGCCTTTGCATTTTGTCTTGATGTCTCTGCTCGCGGAAGAGTTAGTGAAAGGCGTACTGACGACTTACCGTATTCAATCTAAACGTTGGATAAATAATATGGTTGAAGATGACCAATCGGTGACAGCGTAACTAAAAAGACATTAACGAACTCACACCAAAAGGGCTCACCCGTTCTGCACGCGTGAGCTCTTTTTATGTGCGGAGAATGCTTGATTAGATGTCCGTAAATCGATGAATGATTTGGTTTGAACTGCCACGCCATTCGAGATTGAGGTCTTTCTTGTCTTGTTCAAACTTACCATCAATCAAAACATCGATGTATTGCACCACTTCCCTTTGCGCGTCATTCAGTTCCGTCAGCGTGTAGCCAGTCCAAACCCAAATGTCTTTACCCGGGCACTCCTCTCTCACCCTTTTCACTATCTTCAAAATATGAGGCACATTAGCAGGGTGAAGCGGATCTCCACCCGACAACGACAAGCCACGGCGTTTGATACGCGTGTCGTTTAAGTCAGCGATGATTTTGTCTTCCGCTTCTTGCGTGAAAAGTACACCAGAATCCAAACGTTGCGTCGACTGGTTATAACAGCCACGGCACTGATGCACACAACCCGACACAAACAGCGTACAGCGCGTACCCGGTCCGTTAACAACGTCAATTGGATAGTATTGGTGGTAATTCATAATGCGTCTCTGTGTTATCGCGAAAGAGAAAATCAACCTGTTTAAAGTTGATTTTCAAAGTGTAAAACGAGTGGTAGTTAACCTTACAGGTGTTTAACTCGGCGCTTCACTTCTTCTTGCTTACCGAAGTTAAACGGGCGTGCATCTGGGCTGCCTAGGTAGCCACAAACACGACGTGTCACTGACACTTTGGTTGAATCATGGTTGCCACAGCTTGGGCAAGTGAAGCCTTTACTTGTACAGTCAAACTCACCGTTGTAACCACACTCGTAACACTCATCAATTGGCGTGTTAGTTCCGTAGTAAGGCACTCGGGTGTAACTGTAGTCCCATACGTTTTCTAGTGCTTCAACGTTACGTTGCATGTTCGGGAACTCGCCGTAACAGATAAAGCCGCCGCTTGAGATTTCTGGGTAAGGCATCTCAAAGTCGATCTTGTCGTATGGGTTCACCTTCTTCTCAACATCTAGGTGGAAGCTGTTGGTGTAGTAACCTTTGTCTGTTACGCCTTCAATTACGCCGAACTCTTTCGCATCGATGCGGCAGAAACGGCTACATAGGTTTTCACTTGGCGTTGCATATAAGCTGAAGCCATAACCTGTTTCGTCAGCCCATTGATTCACAGCATCTTTTAGATGCTTGATGATCGCGACCGCTTTTTCACGCAAAACAGCGTCATCATAAACGTGCGCTTCTGTACCGAATAGCGCGTTAATTGTCTCGTGTACACCGATGTAACCAAGAGAAATAGACGCACGACCGTTTTTGAATATATCTGCGATTGAGTCGTCTGCTTTCAAGCGAACACCACATGCGCCTTCCATGTATAGGATTGGGGCCACACGTGCTTTCACGTTTTCAAGGCGAGAGATACGTGTCTCTAGTGCTTTACGAGCAAGACGTAGGCGGTCATTTAGAAGCTCGTAGAATTTCTCTTCGCTTCCGTTTGCACGGATAGCGATACGAGGAAGGTTCAAGCTCACGACGCCAAGGTTGTTACGACCTTCGTGAATCAGCTCACCGTTTTCTTCGTAAGTACCAAGGAAGCTACGGCAACCCATTGGCGTTTTGAATGAACCGGTTACTTCCACTACTTTGTCGTAGTTAAGAATGTCTGGGTACATACGCTTAGACGCACACTCAAGCGCAAGTTGCTTGATGTCGTAGTTTGGATCTTCTGATTTGTGGTTCAAACCATCTTTGATGCCGAATACAAGTTTAGGGAATACCGCTGTTTTACGGTTCTTGCCTAGACCTGCAATACGATTCTTCAGAATCGATTTCTGGATCAGGCGGGATGCCCAGCTTGTACCAAGACCAAAACCGAACGTAACGAATGGGGTTTGACCGTTCGCTGTATGCAGCGTGTTTACTTCGTATTCTAGAGATTGAAATGCGTCGTAACACTCTTTCTCAGTGCGCGCTTTTGCGAACTCTTCTGGCTCAGCAATGTTCCACTCTTTTGCAATCTCTAGGTGTTTCTCGTAGCTTGTGATTACGTACGGTTCTAGAACCTCATCAATACGGTTGATGGTTGTACCGCCGTAAATGTGGCTCGCGACTTGAGCAATGATTTGTGCTGTTACCGCTGTTGCAGTCGAAATTGATTTTGGCGTATCAATCTCAGCGTTACCCATTTTAAAACCATGCGTCAGCATGCCTTTAAGATCGATAAGCATACAGTTAAACATTGGGAAGAACGGTGCGTAGTCTAAATCGTGGTAGTGAATGTCACCCACTTCATGCGCTTGAACCACATCGCGAGGAAGAATGTGCGTCTTCGCGTAGTGTTTCGCGACGATACCAGCCAACAAGTCACGTTGAGTCGGAATTACTTTGCCGTCTTTGTTTGCGTTCTCGTTGATTAGATCCAGATTACTTTCTTCAATCAAACCTTCGATTTCGCGAGTTAGTGCACTTTGCTTCTCACGAGCGATGTCGCGATCGTGGCGATATTCAATGTAAGAACGCGCTAGGGCTTTGTAAGGACCTTGCATGAGTTCATTTTCGACTAAGTCTTGAATCTCATGGATGTGAACTTCATCGTGTTCTCTTAACTGTAACTCGACAGCAAGAGCCACATTAAGAGCATAAATAGCGACATCTTTATCTTTGTTTTCCGCTGCTGCTTCAACTGCTGCTTGGATACGATCCCTGTTGAACGGAGCTCTTGATCCGTCGCGTTTGATTACGATTGGTTTCACCTTGT
The DNA here is from genome assembly GCF_033340395.1 of Vibrio sp. 1159. Lineage (NCBI taxonomy): Bacteria > Pseudomonadati > Pseudomonadota > Gammaproteobacteria > Vibrionales > Vibrionaceae > Vibrio > Vibrio sp. 1159. Next base: position 96,399 of record NZ_JAWOWL010000009.1, on the reverse strand, counting down.
TCTCCTTACCCGAGCACACTCACAGAGTTATCCACAAACACACTATATGGGGTTATTTTTTATTTTAGCAACACAATATATTGTGGCGTATTTAACGAGAAGCACCACTCGAAAACATTGATTTTGATCAATAAAGATTGGCTAGCGAACAAGAAGAAATCGATCTTATTGGCGTTGATCTCAGTTGCGAAGAAAACCATGAAAATTGCAAAATTGGTACTAAATCTACTTGCTATTTTTGGAGGTCTTGTAGGATAAAGGATGGAAAGGAATATGCTAAAAGATAGGAGTGCAACAGGCCAAAATGCGATCACTTTTTGTTACGTTAATATTACTTTTTAGTTCTCTTTCATTTGCTCAAAACTCCATCAATCTAACCAGTTGGAACATAGAGTGGTTATCTATAGATGGTGGAAAAGTGTCGAGAACACCACAAGATTTTGAAAAACTGACCCACTATGTGGATAAAACACAAGCCGACATTCTTGCTTTTCAAGAAGTCGAAAGCGTCGCTGCAATGCAAAAAGCCGTTGGCGATGACTTCACTATTTATCTTTCCGATCGTTCAAACGCCTCCAACCGACACCTTCAGTTTAACGACACCAACCAATACACAGGCTTTGCCGTGCGCAATGGCGTAAGCATATTAGACAAGCCAGACTTCTCTATCACACGAGGCAACAGCAAGCTGCGCTTCGCGAGCTACCTTGTTTTAAATCCAAACCAAGAAAACGAGACTCACCTACTCTCTGTACATCTGAAAGCGGGTTGCAGTGGCGCGTATCGTAATAACCGCGATTGTAAGATAGTGAAACAACAAGGACAGGCACTAGCTAAGTGGATAAAGGCGCGCGAGGACAACAAACAACATTATGTCGTGCTTGGCGACTTTAACCACAGCTTGGGTTATCAAGGAGATTGGTTGTGGGACGTGATATCGGACAATACTAGTGCAAAGCTAGTGACTAAAGACACTAAAGCGGAATGTAAAGTGCGCTCTAATCGTAATCCGAATAAAACCCACCAATTCCGCTCGGTGATAGACCACATCATTGCGAGTGGTGATTTAAAGGCGTCGTCTGGTGTTCAAACCGTTTTCAAAACACAAGATGTACTCGACTATAAACTGAGTGACCATTGCCCGGTTTCTACAACACTCACTTTTTAGCGTTTAAGTACTCTTTTTAACGTTGAAGTACTTTCTTTATTGACGAACCACTCTTTTAGCGGTGAATGACCCAACCAACATTGCCGCTATAAAGAGCAGAACTTGTGTGTTGCCAGTAAAAAGGCTGGCAACCGCAGGACCAGGACACACACCCAGTAAGCCCCAACCAATACCAAACAGTGCTGCACCACCGACTAACTTTTTGTCTATCGTTTTAGAAGTCGGACAGACAACCTCATCACCAAACACAGATTCGCTTCTTGGCTTTATTAATAAAAGATAAGCAGGAACGAACACAACAAGTGCTCCGCCCATTACAAAGGCTAAGCTTGGATCCCATGCTCCAGTAATATCGAGAAAGCCAATCACTTTTGCCGGTTCAGCCATACCAGAGACCACCATACCAATACCAAAGAGCACACCAGAAAATGCAACAACGGACATTTGCTTAATACTTTTCATTACATGAGTTTTCATAACGGCACTATTCCTCACGATACTAGCAAGACGGTTAACATGGCTGTGGCCATAAAAGTACACGTCGCGACCACAGAACGGATTGAGAAACGCCCTATCCCACAAATACCATGGCCACTAGTACAACCATTGCCGATACGCGTACCAACACCGACTAACAAGCCAGCAACGATAACTAAAATAAGAGAACCGCTGTACTGATCTGGTACATGCCCGCCAAGAACATAAACAGCAAACAAGCCACCTAATACCATCGCAATTAAAAAAACAATTCGCCAAACGCGGTCTGCGCTCTCAACGGCACCGTTTAAGATCCCACTGATCCCAGCAGTCTTGCCAGTAAATAGCATCAGTGTTATCGCTGATACGCCAACTATTATGCCGCCCAAAAGCGACATCCAAGGAACTTCAAACATAGCATCCGCCAAACTAATTACTTACAGAAAACTTGCTTAAACGCTTCAACCAGCGGACCAACTCTTTCATCAGAAATTGAATAAAATACCTGCTGAGAAACCTTCCTAGCTTTAATGATGTCGTGCTTTCTCAATACGGTGAGATGTTGTGAAAAAGCAGATTGGCTTAATGATGAACCTTCAAACAGTTCACCGACCCCTTTCTCGCCTTCAATCAGCTTACACATCACGATTAGGCGCTCTGGATGAGCCATAATTTTAAGCAGCTCACTCGCTTCGGTCGCACTTTGTAGCATACTGTCGCCCATTCTTATGCCTCTTCATTACTACATTACATTTCATTAGATATTACTAATTAATATTATTAAGTCAATGCTAATGTAGATTAAATAACATTAGACTCAGCTAATTTATTTAAGTAAGGTGTAGGCGTTTTCGATCATTCAGCAGGAGAAATCCATGAGCAAAATCGTGATTATTGGTGGGGTTGCTGGAGGTGCATCTGCAGCAGCTCGCGCTCGTCGTTTAAGTGAAGATGCAGAAATCATTATGTTTGAACGCGGTCCATTTGTGTCATTTGCAAACTGTGGCTTACCCTATCACATTGGTGGTGATATCCAAGAGCGCAGCAAACTGCTTCTTCAAACGCCTGAGAGCTTTTTAGCGCGTTTCAATGTTGATGTCCGTGTGATGAACGAAGTGGTTTCTATTAACCGTCAAGACAAAACGGTTACGGTTAAGAATTTGCTTGATGGCTCGGAATACCAAGAGAGCTACGACTTTCTTCTACTCAGCCCTGGCGCAGGTCCAGTTGTGCCGCCTATTCCGGGTATTGATAACCCGTTAACGCACTCGCTGCGCAATATTCCAGATATGGATCGCATCATTAAAACGATCGAAACCAACAAAGTTGAACACGCTACGGTCGTTGGTGGTGGTTTTATCGGTTTGGAAATGATGGAAGCCTTCCACCAGCTAGGCATAAAAACCACATTAGTTGAAATGGCGGATCAAGTGATGACGCCCGTTGACCGTGAAATGGCTGGCTTCGCACATGCTGAAATTCGTGAGAAAGGCATCGACCTTAAACTTGGCGTCGCACTTGAGTCGGTGAAATTCGTACCTAACGAGCACGTGGCAAGTTTCGACTCTGGTGAGAGCGAAAAACACCAACATCTAGAAGGTGAATTGGAATTAACACTAAACAACGGTGAAAGACTCACCACCGATATTTTGATTATGGCAATTGGTGTTCGCCCCGAGACCAAATTAGCGAAAGAAGCTGGCTTAGAAATCGGCGCTCTTGGTGGTATTTATACCAATGAATACATGCAAACCAGCGATCCTTCGATCTACGCTGTCGGCGACGCGGTAGAAGAGAAAGACTTTGTGACTGGCGAGCAAACTCTAGTGCCACTTGCGGGCCCGGCAAACCGTCAAGGCCGAATGGCAGCAGACAACATGCTTGGCCGCCAAGAAACTTACCAAGGTACGCAAGGCACGGCGATCTGTAAGATTTTTGATTTAGCCGTCGCTTCTACTGGTAAAAACGAGAAACAGCTGAAACGTGAAAACATCGCTTATGAAAAAGTGTATGTGCATACAGCAAGTCACGCGAGTTACTACCCAGGTGCAGAAACCGTGTCATTCAAAATGCTGTTTGATCCAGTAACAGGTAAAATATTAGGTGCGCAAGCAGTAGGTAAAGACGGTGTTGATAAACGTATCGACGTAATGGCAGTTGCTCAGCGTGCTGGTATGACGGTAGAGCAACTGCAACACCTCGAGCTCACTTACGCGCCACCTTATGGCTCTGCTAAAGATGTAATTAACCAAGCGGCGTTTGTGGCAAATAACATCATCAAAGGCGATGCGACCGCGATTCATTATGATGAAATGGATTCACTGACAGAAGACCAACTGTTACTTGATGTTCGTAATCCTGGTGAATTGGAGTCCGTTGGTTATCTTGAAGGTGCAATTAATATTCCTGTCGATCAACTACGTCGTCGCATGCACGAACTTCCTAAAGACAAAGAGATCGTGATTTACTGTCAAGTTGGGTTACGCGGTAACGTAGCATACCGTCAGCTGGTCAACAATGGTTACAAAGCCCGCAACTTGATTGGTGGATACAGAACTCTCAAATTTGCTCGCTTATAACTTGATAATAAAAAAGAGAAAACCACGTGCTTGGTTTTCTCTTTTTTTGCAGGAAAGAAAGCGTAGATCATTCACCTTCAATTGCCAAACGGACTGCTGCTTGAGCATGGATAGAAGTGGTATCGAGTAGTGTAACATCGGTGTGACTTTGGTTTACAAGTAAGGCAATTTCAGTACACCCGAGAATCACAGCTTCAGCTCCGTGCTCTTTTAGTTTTTCAATAATTTGCAAGTATATAGTCCTTGACTCCTCTTTGATTTCACCTTGGCATAACTCTTTATAAATAATGTTATGTACTTTAGAGCGGTCGTCTTGATCGGGAATGACGACATCAAGCCCATAACGGTCGGAAAGCCTTCCTTTATAAAAGTCTTGCTCCATTGTGAATTGAGTACCAAGGAGTCCGACCTTTTGAACCCCTTTCTCACGAAGTAACTCAGCAGTCGCGTCTGCGATATGTAGTATGGGGATATTAATACTGGCTTCAATTTGAGGCGCAACTTTGTGCATTGTGTTAGTACAAATAAGAATGAAGTCAGCGCCCCCTTTTTCTATTAAAGATGCAGCATCAGATAGAATGCTTGCCGTTTCTTCCCATTTACCTTGATGTTGAAGTTTCTCTATCTCCGAAAAATTCACGCTATACATACAAATTTTTGCGGAATTTAGGCCGCCTAACGCCTCTTTGACTCCTTCGTTGATCAATTTGTAATAACTAAGCGTCGACTCCCAGCTCATACCACCTAGAAGACCGATAGTTTTCATATAACTCTCCAATCGTTATACACCACCGTGCCAGGGGTGTTTTTACAAAAAAATCAGCCACTTAAATAAGCAGCATTCAAGCGTCTTCACTATTGAGCATTGGGTAACACGAAAATAAAATCATTCCCACAAGGACCGCTACGCGATTCTCATATATCCTCGCAATATCGTTACTGCATTTCCAGAAAGCTTAACGTGCTCAGTGCTTAACAACTCTGTATGGACGACCCCACTTCTCTTGGAGGCTTGGAAGCCTTTCAGTTGCTTTTTGTTGAGCTCTTTAGCCCAGTAAACACATAAAGCGCAATGTGCAGAGCCTGTAACTGGGTCCTCATTAACACCTACCCAAGGCGCGAAGTATCGAGAGACAAAATCGGCGTCAGTGCTTGATTGAGCAGTGATGACGACGCCACGGCCTTTTTGTTTAAGCAGCGCACCAAAATCAGGGTCGAGCTGTTCAAGCACAAATTCATCATTAATGACGACCAACTGCTTATTATCAAACTGACCGTAGGCGACTACATTGGCGGCATCTAGCCCCAAACCATGAAGTAAGTCTTTGTTAATACTAGCTCGCATATCTAAAGTTGGAGCAGGAAACACCAAATGAATTTCTTCATGATCGAGTTGTGCAGTTAAAACCCCAGATAGCGTAACGAACTCAATCGTATCTCCAGTATTATATAACCCCTGCTCTTTCAGAACGTGCGCCGTTGCAAGTGTGCCGTGTCCACACAAAGCAACTTCCGTCCTCGGTGTAAACCAACGAAGTTGCATTGTACTGAGTGACAGAAATGCCGTTTCAGATAACGACATCTCGGCCGCGATGGCCAACATCGTTTCCTCATCAAGGCTTGACTCTGTGATACAAACACCCGCGGGATTACCTTTGAAAACCTCTGATGTAAACGAGTCAACCTGAAAAATTTTAACTTCCACGAAATATCCTTAAGTTCTATCAAACACGTAATTCTGTATCACGTGATTTTTAATATCTGTTGTTTGAGCGAAAAAACCTATGAAATTTTCTACCAACCTTATAGGTCTTGTTGGAAGCGCTAACAAACAGGAGAATGTAGTTAATTATGCAAAACGTAAAAAGCCATCATCAACGTGACTCAATTGGATATCTTATCGGAGTTTTCGGCGTTTCTTTAGTTCTAATATGGATTGGTATTTATAAATTCACACCTACAGAGGCCAAGCTTATACAACCGCTCGTTGAAAATCATTTTCTGATGAGTTGGTTGTATGATGTGATGTCAGTTCAAGCCGTATCAAACATCATTGGCGCAACAGAAATCATTGTCGCTATTGGATTAATCGTTGGCCTTAAAAACACACGAGTCGCTTATTTTTCTGGCATAGCCGCCGCAATTATTTTTCTTGCGACACTCAGCTTTCTAATTACGACACCGAATACATGGAAAGTGTCTGATGGGGTTTTGGTGACAAACTTCTTTTTAGTAAAAGATATTCTATTTTTAGCCATTGCGATTAGCGTCATCGAACGAAACAAGCCAAACAGAGAATAACTCTAAATAGTTCGAAATCTTGTTTTTCCAGAACGTAGCCTGAAAGGTGCAAACGACTTACAAGTCGAATGGTTCTGTCAATAACTCTAAACAAAGGCTCTTAAATTTAGAATGTTTAAGAGTCTTTGCCTCTTAATTATGCGAAACAACATCTTAGCGTAAAGTGAAAAGAAAAGCCTTTTACTCTACTGCTAAGGTTTATTGATACTTTGCCGAAGTAATGAACTCACCGAATGTCTCGCACCATACAACAACCGTATTGTATTCAGAAATTGAAGTGCTTTGAGGAACCTCAACAACGAAGTTATCGAACGTTTTTACATCACCAATTAAGCTCATTTCAGATTTAAGGTCATTAAACTCTTGTTCCGTTTCGACAAACTTAGGAGATAGATAGAGTTTATAGTCTGGTCCGGGAGCGAGTTTTCCTACCAACGTAATGACTTCAGAACTCAAATGAATCTCTCCCTCTCCCCAATGAAAAGCATCGCTACCTTTGAGTTCCCTCTTAAACACTGCGCTGTATTCTGCACCTTGCTTGCTCTTAGCAACTTGTTCATCGGTCGGCGCAGGTGGTGCAATAAGGATCGGTAAAGTATAGATACCTATCGCAATGCCAATAGAAACTGCCACTAAGTGACTGATTGTTAATTTAATTATATTTTTCAAGGTCATAAGCATCTTCTTATTAGTTTTACTACTTGAAATTAGATTCAAATCGGCCTTATCTGTCTATTATCGAGCAGCATAATGTCATTAACATTATACACAAGCTATGCGCACTAAATGCAGACTGAGCGCAATTAAAAACGGCTGATAATTAATATCAGCCGTTTGCTTATCGGAAATGTCGTTGTGCCGGTTTGGTCACTATTCCGCTTCCACCAAAGCGATCTTATCGGATGTCGATTTTTCCAATTTTATCGCAATAAACTTAGAGGTTGGCGTAAACGTTCTATCCCCATAACTGTCCAAAGGAACTAATGGGTTTGTTTCTGGATAGTAAGCCGCCGCCTGACCTGCTGGTACATCATAGGCAACAAGCGTAAATCCGCTCACACGGCGCTCAACGCCATCTTCCCACAATGACACCATGTCCACTTTGTCGCCCGGTTCAAAACCGAGTTTACGAATATCCGCTTCATTGATAAACAGCACTTCGCGCATACCAAATACTCCACGATAACGGTCATTCAAGCCGTAAAGTGTCGTATTGTATTGGTCGTGTGAGCGCATGGTTTGCAAGATCAAATCTGGCTTTTGGCCTTTTTCGAGTATCGCTTCGCTGATCAACTGTTTCGGCAACTCACTAGAGCTGAACTGTGCTTTGCCGCTTGGTGTATTCCATCGACGCTCAGCAGCTGGGTTTACCAAGTGGAATCCACCCGGGTGTTTGAGCTTATGGTTAAAGTCGGTAAAGCCCGGAATCGTGTCGGCAATCAAATCGCGAATACGGTCGTAATCTTCAATCACCCACAACCAATCAATTGGTTTTGCCCCGAGTGTAGCATTGGCAATACCTGCAATAATCGCTGGTTCTGAACGCAAATGCTCCGAACGCGGTTTTAGCTGACCAAATGAGATATGTACCATGCTGAAGGTATCTTCAACCGTCACGCCTTGTGGGCCAGTCGCTTGCTGATCAATCTCAGTACGGCCTAAGCATGGAAGAATAAGCGCATCTTTACCTGTGACAAGGTGAGAACGATTTAACTTCGTCGAAATGTGTACGGTTAAATTACAGTTTCGCATCGCGTTGTGCGTACGTTCTGTGTCTGGCGTTGCTTGTGCAAAGTTACCGCCCAAACCGATAAATACTTTCGCTTGCCCTTCTTCCATCGCTTTAATCGCTTGCACAGTGTTGTGGCCTTCACTACGCGGGACGGCAAAGTTAAATCGACTTTCAATACGATCCAATAACAGACCTGAAGGTTTTTCATCAATGCCCATCGTACGGTCGCCCTGAACGTTACTATGACCACGCACTGGTGAAAGACCCGCGCCCGGCTTACCAACGTTACCTCGTAACATTTGCACGTTTGCGACTTCTTTAATGGTTGGTACAGAGTGACGATGCTGAGTCAACCCCATCGCCCAACACATGATCACACGTTCTGCACGTCTATACATGCTCGCCACCATCTCGATTTCACTTAAATCAAGACCCGATTGTTCCGCGATGTGTTCCCAAGAGGTTGCGTCCACTTCAGCCAAATACTCATCAATACCTATCGTGTGTTGTTTGATGAATTCACGGTCAAATACCGCTTTGCCACCGTTTTGCAATGCCTCGCGTTCCCATTGCAACAAGAATTTCGCGATGCCACGAAACACTGCCATGTCTCCGCCCAAAGCAGGACGCAGGTACGCCGTGTTTGTAGGTTCTGAGCCGTTACTCAACATCTCTATCGGCATTTGTGGGTTTTGGAAACGCTCTAATCCGCGCTCTTTCAGCGGGTTTAGACAGATAACCTGAGCACCACGTTTTACCGCTTCGCGCAGAGGTTCAAGCATTCGTGGGTGATTCGTGCCCGGGTTTTGACCAATCACAAAAATCGCATCAGCTTCTTCAAAATCATCAAAGATCACTGTGCCTTTACCAACGCCAATGGTGTCTTTCATCCCGATTGCACTGGCTTCATGACACATGTTGGAACAATCTGGGAAGTTGTTGGTACCGAATGCGCGCACAAATAGCTGATACAAAAACGCCGCTTCGTTGCTTGCACGACCAGAGGTATAAAACTCCGCTTGGTGCGGTGAATCCAATTGATTGAGATGTTTCGCGACAAGTGTAAAAGCCTCATCCCAAGAGACAGGCAAATAGTGGTCGGATTCAGCATCGTATCGCATTGGGTGCGTGATACGGCCTTGGTATTCCAACCAGTAATCGGTTTGAGTTGAGAGAGAAGAAACGCTGTGATTGGCAAAAAACTCAGGATCAACCAGACGATTGGTCGCCTCCCAGTTTACCGCTTTCGCGCCATTCTCACAAAAATTGACTTTACCACTATCTGGCGACTCGCCCCATGCACATCCCGGACAGTCGAAACCGCCATTTTGGTTGGTTTTGAGCATAGTGCGAATGTTTTTAACTGCATTTTCACTGCCCCACCAACTTCTGGTTACGGCTTTCAGTGCACCCCAACCACCAGCTGGACCTTTGTATGCTTTTATTTGTTCTTTTTGGCTCACGACTTTACTCCTCGCAGATATACCAGCAAGCAGGGTGCCCGTGAAAACAAGCGCGTTATTTATTGAGATAATGCGGAAGTATTGAAGGGCTTAGTTTCTAATCCATGTATTTTTTAATCCAAATAAGTAACCACTCAACACGCTCTCGCTTGTCCGAGCGTTTACTTATCTAGATTCTTGATATCGGATACCCGCCTACTGTTTCTAAGACTGTTAGATTCAATTTGCATTGTTGCGTCTTGATCTAAATCAAAGATTAAGTCGTTATTCAATATGCGTCCAATTGATAATCCTGACCGAGTGATAAACAAAATCTATGACGATTTTTTCCACTGACGGTCATCACATTTTTAATCAATACAATTTATGAGGTTAATCGTTTTCCCATTCGATTCCACCTAGTTCGCTTAACGAACTCAATAAAATCGGCCCTCTTGATAATAGATAATATCTATCACACTATAGATACTTTAAATTTGACCCTAATTAATATCAGGAATAGCCTTGATTCAGATCAATTTTGAGTGTGGTTTTATTCTTGACTTGGTTTTGGTTTTCCATTCCTCAGTTAAAACGCTCCAGCGCTTAAAAAGTACGGTAGTGCTGTGCCCCTTTTAGGGAGTTCCCCCGTACATGTGACTCACAACGCAAGGTGAACAAGCCATTATGGATATCAAACAACTTAAATATCTCATCGCACTTGAACAGACCAAACACTTTGGTCAAGCCGCCGCATTGTGCCACATTACGCAGCCTACCTTGTCCATGAGAATCCGAAGCTTAGAGGAAGAACTCGATCTCGAATTAATCCAAAGAAGTCAACGATTTGAAGGATTTACTGAAGCCGGAGAACGCATTTTAGCTTGGGCAAAAACCGTCTTAGCAGCTCATGATGGATTGCAAGCCGAAGCCGCCAACTGCCGTGGTCAATTGGTCGGCTCTCTTCGGCTTGGAATGGTGCCACTCGCCAGCCAAAACCCTATGCAATTGCTCAAACCATTAGCTCAACAGTTCCCTGAGTTACGCTTTCAAATACTCTCCATGACGACCGAACAGATCATAGACCAACTCAATCGCAATCAACTTGATTTGGGGATGTGTTATGTCGATCAAGTCAACACCGCTTACTTTGATGTTATCGAGCTAGATTCAACCAAACTTGGCGTTTTATTCGATGAGCGTCATTTTGATTTTGCCGAATCTGAAGTGTTGTGGGAGTCACTCAATAACATTCCGCTAGGGCTGCTTTCGAAGGGCATGCACTATCGCCACTCAATTGATCTTAGCTTTGTGAGTAAAGGGCTGGTTCCGCAAACCGTCATTGAAAGTAACTCAACCTTTCACTTGATCCAAGCAGTAACCAGTGGCCTTTGTTGCGCCATTATGCCGCTGAACTGTGGATTGGAAGAGTTGAACGATACGCTTCGCATTATCCCTATCGAAGAAGCCGCCGTTCACGCCCCACTAGGTTTGTTAAAGCGAAAACAAGAACCCTTCTCCGCGCTAACCGATCAGTGCTTCGCAGAAGCAAAAAACATATTCAATCGATAACAAGAATCCACACGTCAATTTTTGGCATACATAACGGCTTATGAGGTGATTTCATGAGATGTACTACTCAATCTTATTTTGAACTGTCCGATTTCAATCAAGCACCACCTCAACCAAGTGCGTTCAATTACCGAGAATTGATTGATGGCCGCTCAGTGCAACAAATGTCGCTGGCGAGTGAATCCGCCTTAGCTATCAGCTATAACGGCATTAGCCAAGCGGTCATGATGGTGACGCCAGGCCATCTGGAAGACTTCGTGAAAGGATTTAGCCTAAGCACAGGCATCGTCCACGACTTCAAAGAGATCAAAGACCTTGAAATTGGCGGCGATCACGAATCTCACTATGCAGAAGTGGAAATCAGCAACCGCGCTTTCTGGGCGTTAAAAACACAACGCCGAAATCTTGCTGGCACAACCGGATGCGGCATTTGTGGCGTCGAGGCTCTTGAACAAGCTTTGCCTGATTTAGCACCGCTGACACCGTCTCTTCCTCCGCGCTCCGATGTATTCGAAGGGCTGCGAGACAAAGTCGCACTGCATCAAGAAGCCGCACGTGAATCTGGCGCGTTACACGCCGCCTTATTTGCAGATTTACAAGGCAACATCAAGTTGTGCCGAGAGGACATCGGCCGCCACAACGCGCTAGATAAGTTGATTGGCGCATTGGCCAACAATCACATCGAGCCTCAAAGTGGCTTCGCAATCATGACAAGCCGTTGCAGCTTGGAGTTGATCCACAAAGCCGTTCGCGCGCGTATCTCCACTCTGGTTTGCTTATCTGCACCTACAGCGTTAACCGTCGAATGGGCAAGAAGAAACCATTTGAACCTAATTCACTTGCCAAAACACGGCTCGCCGCGTCTATACAGTCCTGCGCCTTAACACGTCAACTTAGTCGAATTCCTAATATTTCTAACAGAGACCTCTGGGTCTCTGTTGTATGCTTCTCGTTCCCAATTGATACTTAGCGACAAGACACTATTCTCTCCAACTAAACGTGCTCACCCCTTGCCAGCACTAAGCTTGCGTATATTAACCCGCTTGCATTTGAACGCTTTCCAATCCGATAAGAACCCTGTCAAAAACCCATAAATTAGTAAGGATTTTGTGTGACTCTTTTCACGCTTTTCCACCTTCCTAGGCAATTCTAGGAATTTTTCCTAGCCGATCTAGGCAACCATCTCATGTGCCTCACAAAACCACTCTCTAGAATTCCGCTCAGTCAAAGGTAACAAGAGCACATAACGGTCTCCGTTGTGTTTCTAAAACAATTACAAGAGAGTTCATCATGTTAAAATTCCTCGAACAGGTGCGGAAGCCGACCCTCGATCTTCCTGTCGAAGTTAGAAGAAAGATGTGGTTTAAACCGTTCATCCAATCTTACTTGGTCGTATTCATCGGCTACCTAACCATGTACTTGATTCGTAAGAACTTCAATGTCGCGCAAAACGACATGATCTCAACTTACGGTTTGAGCATGACAGACCTAGGTCTTATTGGCCTTGGCTTCTCCATCACATACGGCATCGGTAAAACCGTTGTGTCTTACTACGCTGACGGTAAGAACACCAAGCAATTCCTCCCTTTTATGCTGATCCTTTCTGGTCTTGCAATGCTTGGTTTCAGCTTCAGCATGGGCGGCGGTAGTGCAAGCCTGTTCTTGATGGTGGCTTTCTACGCTCTGAGTGGTTTCTTCCAAAGTACTGGTGGCCCTTCTAGTTACTCAACCATTACAAAATGGACACCTCGTAACAAACGCGGCTCTTACCTCGGCTTGTGGAACATGTCACACAACGTTGGTGGTGCGGGCGCAGCGGGTGTTGCTCTTTTCGGTGCCAACTACCTATTCGACGGCCACGTAATCGGCATGTTCGTGTTCCCTTCTATCATCGCGATCATCGTCGGCTTTATCGGTATGCGCTTTGGTAGCGACTCACCAGAAGCTTACGGTCTAGGTAAAGTAGAAGAACTTTTCGATGAAGCAGTGAGTGAAGAAGACACCGCCGCTGAAGAAAACCAGATGACCAAAAAAGAAATCTTTGTTGAATACGTTCTTAAAAACAAAGTTATCTGGCTACTTTGCTTTGCCAACATCTTCCTTTACATCGTGCGTATCGGTATCGACCAATGGTCAACGGTATACGCATACCAAGAGCTTGGTCTGTCAAAAGAAACGGCAATCTCTGGCTTTACTCTGTTCGAAGTCGGTGCGCTTGTGGGTACTTTGATGTGGGGTTACTTATCTGACCTAGCAAACGGTCGCCGCGCATTGGTTGCTTGTGTGTCTCTTGGTTTGATCATCGTATCGCTTGAGTTCTACCAACACGCAACAAATGAATTCATGTACTTGTCGTCTCTATTCGTACTTGGTTTCTTGGTGTTTGGTCCGCAACTTCTTATCGGTGTTGCAGCGGTTGGTTTTGTTCCTAAAAAAGCAATCAGTGTGGCTGACGGTGTGAAAGGTACATTCGCTTACCTAATCGGTGACAGCTTCGCGAAACTTGGTCTCGGTATGATTGCAGACGGTACCCCAATCTTCGGTCTAACAGGCTGGAAAGGTACCTTCGCAGCCCTAGATACCTCCGCCATGATTTGTATTGTTTTGCTTGCTTTCGTTGCTATCGCGGAAGAGAAGAAGATTCGACACGCGAAGAAGCTTCAACTTGCACAAAACCAAGCCTAACTTCTCTGCGCGCTTTACTTCGGTAAAGCGCGCAAGATCATTAAAATGAGTTGATCAATTCAGTATCATTAAAGATTTTTCTATTAGCTCCGTTTTGGGGCTTATTGTTGTTTGTTGTCTGCTCTATTTGGTTGTAATGATGATTCATGTTGCTCTAGTTGATGATCACGTCATCGTGCGTTCTGGTTTCGCACAATTATTAAATTTGGAAAGTGATATTACCGTTGTTGGTGAATTTGGTTCTGTCGCCGAAGCACGCACAGGCTTGCCTGCGGTACACCCACACGTCGTCATCCTAGATATTTCCATGCCCGATGAGAGCGGATTAAACTTACTGAGCGAAATTCCAACTGGCATTGCCTGTGTCATGCTAAGCGTGCACGACTCCCCTGCAATGGTGGAAAAATCACTAAAACTTGGTGCAAAAGGCTATCTAAGCAAACGCTGTAGCCCAGACGAACTTATTCAAGCCGTGAGAACCAGTGCGTCTGGCGGCTGCTATCTTACCTCCGACATTGCCATCAAATTGGCAACACCAAGTGACAAAGCTGCATCGCTTTGCCAGCTAACAAGACGCGAAAATGAAGTGTGCCAGCTTTTAGCCAAAGGGCTGGATGTAAAATCCGTCGCGGCAGAGCTTGGCTTGAGCCACAAGACCGTACACGTTCATCGAGCAAATGCCATCGACAAACTCGGCGTGAAAAACAACGTTGAACTCGCCAAACTATTCTCTCAAGAGTCCTTTTAATGCGAGCCTATTCTGTCACAACGATTTGTGGCCTGTTTGTTATGGCCTGTGCTTGGTTCTGTTTGTGGGTGATCGCCTACTACTTTGTCAACGATCCAGAGCTCGCCATTCTGCTTTTCCCATTCGCCTTACGATTGGGGATTGCGCTGCACACTCGCACCGCTTACTGGCCAACAATCTACGTATCAGAATGGGCGCTGACGATTGCACTGGCGACCTTATTAGAACAACCTCAATGGCTCACCGTGCTGATCGCCAGCGTTGCCAGCATCCCTGTCACACTGATTGCGAAAAAATACTACTACGGTGACCAAAACCGCCACTTAGCCGTCATGGGTATTGTGATCATCATTACCGCCTTCATCAACGTAATGGCGGTCGGCTTTCACGTGCCTTCTGTTTACATGGTGTGGTTAGCCAGTATTTCTGGTGGGCTGATGCTGGTTCCTATGTGCTACCTGTTGTGGAGCTATTTGTTCCAAAGTCGTTGGTCTCCGCTTAGCTCTCTCCTACTTAGTAATGCCGTTGTATTTCAGGTGCGTCATATCGTGCTTTATGCGCTGCTTTTGATCGGCAGTATTTTGGTGCAAACCAGTTTACCTGAAGAGCTAAAACGATTTGCGCCATTTTGTATGGCTATCCCAATCATCGTGTTGGCACTTCGTTACGGCTGGCAAGGAGCCCTGCTCGCCACCATGCTCAACAGCATTGCGCTGATTGCGGCTCGCAGCGGCGTATCAAATCTAGAAATCACCGATTTGTTATTATCTCTCTCGGCGCAAACCATCACCGGCATTATGCTCGGCTTAGGGGTTCAGAAACAAAAAGACCTCAATCACAAACTGCGCGGCGAACTTGCACGCAATCAGAATTTGTCTCGCCAGCTTATCAAAGCGGAAGAATCGGTAAGACGCGATATTGCGCGCGAGCTACATGACGAAATTGGACAGAACATCACGGCGATCCGCACACAAGCCAACATCATTAAGCGGGTAAATAACGCCGAAACAAGCGTGGGTTGCGCCGACATGATCGAAGGGCTTTCCCTAAACGTGTACGACACCACTAAGCGACTGTTAAGCAAGCTAAGACCAAAAATGCTGGATGATTTGGACTTAAAAGAATCCGTCGAGCAACTGACGCGAGAGATGGAATTCGCCAATCACGGAACAACTGTTCAACTGAACTGGCAAGGCGATTACACCAGCCTGAGTGACACACTCAAAGTCACCCTATTCCGTTTATGCCAAGAGTCATTGAATAACGCAGCCAAGTACGCAGAAGCGCAGTTGATCAATATTGAACTGACAATTGGAGAAGCTGCGGTGTCACTGATGATTCACGATGATGGTGTCGGATTCAAAGTTCAGGACAGCATGAAAGGCATGGGCGTTCGCGGCATGCAAGAACGTGTGCACGCGTTAGGTGGAAAAATGGTTATCTACTCCACCAGCGATCAAGTGATCGGCACACAAATCAGCATTACTTTACCTAAGGTGTAACTCAAGATGTTTGGATTTTTACGTTCACCTAAATTTACTCAACCGAGCCTGAGCAACGAGCAAATCGACCAGCGTTACCACCTTTGGCGTTTGCACATTATGTTGGGGATGTACATCGGCTACGCAGGTTTCTACTTTACCCGTAAGACCTTTAACTACGCCGCACCAGCGATGATTACCGATCTTGGCTTAGATAAAGGCGATTTGGGTCTTATCGGTACACTTTTCTACATTACTTACGGCTGTTCGAAGTTTATTTCTGGCACGATTTCGGATCGCTCTAACCCTCGTTATTTCATGGGATTAGGATTGATTGCGACAGGTCTGGTCAATATCGCGTTCGGTTTTTCTAGCTCACTCGCGGCTTTCATTACTCTGTGGATCTTAAACGCCTGGTTCCAAGGCTGGGGCTGGCCTTCATGCTCCAAGCTGTTAACCACTTGGTATTCACGCTCCGAGCGTGGCTTCTTATGGGCCATTTGGAACACCGCACACAACGTTGGTGGCGCGCTGATCCCTATTTTGGTGGGCTATTTAACGTTGCACTACAGCTGGCGTGAAGGCTTTATTCTACCCGGCATCATCGGCGTATTACTCGGTCTATTCGTTTGTTGGCGATTGCGCGACAAACCCACAACAATGGGTTTACCAAGTGTCGGCCAATGGCGCAACGACGCACTAGAACTTGCGCAGGAAAATTACGGACGTGGCCTCACCTACCGAGAAATTCTGAAATCGTACGTATTTAACAACAAATACATCTGGCTGCTCGCGTTCAGTTATGTGTTGGTTTACATCGTCCGAACCGCAATCAATGACTGGGGAAACCTGTACTTGACCGAGCAGCATCACTATAGCCTGATTAATGCCAACGCTGCTCTGTCTATGTTTGAAATCGGCGGTTTTGTTGGTTCATTGGTTGCGGGCTGGGGCTCAGACAAACTCTTTGGCGGTAACCGTGGACCAATGAACTTGCTGTTCGCGATTGGGATTTTCTTATCTGTCTCTGCGCTTTGGCTAATGCCTCTGACCAACTTTGCATTCCAAGCAGCGGGATTGTTCTCCATCGGCTTCTTTGTCTTTGGACCACAAATGCTGATCGGTATGGCGGCGGCGGAGTGCTCTCACAAAGATTCTGCCGGCGCGGCAACAGGATTCGTGGGCTTGTTCGCCTACATGGGCGCAGCATTGTCTGGCTATCCACTGGCATTAATTCTTGAAGAATATCATTGGACAGGTTTCTTCATCACCATTTCAGTTTGTGCAGCCGTCATTGGCCTTTTGTTGCTGCCATTTTTGCAAGCGCAGCCATCACGAAAACCACTCGAACCAAAGCCTCGGTTGTAAATCGACTTATCGCCCTTAGGGCAAATTGGCGAGTGACCTAACCGCGCTCGCCCTCCTTATTTAACGTATCTCTGCTCAATTTTTCTTCCGATTCAGTTCGGAGGGTTAACTATGGGAAAAATTCATGAATTTGAACACTATTTCATCGCATAGCTTCTTTCAAATGAACAACAAAATCCAAAACTACGCTTGGGGAAGCACCTCTTCTATTCACGATTTGTTTGGCTTTTCTAACGAAACGAATGAGCCTCAAGCAGAAGTATGGATGGGTACTCACCCAAACGGCTGCTCTGAAGTTCAGGTTGAGCAAAACACGCTGCCTTTGTCTGAACTGATCAAACAAAACCAACCCGCTTACTTATCAGCAGAAACCGCAGCGAAATTTGGCGACCTGCCCTTTCTGTTTAAGATCTTAGCGGCCGAACATGCACTGTCGATTCAAGTTCACCCAAGCAAACAAGATGCCAAAATAGGCTTCGAAAAAGAACAAAGTGCCGGGATCCCACTAAACGCAAGCCATCGTAACTACAAGGATCCAAACCATAAACCTGAGTTGGTGTACGCGCTGACAAGTTACCAAGCCATGAACGGTTTTCGTTCGTATGACGAGATTATTGAGGCATTTGGCCTTTGCGATATCGATGAGCTACGCACACCGCTAGATGCATTCAAACGCGAAATCAACTCACAAGGTTTACGCGATTTCTTTGTGCACATTCTGACCATGGAAGGAGAAACAAAAGAGCGAGCACTGAAACAGCTTCTTGCCCACGCTTCACGTCAATCGGAGCAAGGCACTGGCAGCGACGTTTTCCAGCTCATCTTGGATCTATCCACTCAATACCCCGGCGATGTCGGCTTGTTTGCGCCATTACTGTTGAATGTCATCACGCTGCAACCTGGCGAAGCGATGTTCCTGAGCGCAAGAACGCCACACGCTTACATTAAAGGTACGGGATTAGAGATCATGGCGAACTCAGATAACGTTTTACGTGCAGGACTCACGCCGAAACATATGGATGTTGAAGAACTGGTTAAATGCACAGATTTTGTGCCTAAGCCTTTTGACAGCCTTGTTCTAGAACCCAATGCCAATGGTTGCCAAAGCCTTTACCCCGTTCCAGTGGAAGACTTTAGTTTCAGCATTCTTAACCAACCGAATCACGACGTGGTTGAGGCAAACAGCGCAGAGATTTTGATGGCGATTGATGCCGACCTGACACTCATCAGTGATAACGGTGAGACGTTAACCGCCGCGAAGGGACAATCTGTATTTGTTCCTGCTTACGTTGGCCATTACCGTATTCAAAGTGCGGGACGTGTGGCTCGCGCCTTCAACTAGTTTTTGAACAACCGATTCAAACTAACGTCTGACCCAAGGGACTGGGTTAGACAATTTATTCCTTTCATAGATTGAACCATTCCGCTCTTAAGGCACTCATGCTTACACCTTGTCGAATCCAAACACCTACAGGCCAGTTTCTCTAAAAGCCATAACCTCCCGGATCTACCATTTACTCAACATTCATTGTCAAAACCCATTTATGTCCGATAAATTCGTCGCTCCAATATCAAATCACTTGGATAATAAAGGCGCTTGCACAGTGGTATTTGTTGCAAAACGTATAATCAACGTTGTAATCAAAGCCTCAATCACTACAATCTCTGGTTCGATTTTTCAGTTAACGTTTGTATGCCGAAGTTAAACCAAGATAACCCTGTTCAAAGCTCCGCCCTTTCCGATATCGAAACCAGCAGTAAGATTCAATCGGCATTAGAACCGAAGTTTCACAAGCCAGAGAAACGTCTCTGCTTAAGCCCTGGCCTATCGGATAAGCATTTGGCGCGCCGTTGGCAAGTATTGGAACAAGTGACCAATAAAGATCATCTTCTTGATCCTTTCACACAGTCACATTGCGACGCTTACTCCAACAACATCGAGCACTTCATTGGTACTGTCAATGTGCCGGTCGGCATCGCAGGCCCTTTGCGCGTCAACGGTTTGTATGCGAACGATGACTTTTTGGTTCCGCTCGCAACGACAGAAGCCGCGTTAGTCGCTTCCTACAACCGTGGCGCAAATCTTATCACCGCCGCTGGTGGCGCGAGCGCATTGTTACTAAGTGAAGGGGTGAGCCGAACACCAGTATTCGCCTTTAATCACCTTGCTGACGCCGGCCAGTTCGTCAGTTGGGTTGTGACCCAGTTTGACGTATTTCGTCAAATTGCGGAATCCACCACCTCACATGGCAAACTCAAAGACATCAATGTAAATATCGAAGGAAACCACGTTTATTTGGTCTTTGAATACGTGACTGGTGACGCTTCCGGACAAAACATGGTGACCATCGCAACAAACGAAGTGTTCCATCATATTTTGGCGACCAGCCCAATCAAACCAACTCAAGCATTCTTGGATGGCAACTTATCAGGCGACAAAAAACCAAACGCGCACACACTGCGCTCGGTACGCGGTAAGAAAGTATCCGCCGAAGTGACCATTCCTGCTGAGTTGGTGGAAAAATATCTGCATACGACGCCGGAGTCTATGGTTCAATTTGGCAAAATGACCACAGTGGGCGGTTTACTCAGCGGGACAATTGGCGTCAACGCGCATTACGCAAACGCGCTTGCCGCGCTGTACATTGCTTGTGGTCAAGATGCCGCTTGCGTTGCAGAGTCTGCCATTGGAATCACTCGTATGGATGTGGACGCTCAAGGCAACTTGTACGCGTGCGTGACCTTGCCAAACATCATGGTGGGGACGGTTGGTGGTGGTACTGGCCTTCCAACGCAAAAAGCATGTTTGGATATTTTGGGTTTGCACGGCAACGGCAATGCGAAAGCGTTAGCCGAAGTCGCAGCTGCGCTTTGTCTGGCTGGCGAACTCTCGATCGTGGGCGCATTTTGTGCCGATCACTTTTCTCGTGCTCACCATAAGCTTGCCCGAAAATAACCTTTGTTGCTTTGTACAAGAGAACATCCGTGTGGTTTTCTCTTGTGCAAACCAATGGACTTTATTTATTGGCTCAATAATTTCTTGAAACTAACTTAAGCCTTAACAAACATACCAATCTCTTGTTAACAGTACTTTAGCTGTCCCCCTTCTATATCCATTGCGATATCTCTGCTTGTTACTCTTCATTGGCCATATTTAATATCAGTATCTTAGAAAAAATAGCATCAAAAACTTCTAGCACTATAGTACCAAATTCATCGTTTGAGTTTTTTGTTCACCACTTATAGCTACTATACTCGCCTATGCAGCTGCTTGATTTTCATAAATTTACTAAACAGCTCAAAAGAGCTTAATAACTCCCGTTAAATGGACTTAAATCGTTACTTCGGGTAAGCGAGTTAACTATGAGACGTCAGAAGCTAAATAAAATCTCTGCTTGGGTACTAGGATTGGCTATCTTATTGCTGAGCCATGTGCCTAATGTATCAGCACAAATACAGCAATCCCCATCCGATCAAACCGTTGCGCGTTTTCTCTATCAAACCTCTTTTGGACCAACTCCTGCGTTAATTAATGAGGTTAGGGAAAACGGGTTAGGGGACTGGATACAGAAACAAATCAACCTGCCAGCAACCTACCATCAACCACTTTATCAAACGCCTTTTTCTAAAGGCCTACAGTCAAACCGAGAAAATGCTTGGTATCAGATTGTTGTTACTGCTGAAGATCAGCTCAGACAGCGAACGGCTTATGCATTGAGTCAGATCGTAGTCGTTTCTCGTTATGGCGGCGTTCTTTCCAGCAAACCTACAGGGTTAGTGAATTACTACGATCTGTTGGTTGAGCATGCGTTTGGCAACTACCGAGACCTGTTGTATGACGTTTCCATCCATCCAGTCATGGGGAGCTATTTGTCTATGCTCGGTAGTGCAAAAGAAAATAGTACGACAGGAACGCTTCCCGATGAGAACTTTGCTCGAGAGTTAATGCAGCTATTCACTATCGGTTTGTATGAACTCAATTTAGATGGCAGTAAAAAACTAAACCACGCCACAGGCAAACCTATCCCCACGTACAATCAAACTGATATTCAAGAGCTCGCGCGAGCATTAACTGGATGGAAAAATTCCGACATCGCATTCGTGAAACCGATGCGAGTTATCAGTCAGCGACACGACACCGGCGAGAAGCGATTTCTAGGGAACGTGATCCCATCGGGTCTAACCGCACAAGAAGAGCTTTCAAAAGTGATTGATATGTTGATGTCTCACCCAAATGTTGCTCCATTTGTTTCAAAGTTACTTATCCAACGTTTGGTCAGTTCAAATCCAAGCCCAGAGTACGTCGCGCGTGTTGCTACGATATTTAACAACAATGGGGAAGGAGAAAAAGGCGATCTAACCGCCGTTGTTCGAGCCATATTGCTCGACCCTGAAGCATTAGGGATGACGGATACCCCGCCTATAAAAGTGAAAGAACCGATACTGGTCCTGACTAATTTTCATCGAGCATCAGGTTTTACGATTAAAGGATCACGTTACGAAGACGCAACAACGATGATGAACATCGCTAATCAAGGGCCGCTTCGTTCTCCTTCCGTGTTTAATTTTTACTCTCCAGACTATCAGCCGTCTAACGAGTTTACGGAGTCTGGTATTAACTCTCCAGAGTATGAACTTCTCAATTGGTCTGTTTATACCGATTTGGTCAACTATATGTTAACCAGCACTCGTAGAGGAGGTGGTGATTCCTACCACTTCGATCTTAACGAGTTTTATCTTCTTCTGGACGATCACCGTGCCTTAGTCGAATTGGTTAACGAGCGTTTCTTTGCTGGAACGGCTTCTGCTGAATTGAAAGAGCTCATGCTCACCGCCCTGAATGATTATCGTGGGGACTATGTGCCAACAACAAAACTCGCTCTAGTGATATTTACCGCCATTTCTGGCGACGAATTCTATATTCAGGATTAGGAGTGAATTATGGATATTTCACGACGACATTTTATACAAAGCACGCTATCGATGGGCGCACTAGCCTCTCTTAGTCTGCCAGGTTACTCTCTCGCAGCGCCATCCAATGACTTTCGAGCATTAATATGTGTGTATTTAGCAGGCGGAAACGATGCATTCAACACCATACTGCCATTATCGGAGGCGCACTATCGTCAATATTCCAAAGTCAGAGGGCCACTCTCTGTCGCCAAAGAAGACATACTCCCTATCAATTTAAGTGCTGTCGATAGCTCAAATCACCCAGTGAAGCTCGGCTTACACCCAAAGTTAAATGCGTTAACTTCCGTTTTCGAACAAGGCGATGCCAGCATCGTGCTCAATAGTGGCATTCTCAACCATCCCGTCACCAAACAAGCTATTGAGCAAGGTGAAGCATCACTTCCCGAGCAACTGTTTTCTCATAATTCTCAAACAGACGCTTGGTTACTTGGTGGAATGAGCGAGTCTAAAAATCTTGGTTGGGCTGGCAGAATGTTGGATGTATTAAACTCTGAATCAGAAATAACACCGCTATACAGTGTGCATGGCAACTCGCTTTGGTTACGGGCAATGGAACACCGCCAAACTGTCCTGAAAAAAGATCGCGCGGTTCAGCTTACCGCGATTGAGAACCCGCTATACAAGGGGATCTATGATCGCCTTCTCTCTCATCAAACTGACAATCCATTTAATGGTCATTTTAATTTGATGGTTGATGAGTCGATGGTAATGAGCAGTGTACTGAGCGAGCAACTCAACCACATTGCTGACGAGCCGCTGTTTACGTCATCGACGCTCGGCAAGCAGATGCAAACCGTGTACAAATTGATAGCAAGCCAAGATGTCCTGAAGCAGCAACGACAAGTCTTTTTCGTTAAACACTCTGGGTATGACCTACACGATTCGCAACTGGCACGTCATCCAGTGTTACTTGAGGATCTCGCGACAAACCTTTTGGCAATGTATCGTGCGGTCGAACGGTTAGGGCTAAACAAGCAAGTCACCTCTTTCACTATGTCTGACTTCGGTCGACGGATGATGAGCAACGGAAATGGTACTGATCATGGCTGGGGTGGCCATCAACTATTAATTGGAGGCGCGGTAAATGGGAAACAACCTATCGGTACATGGCCGGAACTAATACTGGGCGGAAACGATGATTACTCTCAAGGCCGACTCATACCCAAAATTGCCGCTGATCAAGTTGGTTCAACACTAGCACAGTGGATGGGCGTGAGTGATAACGCTGCACTGGAATACGTCTTCCCGAACATCCGTAATTTTACTCATTCAAACCTGGGTTTTATGGCTTAAGATATTTTTCAGGTTAGCTGTAGAACGCATCATCAAATAAGGGAGCCTCGCGCTCCCTTACCCATCTTATGTTTGCAGAGTGTCCGTTACACCTCGTCGCGACGGCGTTCGTTACACAGCTTAATGGCACGCTCAAGTAATTCTAACGCGGATTGCTCACATTCAGGCAGAACCGCATCACTTTCAGAAACTGGCGTTACGCGGTCACCCCATTTCAATACTGCCGCACCCCATGTCAAACCTGCACCAAACGCAGCAAGAAGCATATTATCACCTGGGTTAACTCGACCTTGCTCTACCGCTTCACACAATGCAATTGGCACCGTCGCAGCTGAAGTATTGCCATAGTTTTGAATGTTAACAAACGCTTTGTCGTGCGGAATTCCAGACAGGTCACACAAGGTTTGAATAATACGAATATTCGCTTGATGCGGAATCACAACATCGATTTGGTCCGTCGTTAACTGTGATGCTTTCAGTACGGTTTTCGCAGCTAGCCCCATGCCTTTTACTGCACGTTTGAAAATTTCTTGTCCTACAAAGTTGAAATCCCAGTAACCGTTGTCTTCCGCAAAGCGATCCATACAAGTACCAAACTTTGGTACGGACAGAATATCGCGGCCTTTTGCGTCACAACCGATTTGAGACTGTAGTAAACCCGTTTCTTTTTCCGTTCTTGATAACACAACGGCGCCCGCACCATCACCAAATAGAACAGCGGTATCTCGCATTGCCCAATCGATGTAGAAAGACAATCTTTCCGCACCAATAATGATCGCGTTACGATAGTTACCTGATTGAATCAAACGTGTGCCCGTTTCTAGGCCATAGACAAATCCCGTACATGCGGCATTTAAGTCAAAGGCAGCGGCTGCACGAATACCTAGGTTCTGCTGTACCTTAGACGCGATATTTGGAATCAATGAATCTGGTGAACAAGTCGCCACAATGATTAAATCCACGTCTGTTGCATCGACGCCTGCTCGAGCTAATGCATGTTTAGCAGCAACGGTCGCCATGTCTGACGTGTTTACATGACTAATACGGCGGTTTTCGATACCAGTGCGGGTACGAATCCACTCATCGGAAGTATCGAGGAAAGTGCTAAGATCATCGTTAGAGAGCACGGCTGGCGGAACACATTTCCCCCAACCTGTAATTTCAGCGTAGTAATTTGTCATCGCAGACCTATTTATTGTTGTATTTTAATAAAATTTCTTAGAACCTTAGGCTCAAATACAAACCTGCGCTGCGTTATTTCGGCAGGTTAAAAAATAAGTATACAAATAATGAGGCTGACTGGTAAGTCATGTTTTCATCAATACGTAATAAAGGAAGAAGTCATGTCATCGTTTAAAACTCGCTGCCCTTCGTGCGGCGGTCTAAATCGTGTCCCTAATGAGCGCGTTGCCGAATCTGCAACTTGCGGTAAATGTAAAAGTGCACTTTTAGACGGCTCGCCTATCGAAGGTACACAAGATAACTTTTCTGCTCTATTACAAAGTGATATGCCTGTTGTAGTAGATTTTTGGGCCCCATGGTGCAACCCGTGCGTTGGTTTTGCTCCTGTTTTCTCTGATGTTGCTCATGAGCAAGCCGGAACGGCTCGTTTTGTTAAGATTGATACCGAAGCTCAACAACAACTTGCGGCGCAATTTGGTATTCGCAGCATTCCTACCATTATGGTTTTCAAAAATGGTCAACGCGTTGATATGATCAATGGTGCGTTACCTAAAACTCAATTTGATCAATGGTTAAATCAAGCACTTACTAAATAATCTTCCACGCCAACCTTGTTTGTAGGTTGGCGTTTTTATGCAACTTATCAACCTATCTAGTTAATAAATATTATTTGTCGAAACGACTTAAATTTATCATTTTACTTGCCTAACTATTAGCCTCATATTCGCGCCGAATAACCCTTAGATTTCATTTAACTTATAGGCGCAAAACAGTGGAAAACACAGTCGTTCCTGCAGCATCACCACGAGTTACAGTTCCAGTCGTCGCACTGTCTCTTTATGCGGTGGCTTCGGGCTATTTAATGAGCTTGATCCCTCTCATGCTCGGTGAATACAACATCTCAGCAGATTACGCGAGTTGGTTGGCGAGTGTGTTTTATGGCGGCTTATTAACCGGTGCTATTTTTATTGAACGTATCGTACGTCAAGTTGGTCACCGTAACGCGTTTATTGGTTGCTTGGCCGTATTTTCGCTAACTATCGTCACACTACCCGTGTTTGCTAACGGATTGATGTGGCTTGCCGCTCGCTTTATTGCGGGTATCGCGGTTGCTGGTGTTTTTGTCATTGTTGAGTCTTGGCTAATGTCTGGAGACGAAGCATCGCGTGCGAAACGTTTGAGCTTGTACATGCTATCGCTTTATGGTGGTTCAGCATTAGGCCAGTTTGGTATTGGCGTGCTTGGCGTAAGTGGCGGCGTTCCGTTTATTGCGATCACGACGTTGATACTAATGGCGATGCTGGTGCTAATGTTCATTGAGTGTGAGCAGCCAAACAGCCATGAATCAACCGCTTTATCATTTAAGCAAATTGCCAAACTAAACCATGCAGCAATTATTGGTTGTGTTGTTTCAGGTTTGACCTTAGGTGCAATCTACGGATTAATGCCAGTTGAGTTAACTAACCGTAAAATTAGCCATCAAGACATTGGTACATTGATGGCGCTAGTTATTCTAGGTGGCATGCTAGTTCAACCAATGGTGACCGCGTTAAACAAATACATGAGCCGCACAGTGCTAATGGCGTTTTTCTGTATTTTGGGTATTTTTTCGATCGGTATGACCTTTATTTCCTCGTCAGCCGTGGTATTGGCTGCTGCATTATTCTTTTTAGGTGCAGCTACTTTTGCCTTGTACCCGATAGCAATCAACTTAGGTTGCGAAGGACTTGATGAACGCTTTATTGTCTCTGCGACACAAGTCATGCTGTTTAGCTACAGCATCGGCTCTGTTGCTGGCCCAGTTGTCGCTGATAAATTTATGGGCCAAGAACACGGCTTACTAGGCTACTTGTTTGCCGCTTTGGTTGCGACTGGCGTATACATGCTACTTGCTGCGAGCAAAACCAAGCAGCGTATGGCCGCTGGCCTCTAATCACGCCGCTTCTACTCAACGAAAACGAGGGCATGTCGCCCTCGTTTTTTTTATTCTTCGCATTTTTGTTTAGATAAACGCTTGTGACGGTTTGACGCGTTCGCTGCAGGCTTTTCCGGTACCATGCGCTTTTCATGAAGCAAATGACGAACCGCCAAGGTGGGATGTTTCAGTAACATTCTGGGGCCAGAGTAACGCATGACCAAACGCATTTGTTCTTTCGGCTCTGGTTTGTAGCAGTGAATGGGACATTTATTACACGTCGGTTTATTCTCTCCATAAGGACAGCGGTCGAGGCGCACTTCTGCGTATTCAAGCAGCTCACGACATTCTGAGCATAAGTCACGTTTTGTTCCATGATGGTCATGACAGTAAACCTCTACCATGGCTTTTACTGTCTTAAATTCAGTGGCGAGTTTGCCAAGTAAAATATCGCTCATGCACTATCCAAAAATCACAACATCATTGTGTAAAGTTCTAACGTGCGGCCATTATCATATTGCTGCTCAACTCGTTCAAACTCAAAGCCCAGTTTTTTGAGCAAACTTATACTACGAATATTGTCATTGTTGGTGATGGCAACCAAATTATCGAGTTTCATTTCCTCTCTAGCGTATTCCAGCACTGCGGTTGCAGACTCCGTTCCGTAGCCGAAGCCATAAGCGGAAGGTAAAAATCCATATCCGAGATCATAGTGTTGTAATGTGTCACGTTTAACCAACCCACAAATCCCGATGGGTTGCCCATCTTCTTTCTTCTCTACAACGAGTAAACTCACGCCTCTAATTTTTTGCATGCGTAGCATGTTTTCTTTTATGTAACTCGCCGCTTCATATTCGGTACGAATTTGTTTATCTCCGACAAAACGGTAGAAGTCTGGGTGGTTATAAAGTTCTAGTATAAATGGTGCATCATCTACACTCACAAGACGCAGTATCAAACGTTCGGTGTACAGTGTTTTCATTTGGGCTCCATTAAAACGCGATAGATGATTGGACATAGGAACGTACTTGAATTTTGCGACCGATACCGGCGCTTATTTAGTTGTAACTTGATAAAAAAGTAACTATCCTGCCTCGCTAAATTAAAGGACCACCACCATGAACCGCAAGAAGAAAATCAATCAGATCTTGAAAGCGAAGCAGAAGAAGCATAACGCTAAGCTACATAAGAGCAATAAGCCGCGTTATATCTCCAAAGCTGAACGCGCGAAAATGGAAGCTGAAGAACAAAACCAAGCTTCAGAACACACGGAAAACGTTGTAGACACAGCGCAGACAGATCAAGCCTAAAAGAAAAGCCGCTTCAAGCGGCTTTTTTGATATTCGGAGATAGTTAGCTTTAGTATTCGACACTGTAGTTCAGTGTGAATGTGCGACCTCTTCCTTTGTAGTCGTACGCTGCTGCATCGTAGTGTGCTGCATAAAGAATCTGCGCACGTTGTCCCCAAGCGGTTGTGTAGTCTTCGTCAAATAGGTTTTGAATACCAAAACCTAACTGCCCGATAGGTAGTGTTACGTTACCAAGAAGATCAAACGTAGTGTATCCATCTAGTTTATTGTTTGCGTCATCTTCGTAATCAAACATCGTCTGGCTTTGTAAACGTACTGAATAGCCATCCTGATAGTAAGCCGCCCACGCGTTCGCTTTTGATGTACTTGCTTTACCCGCGCTTAGATCTTCCCACTTACCGTTGGTTTTCAGCTCAGAAACCACATAGTGACCTGATGCACCTAACAAAATATCACGGTTTACCCAGTAGTTAATGTTTGCTTCGGCACCGTATACACGTTGCTCGTCATCAACATTGGTGATTAGGAGCGTCTTCTTGTCATACTTGATTGAGTTATCCGACACCGAGTAGTAACCCGCCGCTTGCAGTGCGACAGTATCGGTATCTAATCGGTAACCAATTTCATAGCTGTCCGTTTTGATGCCCGACATTTTTGAGTCAGATACGTTAATGCTATTGTTCAACGCGTAGTGACCATTTGCATCCGCGGCATCGTAGCTACCTTGGCCGTAGTACTTTGCAGGATCAGCGAGTTCGAAACCTTGAGAGAAGTTCGCCCAAAGCTGAGATTCATCGTTAAGCTGATAAATGGTGCCCAAATTAAATAAGCTCACTGAGTAGTCAGTGCTGCCACCTGGTACCGCATCCGCTGATACACCATTACCCGATGCGATCTTCTTTTGTATACTATAGGCAACAAAATCATCAATCTTATTGTCCATGTATTGGTAGCGGTAGCCTGCTTGTACTGACCAATCTTGATTGATTTGGTAATCCCCTTGGACAAACATTGCGTAAGACGCCACATCAACATCTGGGTAACGCCCCACTTCGGCATAGGTTCGATTAATTAAGTTCCCAGAGCTGTTCGCAATGGTTGGATCGAACAGAGCCTGGTTACTTTCAAAACGGTCTAAGTACGCATCGACACCATAAACAAGTTTGAATGACTCCCAGCTTTTAGCTAACGCTAAGCGCCCAGCAAAAACTTCTGTTTTTTGTTGAGAGGCACTTTG
The DNA here is from genome assembly GCF_033340395.1 of Vibrio sp. 1159. NCBI lineage: Bacteria > Pseudomonadati > Pseudomonadota > Gammaproteobacteria > Vibrionales > Vibrionaceae > Vibrio > Vibrio sp. 1159. The sequence continues at coordinate 66,935 of NZ_JAWOWL010000009.1, read as the reverse complement.
GTAATAAGGAGTAAAGGTTTGGTCTTCACTACGGTAAGATAACTCGCCTATCAGTTGATGACCGAATACGCTGTCGTGAGCGTAGTTCGCACTTAAGAGAACTCGCTCTGTACCATGTTCACGGTCGGAATCGAACCCCTCTCGTACATCAACAAATTTATTGTTAACAATGTACAAACCGTATGGCGAATCTTGCTGGCTGTCATAGTATTGTGCGACAAGGTTTAACTTGCTGGCATCGGAGATTTGAATCTCGGTCGATCCCATAACATCGAGCGTTGAATTATACTGCAAGGAGCCCTGTGAAATGTCTGGGGTGACAATGTCGCCATTTGCGTCAAATGCACCTTGTGTCTCGGTGTACACAACCGAACCTCTAGCGGTAATTCGCTCATTACCACCCGAGATAGACTGAGCGAGTTTGTAATCAAAGTCATCGCTGCTATTAAAGCCTGTAGTGCCACTCACGTAGGATTCAAACGACAAGTCATCCGAGTACGCTTTCTTGGTGATAATGTTAATAACACCACCAGTAGCGCCTGCACCATAAATGGAGGTTGCACCAGATAGTACTTCAATTCGCTCGATGTTGAATGGGTCTATTGCGTCTAACTGACGACTAATCGGGCGAGAAGACTGTAAAGAGACACCATCAATCATTACCAACATTGCTCTACCGCGAAGGTTCTGACCATAATTAGTTCGACCACCGGTGCCGACGTCTAAAGAAGGGATGGTTGCAGAAAGAATATCACCCAGTGTCTTGCCCGCACGATATTGCTGAGCAATCTCTTCTTGGCCAACAAACCAAACCGTTCCTGGAATATCGGAGATCGATTTCGGCATCACACTGCCTACAACAACCAATTGCTCATCGCTCGGAGTCGATGTTTGTTGAAGATCTTCTGCTGCTATTGAGCTAACTGCGTATCCACTGCTCATCGCAAGTACGATGAGATTGAAAGAAAACGTCCTTTTCATCATTGTATTTATCTTTTTGTTGTCAACAAGAGCATGCAATGATACTTATTCTCACTCTCAAATCGAGCACTGTTACACAAGTTAAATAAATGTTAATTAAGAACCTTCTTGCTCATAAGCTGTCGATTTTCCTCTAAACGAGGACAATCTGCACAAAGCTTTCTGCCTTCACACTTATAGACTAAACAACAACTTTTTCTTACTAACTTTAGCGGCTGATCAGATTCCGTCTCATGAAGTGAGCGGCTATTATCAACATCCAAACCCATTGCGCTTAGCCACAAGACCGCATGCTCCTGAAGTGTCGAGTTAGTCATTTGCGGAAAGCGCTGTTGGAGACGAATTAAACAAGCCATGATTCCGTCCGACATCAATTGATGGGTGAAGCCAGGACGAATGCGTGTCCATTGACTCATCTCTTGTTGATAGAAGTCGAACAGTTCTCGGATTTGACGCCCCGCCTCTTTTATCAACGCTTCTGGCTCGCCATGTATATGCGCTTCGTCGGCGAATCGGTACCCAGAAACAAAACAAGGTTTGAGGTGCTGCGCTATCTCGCGAATGTTTGGCAACGTGTGGTAACCGTAAATGGAGATGAATGCGACATAAACTGGCTGCCAACAAAGTAAATCCCACGTTCTTGTCAACCAATATGCTTTTCCCGCTTCCGGATGAGCCTCCGAGATTTGCTGGTAAAGGCCTTGGATGATCGGGTTGATATCATTCTCGATATGGATAGCTTCTTGCCCTATCTCGCCGATATCACCGTGTAGATAAGGTGTAATCTCACTCGAAGTTTGAAACAGTTGCGGGAAAAATTGCTCAGACATGATGGCTTATTGTTGGTGTAGTCATTCTGACACCTTTATACCCAAGCACCAATCGCAATGCAAACTATTATCCTTTGCGTTTTCATAACAAAGAAGCACTCTTAGGGTTAGTTATGACTGTATTTCCGCGTTCTGTGAAACTGTAAGGTCTGGTTACGTATGCGATGAATAGCAACAAACTCTTAAACCTCTTCGCATTTAACGCTCACATGATCGCAAAAATACACAGCATAAAAACACCCTGATAAAACTGTGTTAACAGTTCCCCTGTGTAGCGTGAGTTATTGCCAATAATTGAATATTGCTGTTTCTTATCCAGCGGATTGTGAACAACATGAAGTATTTTCTTTCTGCATATCGAGACAATACAAAGAGGTAATTTGGCTATGTAGCCCTCTGTTTTGAATAAGGAAATCCACATGTTGTATCTTGAGTTTCTATTTTTGCTCGTGATGCTGTATATCGGCTCACGTTATGGTGGTATAGGCCTTGGGGTCGTATCCGGAATTGGCTTGGTGATTGAAGTCTTCATCTTTAAGATGCCGCCAACCTCTCCTCCTGTCACCGTCATGTTGATCATTTTAGCGGTGGTAACATGTGCTTCCATTCTTGAAGCCGCTGGCGGTTTGAAATACATGCTGCAAGTTGCCGAGCGTGTGCTTCGTAAGAACCCAAAACGCGTCACCCTTATTGCTCCGTTCGTGACTTACTTTATGACCTTCCTACTTGGTACAGGTCACGCGGTTTACTCTATCATGCCAATCATTGGCGACGTTGCACTTAAAAACGGCATTCGTCCTGAGCGTCCTATGGCTGCCGCTTCTGTCGCCTCTCAAATCGCAATCACGGCATCACCAATTTCAGCGGCCGTAGTTTACTACTTGGCGCAACTCTCTGATATTCAACACGAGATCACTCTGCTCTCAATTCTGCTCGTTACTGTACCTGCAACCTTATTCGGTACGTTGTTGATGTCACTTTACAGCCTAAAGCGTGGTAAAGAACTAGACGACGATGAAGAATACCAAGAGCGTTTGAAAGATCCTGTGTGGAGAGAAAAAATCCTCAACACAACTGCAACGTCTCTTGATGAAGTACTACCAACAAGTGCTCGTAACTCTGTATTGCTGTTCATTGCTTCTATCTTGGTTATCGTCGTTATCGCGATGTGGCCAGACATTCGTACCATCGTAGATGGCTCGAAGCCAATCAGCATGGCAGTTGTGATTCAAATGATGATGCTCTGCTTCGGCGGTATCATTTTGCTTGCGACCAAAACTGACCCGCGCGACGTACCAAATGGGGTGGTATTTAAATCTGGTATGGTGGCGGCGATTGCTATCTTCGGTATTGCATGGATGTCAGATACATACTTCCAGTACGCTATGCCTCAATTTAAATCCGGCATCGTAGAGATGGTAACCAACTACCCTTGGACATTCGCGCTTGCGTTATTCATTGTGTCGGTTGTGGTGAACTCTCAAGCTGCAACGGCTCGCATGATGCTGCCTGTTGGTCTCGGCTTAGGTTTGGAACCTGCGCTGCTTATCGGCTTGATGCCAGCGGTATACGGCTACTTCTTTATTCCCAACTACCCTTCAGATATCGCGACTGTGAACTTCGATACCTCGGGCACAACTAAGATTGGTAAGTGGTACTTCAACCACTCATTCATGTCTGTGGGCTTAATCGGCGTGATTGGTGCGTGTTGCTTGGGTTACTTGCTAGGGCAAATGATCATTCCTTCGTAACTAGCCAAATCAACGATAAATTAGAGGCGAGTCATTGTACGTTTTCGTACAGCCTGAGTGACTCGCCTTTCTTTATTACACTATTTAACTACAGCAAGAAATCGTCATCAATCGCGACAAAATTGTCGGCACAATCAATCAGAGTTTGGGATGTTAGCTTAGGTACACCATAAACGGTCACCGTTTTATTGAAGCGCTGCTGAATTCTCTCTACTAGCAGACTAAAGTCTCCATCTCCCGAAACTAGAATCACTTCCTCAACTTCGGGAGCAATTTCAATTGCATCGAGAGTAATACCCACATCCCAATCGCCTTTCGAGCTGCCATCACGACGCTGGATGTAGGGTTTAAGCATCACCTCAAATCCAACACCACGAAGAATATGGTGGAACTGACGTTGCTTGGGATCATTGCTCGCAATGGCATAAGCACGAGCACTTACCACCTCTTTCCCTTGTGTGGCAACATACCAAAACTGGTTGTAATCAAAATTGCTTCGATACGCTTCGCGACAGGTGTAATACACATTCTGTACATCAACCAAAATGGCGATTTTTTGTTTGCTTTCCGAACTCATCTATTTCTACGCTCAATTTATTTGCTGCCTACCCTATGCCAGTTTTGGAAAAAGCACAATGAGCCAATTCCACTAAACTTAACGTATAAAAAGTTATTTGGGTTTCTAGGGGAACTGTCATGGGCGGAAAGTTACTAGTGATACTGCTTTCTTGTATCTTGTCATCGACAGCATTTGGTTATCCAGCGCACTCCAAATACTGGCCACATAGAAGTGTGCTCTACTTTGCGCCAGAAAATGATGAATACGTCAAACAATTCTTGCTAGAAACACTTATGAATGAGTGTGAGTTGGAAGACAGAGATGTCGTCACGCTGGTCATTACAGAACAAGGTTATACTTTTCCTGCTTGGCTTAAAGAAGAGTTCGACCTAAAAATGCTAGCTCGTCTTTATGAGGTCGAAAAAGGTTCTCATACCGCTATTTTGCTTGGTAAAGATGGTCTAGAAAAGCACCGCTGGGGCGCAGAAACAGACTGGTCGTTTATCAACAACCTCATTGATCAAATGCCTATGCGTAAGCAAGAAATGCAGAGGCAACAAAGCCCCTGTAAAATATAGTCACTTGTGGGCAGTATTACTTTGCGAACCAATCCAACTTGTTGTGAAGTTGAGTCACGCTGCCAACCACAATCAATGCTGGGCTCACGGCTTGCTCTGCCATGATCGATAGCTCGTTCAACTTTCCTTGGAACACGCGCTGCTCTGGGCGCGTACCGTTTTCAATAATGGCGCATGACATCTCAGGATCTAACCCATGAGTGATCAGCTTATCCATAATGTGGCCGCTTTGCTTCAAACCCATGTAGAAAACAAGTGTGTTGTTGGATTGTGCTAGAGAATGCCATTCAATCTCACGACCATCTTTTTGTACGTGACCAGTGATGAATTGAACGCTTTGCGCATGGTCGCGGTGTGTTAATGGAATACCAGCGTAAGCCGTTGCACCCGCTGCTGCTGTGATCCCCGGAACCACTTCGTATTTAATACCAAATTCCGCTAGTTCTTCTAGCTCCTCACCACCACGGCCAAAGATAAATGAGTCACCGCCCTTCAGACGCACAACACGCTTACCTTCTTGCGCTTTCTGCACCAAGATTTGGTTGATTTGATCTTGAGGTACACAGTGAAAATCGAGCTTTTTCCCAACATAAATCATCTCTGCTGATGCATGGGCCAACTCAAGAATCTCTTTTGATACCAATCGGTCGTACACAACAACTTCAGCCGCTTGAATGGCTTTTAAGCCTTTTACTGTGAGCATATCAGGGTCACCAGGACCTGCACCAACAAGAGAAACAAAGCCGCTGTTTAAAGATGAGTTAACAGTTGTCATATCAACGCCTATCGAAAATTTGGACATAAAAAGTAACACTCAAGTCATTAACTCAAGGTTAAAATCACCCCAAGGAGTTATTACTTTTTATAGCTAAATCAATACAATACTTATCGAAAGTTAAATGAGTTGAACAGCCCTACCTACCATAGGTAGGGCCAGATAAAAGCGGTTTATTTTGCGATTGCAGGCTCTGCTTTTACTTCTTCTTCAACTACGTTGATAGAAGGCGCTGTTTTCGCGTGAGTTAGGTACAGTGGAATACAAGTCATTACGAGACCACCAACAATATTACCTAGAATGGTTGGAATAAGGTTGAAGTTCAACCAAGTCGCGATACCAAAATCCGCACCTAGAATCATACCTAGTGGGAATAGGAACATGTTTACTACGGTGTGTTCAAATACTAGCGCAAAGAAGATGAAGATTGGGAACCACATCATTGCTACGCGACCAGACACCGAACGTGCCGTCATGTTGCCTATAACGCCTAGACACACCATTAGGTTACAGAAGATGCCGCGTACGAAACATGTGATCCATCCGTCCATACCCATGTTTTCAAAACCAAGGCTACGCGCGGTAGAAACAGCGACAAATTTCTTCGCTACTGCGTTCAGTTCTAGAGAGAAGTTACCTGTTAGAGAGATAGCCACTAGGTAAGCAACGATCAGAGAACCGATAAGGTTACCCAAGCCTACAAGACCCCAACAACGGAAGATACGACCCCAAGTGATGCCCGGACGGTTCGCAAACTTAGCCAGAGGCGCTAGACCAAAAACACCGGTTACTAGGTCATACCCCATCACACTTAGAATTACGAAACCAACGGGGAAAACAAGTGCTCCTACAAGGCCGATACCCGTTTGTACAATCGCGGTAATAGCAACCACCACCGCAAGCGAAAGAATAACGCCAGCCATCGTACCGCGAAGCAGAAGATCTCGCGTGCTTGTATTGGTTTTCGCTTCACCAACATTGATCATGGTTTGCACGAATTCTGCAGGCTTAAAATCAGTAGACATGAATGTGTCCTTATCCAAAATTGAAAGTTAAAAAGTTAAAGATTGAATAGAGAAAGGCTTCCCGTTGACACCTGAACGCTGTCTACAACACCTCGCTTCCCTGTTCCCCTGAGATGATGCTTGGAAAGCCTTTGTCTATTAAATCTAGGTTTCAGTTCATTCCCTCCCCCTAAGAGGAGGGAATGAAAACCAAGCTTACGCAGAGATTTCTACTTCGCCGTTGGTTACGCGGGTTTTGTACGCTTTCACGCTAAAACGCTCGTCTTCCATGCACGCACCTGTTGTCAGGTTAAAGCGTTGCTTCTTAAGTGGGCTAGCCACCCAAAGCTCGCCTTGGTGCTCACAGATCAAACCGCGAGAAAGCACGTTTGATTGGAAGAACGGGTCTGTGTTGCTGATCGCCAGCACTTCTTCTGCTTGTGTTGGGCGAAATACCGCAACTTGCTGACCATCAACCAGTGCACAAACACCCGTGCCCGGTACGATGTCGCTGATTTGGCAAATCTTTTCAAATGACATAATCAACCTTCCCTTATGCTTCAGTGATCGCTACGTGTAGGATGTCGCCTTTCGCTTCAGGGTGTTTTTCCGTGAAGGTTGCTGGGCGGTGCTGTTCGCGCTCTTGTACAAACACGACGTTTTCATCGCGCTTGTCAGAGTTGATGAAGTGCGCGAAACGAGTCAGTTGTGATTCGTCGTTGATGGTCGCAGTCCACTCACACTCGTACTCATCTACAAGCTTCGCTACGTCAGCTTCTAGTTGAGTGTTGATGCCAAGTTTGTCTTCAACAATCACTTCGCGTAGGTAGTCAACGCCACCTTCCATGTTTTCCATCCAAACTGATGTGCGTTGTAGTGGCGCAGCAGTACGGATGTAGAACATCATGAAGCGGTCGATGTACTTGATTAGTGTTTCTTTATCTAGGTCACTTGCAAGTAGGTCTGCGTGACGAGGTTTCATACCACCGTTACCACATACGTACATGTTCCAACCTGCGTCAGTCGCGATAATACCAAGGTCTTTACCTTGTGCTTCCGCACACTCACGAGTACAGCCAGAAACACCGAACTTCATCTTATGAGGTGTACGAATGCCTTTGTAACGGTTCTCGATGTAAGAACCCAGACCAACAGAGTCTTGAACGCCGTAACGACACCACGTTGAGCCAACACAGGTCTTCGCCATACGAAGTGCTTTTGCGTACGCTTGACCTGTTTCGAAACCAGCGTCGATAAGCTTGCGCCAGATCTCTGGAAGATCGTCTTTTTGAGCACCAAACAGACCAATACGTTGAGCACCGGTTACTTTGGTGTATAGGTTGTATTCTGCTGCAACGTTCGCTAACGCACCCAGTGCTTGAGGTGTTACTTCACCACCCGCCATACGTGGGATAACAGAGTAAGTACCGTCTTTTTGGATGTTACCTAGGAAGTTATCGTTCGTGTCGTGCAGCTTAACCAGTTGTGGCTTAAGAATGTGCTCACCCCAGCAAGAAGCCAAGATAGAACCAGCCAGTGGTTTACAAACTTCACAGCCGTAACCTTTACCGTATTTCTCTAGAAGCTCATCAAACGTTTTGATCTCTTCAATACGGATTAGGTGGAACAGCTCTTGGCGTGAGTATGCAAAGTGCTCACACACGTCGTTCTTCACTTCGATACCAGATTTAGCAAGCTCAGCATTTAGAACAGAGGTCACTAGAGGAATACAACCACCACAGCCTGTACCTGCGCCAGTCACTGCTTTGATGTCGCCCAATGTGTGGTGACCATCAGCAACCGCTTGTGCGATCTTGCCTTTGGTTACGTCGAAACAAGAACAGATTACTGCGCTTTCTGGTAGAGCGTCTGCACCGAGTGCTGGTTTCTCAGCGCCTGCGTGTGCAGGAAGGATCAACGCATCCGGGTGTTCTGGTAGGTCGATTTCGTTCAACATAAGTTGAAGCAGGTCACCGTAGTCAGAGGTGTCGCCAACCATAACCGCGCCAAGCAGTTTCTTGTTGTCTTTAGAAACGATAAGACGTTTGTAAACTTCTTGTTCTTCGTTCTGGTAAACGTAACTCTTACAGCCTTCAGTACGACCGTTCGCGTCACCGATTGAACCTACTTTTACACCTAGAAGTTTCAGCTTCGCAGACATGTCAGCGCCTTCGAATTTGCTTTCTGTGTTACCTAGTAGGTGGTCAACAGCAACGGTCGCCATCTTGTAGCCAGGAGCAACAAGGCCGTAGAACATTTCGTTCCAAGACGCACACTCACCAATCGCGTAGATGTTCTCATCAGAAGTCTGACAATGGTCGTTGATAGCAACACCGCCACGAGGTGCCACTTCTAGCTCCATTTGGCGTGCTAGTTTGTCTTGTGGACGAATACCTGCAGAGAATACGATGAAGTCTGTTTCTAGTTCTGAACCGTCAGCAAAACGCATAACGTTGCGTGCGTTTGTGCCTTCTGGCGCAATCTCAAGCGTATTTTTGCTGGTGTGAACGTTCACGCCCATACGCTCGATCTTGTGACGAAGTTGGTTACCACCAGCCAGGTCAAGTTGCTCAGCCATTAGTTTTGGCGCGAACTCAACAACGTGCGTTTCTACACCCAGTGCTTTCAGTGCGCCTGCTGCTTCAAGGCCTAGCAGACCACCACCGACAACAACGCCTGATTTGCTCTTCTTCGCACACGCTTCGATCGCTTTAAGATCTTCGATAGTACGGTAAACAAAACAGTCTTTGCTTTCGTGACCTTTAATAGGTGGAACAAATGGGAATGAGCCAGTAGCAAGAATCAGCTTGTCGTATTGAACTTCACGGCCAGTGCTTGAGTAAACAATGCGGTTTTCACGGTTGATGTTAATCGCGCGTTCGCCGATCAGCATGTTAATACCGTGTTTCTCGCAGAAGCCTTCTTTTACTAAAGAAAGTTCATCTGCAGTATGGTGAGAAAAGTAAGAGGAAAGATGCACACGGTCGTATGCGACACGAGGTTCTTCACAGAAAACCGTAATGTCTATATTAGACATATCAGCTTTCTCGACTAAGTCTTCAATATAACGGTGCCCTACCATACCGTTACCGATGACTACTAGCTTCAACTTGCTCATTATAATTCCTAAGGGTTAGGTTCTTATCACTGAGCTCATTGTTAATTGTGAAAGAAAATTAATACATGATGTAAATCAATTACAATCTCAAACTACCCTAAAGGGGTAGATGAACGTATTTATCTGACTATTGCGAAATAAAAAGTAATTTATTAACGGATATTGGTAGTTTTAACAAACTGAGATAACCGAAGCCATGCTAGCAACGGACTATACCGTTTTGCTTTTATGAAGTTAGGCTGACCATCGAAACCGAGCACACCTACGATAAATCCTGCTTTGCTTCTAAACGACGCACTCACTTGACTTCACCGTTTCAAGGTGAACAGAGAACAATATCTGAAGTGATTGAAAGATTTAGAAAAATCAAGCTTCACAACAAAAATTTTTTACTAGCTAAGTCGCACTATAAAGACTAAAATCAGGTTTAGTTCATATGGAATAGCGTCCATATGATTGATACCGTAATTGACATATAGAGTGCCGTCCCATTTTTGTGAGGCGGCCTTTTATTTGGGAGTCATAAAATGTCAGAAAACAATTCTATCTACATCTCAAGCTTAGATATGAACCGAATCACGGCCTTGTTGGATAAAATGCCAAACATCGCAGCGGAGCTTGTGGAATTAGAAGCAGAGCTCGACCGAGCAACAGTTCTTGAGCCAGAACAAATGCCAGATAACGTGGTCACGATGAACTCGACTGTAGAGTTTAAATTTTCAGGTGAAGATAGAACCATGACAAAGACACTGGTTTACCCTTCTGAACTGAAAAGCAGTGATGATATCTCTATTTTTGCGCCCGTAGGCAGCGCACTGATCGGTTTGTCTGTCGGCCAAAAACTTGACTGGCCAATGCCAAATAATCAAGTGAAGACAATTGAAATTGTCGATATCACATACCAACCTGAGCGTTGTGGTGCACTAAACCGCTAACCCTCAGTAGTCCCGGTGCAAAGGCCTCCATTTAAGACTTTGCACCAGGAGAGCCCCTCGCTTACCCCCTATTTCCTTCTTTGTTTTCCAAGCATTTACTTTGCTGCTCTTAAGTAACATCACCGATTCTTTATTATTTACCGCATATTCAATACTTATATCTCCAAGCTCAATCATAGAAATTGCAAAGTATTTTTCGTATATTGTCGCTCCGAAAACGACGTAAATTATGCGCAAAATGGAAGAATATCTAACTCGAATTGCCTGCTTAGAAAAAGAAAATGAAGAGCTGAAGCGGAAGAATGCGCGACTACAAGAAAAGTTGAATGCTGCACTCGACAGTAATGGACTGTGTTTGTGGGAGCAGCATATTCCTTCAGGTACTTTGACGATATTCAATATGCAGTGGGGCAAAATGCTAGGTTATCAGCCCCATGAGTTAACCGCGACGGTTGAAACGTGGAAAAACAATCTCCACCCTGAAGATTATGATCTTGCGGTGGGTGCATTTGAAGATCACCTAGCTGGCAAAACCGACCTTTATGAGGTAGTGCATCGCATGATTCATAAAGACGGCAGTGATAGTTGGGTCTACGATCGAGGGCGCATCGTCGAGTATGGTTCTGATGGCGAACCACTGCGCATGATGGGCACTCATATCGATATTACAAAAGAAAAGCGATATGAGCAGCAACTGGCTAAGTTAGCTTCGAGTGATCCATTGACCGGACTGTTAAATAGAAAAGCAATTGAGGAAAACTTTAATCATCAACCTCAAACCAAGCCGTCTCAGCAGTCTGCCTTAGTGTTTGTTGATATAGATAATTTTAAAGCAGTTAACGACCAGCTAGGTCATCATACTGGTGATACTCTCCTCATTAATATAGCCAATAGCTTAACAGAGCTTGCGTCAAGCAAGTCTCAAGTTGGACGCATAGGAGGCGATGAATTTGTTATCTTAAACTGGCATTCAAGTCGAGAGGAAATATCCCAACTTTGCAATCAACTCTTAGACTCAATCATTCCAGCGATAAATCAAGACTTACATAAAGTAACTATAGGAATGAGTATCGGTGTTTGTCTCTTTAACAAAGGAAAGCAACCGTTTAATGAAGTGTATCAAAAAGCCGATCACGCAATGTATGAGATAAAGAAAAATGGCAAAAATGGAGTACAATTTTTCAACTTAAAAAGTTGATATCTCTCCATAAATCATCATGTTATGAAATCAGTCATTTGCTACAACTTGAACTAACTAAAGATAAATTCTTTATATCTAAGCCAGTTACCGAAATTACCCCTAGGTACTCATAAATTTGGCACGATACAAATAAATCCCCTCCTCTCCTAGCATCAACCCAATAAGCAACTACACTCATTTAACTGATAGATTAATTACTACTATTATGAAGGGAGTTGTTTTTGATGGATACAAAACAGATTTCTACAGTTATCATAATTTTAGTTCTTTCTGCATTAGTAGTTGCTTATTTAAAGTTAACAACGGTATCAAATGCTATCCACAAACCTACAACAATCGGTATATCTAAGACGCCTCTGTCAGCCCCTTTTATCATTGCAGAGCACATAGGTGCGTTTGAAGAAAACGATTTAAACGTCGAACTTATCATGTGCTTTGGAGGGGTCGAATGTTCAAACCTACTTCTAGAAAACCATGTTAATTACGCCACTTTTTCTGAAAGCGTACTGATGTTTAAAAGCTTTGAATACAAAGATTTAGCATTAATCACTTCTTTTGCATCTTCTACGAATGATATTAAGCTGCTAACTAAAAAGCGGTCTGGCATAGAAAGTATAGATAAATTACCAGGAAAAAAGGTTGGTGTAATAAAAAAGAGCGCTAGCGAATATTACTTAGACTTGTTGCTACAGGTAAATGACATTGATTTAGAAAAAGTAGAAAAAATATCATCAACAACGCAGGTTATTATAAATCATTTAATGCAAGGAAACGTCGATGCAATATCTACTTGGGAGCCATACGGATTTATGGCCAAGAATAGAATAAATGAAGAAGTAAAGAACATAGGAATTATTGGCGTGTATAAACTTTACTTTTTGCTTGTATCAAAAGAAATACACATTGAAAAATCAGATCAAGAAGTAATGAAAATAATAAAGTCACTTCATCACTCAATTAACTGGATGGATAAAAACCCTCATTTAACAATGAAAATACTATCACAAAAACTTAACACAACAGTTGAAGAAATATCTTGGAGTTGGGATGATTATAACTTTCGATTAAATTTAACGAATTCTTTATTATTTACATTACAATCAGAAGCTAATTGGGCATTAAAACAAAACTATGTAGAAGGACAGATTCCAAATTACAGAAAAATATTTAAAGAAAACTATATCAATTCATATTTTGATGGTCTAGATTAAAATGCATCGTTCGTTAAACCACTATTTAGCATCACTATTCAGTCTAAGCGTAATACTATGTATCAGCGTTATAGTATACATAAGCTTCATAAAAATAGAAGATTATAAAGCCAAGAAACAATTAAACCAAATAATGGACATACAAATATCATTAGAGTCATTAAGTAGTTATCTTTGGGCTTACACTCAAAATAGGGGAAAAAACAATTTCACACAATTCATGATTTCTCATAACAAATTAAACGAATTATTATCTCAAAATTAAGATGTTTTATACCTTACTAAAGACCTAAAAAAAATGAATCTCGAACTGTATTTTTTAGTTCAATACGAAAATAATCATTTACTAGACAAAGATCGCCATTATGAGTCAGTCGTAAATTATAATAAATCAAATCCTGTCATACAATCCAGAATAAACATTGTATCCCAGGATATGAATAATGAAATAATATATATTTATAAAAAAATACTTAATAATAAGTCTACAAAACTACAAAATTTAAATTATTACACTCAAGCAGGTATTATTTTTATCTCTCTGGTTGTTATGCTATTATGCTTTTATATAAAAATAAAGTTCAAGAGAAGCTTTCAAAGGTTTATAAATGGAATAAAACAATTAAGCAGGTCAAATTTTGACTATAAAATCCCTTCAGAAAATCAATTCACGGAATTTGAAAATCTGTCTTGTTACTTCAATAAAATGGCGGCATTGTTAAACCACACAACAATATCAAAATCAAAACTTAAAGAAGAAGTAGAGAATCAAACTTCAGTTCTAAATCGTCAAAAAGAAAGTTTGGTATTTTTGTCTGAGCACGACTCCTTAACTAATATCTACAATCGTCGAGCAATAGAAAAACATTTGATCCAGCTTACGCGTAATTTCAGAGGCAGTGAGAATAGTTTTAGTTTGTTTTTTATAGATTTAAATTTATTTAAGGATATTAACGATAGCCATGGCCATGAGGCAGGTGATGCAGTGTTAAAATCTGTAGCTAGTAGATTATCAAGTATTATCGACGAATCAGACATGGTAGGCCGCTTTGGTGGAGATGAATTTATTATTATTCATCGTTCACACACAACAGGTACGTCTCTGTCTGCATGTGCACTACGCTATATCCAAGAAATAGAAAAAGTAATTCATTTTAAAGGTAAAGAGTTATGCGTCGGAGCTAGCATTGGTATTGCACTCTATCCTGAGCATGGGTCGAATGTACATGAATTATTAACAGCGGCAGACAAGTCTATGTATCAGTCAAAACGTTCTAAAGCTAGCTCGTTCACTATTGTCGACAACAGCAGTTCGCTGTTAAAGAGGCCTATGTTTTAATCTAAAGTAGCTGTGGAAACGTTCTACATGCGAATATTCAACGACATCGACCACTGTGGCCACTTACAGTAATAAAGCCGCTTTTATCACATAGCAAAAGCTAAACTCGTAAGCTAAACGCTCTCCAGGCATTGAAGAAAAATAATCCATTGTGAATGGTTAATCCTCCCCTTTTAAACGTCAACTTTCACCACCATATGATAGTTAAGATTCATTAACAGGCTATAACTATCCTATGTCTTTTCCTCGTTTATCTGTTCTGGATTTGGCACCCGTGTCCGACGGAACAAACTTCACCGAAACGTTCGAGCGCTCCGTTGAATTAGCTCAATCAATCGAGTCCTGGGGCTATCATCGGTTTTGGATGGCTGAACACCATAACATGCCCGACATCGCCAGTGCCGCAACCAGTGTATTACTCAGTCATATTGGAGCGCACACGAACTCGATCCGTTTAGGATCTGGTGGAATCATGTTACCTAACCATGCACCACTAGTTATTGCAGAGCAATTCGGAACGTTAGAGGCATTATACCCTGGTCGTATTGACCTCGGATTAGGACGCGCACCAGGCACCGACTACCAAACAATGCATGCATTAAGGCGGGAACCAGAGCATATGGATCCTGACTTTGAAGAGCTGTTGGAGGAACTTAATTTCTTTCTTGGTCCCGTATCTCGAAATCAACCAGTCGCGGCTTATCCAGGTAACAACACATCTCTGCCGATTTGGCTTCTGGGGTCGAGTACATACAGCGCACGTTTAGCAGCTAAGAGAGGCTTACCTTTCGCATTTGCTGCACACTTTGCTCCAGATGCAATGTCTCGTGCTCTAAACTTTTATCGAGATGAGTTTGTCCCATCCGAGCATTTAGCTCAACCCTATGTGATGATTTGTGCCAACGTTATCGTAGCGGATACTCAGTCACATGCAGATTTTCTCGCGACAACAGAGAAGCAAAAATTCTTAAAAATGATTCGCGGCAATCGCGAAAAACTTCGCGCACCAGTGAAAAGTATGGCACCACTATGGTCAGCACAGGAAAAGCTTCACGTTGAAACTCAATTACGTGAATCTATCCATGGTGATCAAACATATGTAAGACAGAAAATTGAGAAACTTTTGGAACGCACTGGGGCAGATGAAATTATGGTAAACACGATGGTGTTTGAACAATCTGAGAAGTTGAGATCCTACAGGTTACTATCGGAACTCATGGACAAGTAAAAGAATGGAGGCGCCTCCCGGAGTCGAACCGAGGTCCACGGATTTGCAATCCGCTGCATAGCCACTCTGCCAAGGCGCCTTTCTGATTTTGTATCTCTGTCACCAAAGATTTTGATGGTGCCCCGGGCCGGACTTGAACCGGCACAGCGCGAACGCCGAGGGATTTTAAATCCCTTGTGTCTACCAATTCCACCACCAGGGCAACGCAATCATGCGATGGGTTAGACACCATCTGTCTCTGCGGCCTTTGCCGTGAGAACGAGGCGTACTTTAACGGATTAATTTATCTGGTCAACAAAAAATTAGTCTCTTTTATTCAAATGGTTAAAAAGCCAACTCAAACGAACAAAGGGCGATCATTTTGCTCACAAGAACATCAGCATGCTTTGCTCTCGTTTACTTTGCTTCATCACTTCATGTCAATGAGGAATCGACAAGTCACACAAATTGGCAGTATGGGTATAAACTTAACTCGTACTGCAGGGGACAAATAAGCGCTCATCATGTTTCGAAAGTCATCATTTCAATTACCGCTACATACTGATTCCGAACTCGACTTCGTAGTGTCCCACTTCTTACTTACTGAATTTGATTATGCACGCTCTCTGGAACAGGGGATCGTCCATGACTTGGACCCTGAATATACACACCAGTATCGCGTCACACTAAGGCGCATACGCTCACTATGCTCACTACTTCGCGAACTGATCCCTCCTTTTGAACAGCGTATTTTGAAACCTCATTTAAGAATAATGATGAAGAAAACAAATAAGCTGCGTGATTTGGACGTATTTATCTTGGACAAAAACCAATACATTGAAATGCTCCCAAATCACAAATCGTCTCTTGAGCAGCTTTTTGGCTTTATCGAAGCCGAACGTGCTTACGAACAGGCAAGAGTTACGCGTTGGCTAGCTACAAAAGAATACACAACGCACTGCACTTTGGTCAGGAATAGTCTGCTGCGAAGTACGCAACACGAACGAGTGGATAGCAACGTACCTGCGTTACTCTTCGCAAGCCAAAAAATCTCCGATCAATTTAAAAAAGTTGATAAAGCACGACGCAAGATCTCGGACAAAAGTCGTGACAGCGTGATTCATTCGATGCGGATAAAGTGCAAAGCGCTGCGTTATCTGTTAGAAGGATTTTCCACGCTCTATCCTTCCCAACAGCACAAAAACAACGTGAAACAACTAAAACTATTGCAAGACAAGCTCGGTGACTTTAACGACACTTCAAGTCAAATTGAATTTTTCGCACAACTCAAAGAAACAGCAAATCTTGATAAACAAGATCGTAAGGCTTTGAAAAAGCTAATTAACGTGCTTAGCGAACATCATGCACTCTCTCGCCAAACCATCTTGACGCATTTAAGCCAGTTTGAGTCTTTCATTCGCGATACCAATACACAGAATCTCTACCGACCCTAAATCAAGGTTCACGTATTTTTAATATTCATTAATTACAGTCAAACGTTAGGCTCCACTAAGAAAGTTAACGTGAAACCATTAAAACGATACCAATACGAGCGCTATGCGGTGCTTTGTAATCTCGCCTACCCTCGCGTCTTCAGGCAAACTCAATACGGGTTCGATCCTAATGGGCAACGAGTCATTAGAAATGAACACGGTAAGATTATGATTCGCGTGCTCTGGAGTAAAAAACAGAGTGAAGTGGTCGTAGTGATTAAAGGCTCACACA
Source organism: Vibrio sp. 1159 (assembly GCF_033340395.1). Classification (NCBI taxonomy): domain Bacteria; kingdom Pseudomonadati; phylum Pseudomonadota; class Gammaproteobacteria; order Vibrionales; family Vibrionaceae; genus Vibrio; species Vibrio sp. 1159. The sequence continues at coordinate 49,721 of NZ_JAWOWL010000009.1, read as the reverse complement.
GTATCAGTGATTGGTTGTTGAACTTCGCGATGTGGACGAGAAGCTGTCGAAGGTTGGGACTAAACTATCGCATTCACGCGGGTTTCTATCATCTGTTGTTCCAAGAAAGTTTACCGAGCCGAAATGAAGATCGGTTAGGGTTGACCGTGATCGAACGCCTCGAAGGTATCGTTGTACCACTTATTCTCAGGGGGAAAAGAATCACTATTACTGGCCACTCTTCAGGTGGCGCGATTGGCAGTGTTTTTGCTGACTATATTGAGAAAAAATACCCAAAAAGCATTAAACGCGTGGTCACTTTCGGACAGCCCGCTGTCGGGGATTGGACGTTTAAGAAACGCTACCGTTTGGGGCACAAAACATACAGGATTTGTTGCGACATCGACATCGTGACCTTTATGCCGCCCGTACCTTTTTTGTATTGGCATGTAGGCAAAATGCTATGGTTATATAACGGGAGAATATACGAGAACACCCCAACGCTCATACGGCTTGGGCGCTCCTTATTTAGTTGGCTAATGCGACCGTTCTCTTATCACTTTATGAGTAAATACATTCGCGACAAAGACTTTTTTGATGAACGCTGAGTTAAACATCCGAAAGGTATGACGTACAGACACGAAAAAGCCGGACTTCGCCGGCTTTACGATTAAGTGGTGATCTACAGAGAGGCAATTTCTTTTTCAAGTTGATATTTGTTATCTGTGACAATTCGCTCTAACACTTCAACACGTCGCTTCAAGTCACCAATTTGCTTGTTAAGGTTATCTTGTTCTTCTCGGCTCATCGTATTACGTTCAGATATCTCCAACGCTCTTACTTCTTTACGATGGTTCAAGATTAACTTTATTATCCCGCCCCCAAATATGGCACCGAACACAATAGCCACAACCAATACATCAGCAATAGATTCCATTCTTTATCTTCCTCTAGATTATGCTCAAATATAAGTTACTCATTTGTTGAATGAATATCAAATAACACATTGATTCATTGAAAAGTTTTATCAAGAATTGCCTACTCTGTATCAAAATCACAGGAATGGATTATTCAACGCCAACCCAAACCGAGACAGATCCGCCGTTTACTGGGAACTCAGCCCAACCATTCGCATCAGTCCAAACTTCTTCAGTTCGGATACCCAACTTGTCTACGTAGCGAGCACTTGGTTTACCCGTATACATCCACTTCGAGCCACCAGGTCCATCACTCATGATCACGGCCATTGAATGTGGATGATTTGCATCACCTTCTCGAGTCCAACCAATTACGTCCCAGTGGTCGAGATAAGAATGTTGTTTGCCATAGGCATAATCTTTACGCAGTGTTACTAGCTCTTTAATGTAAGGCACTTTGACCATATTGATGTCATGCCCTTTATCACTGTACTGCGCGCCGTAGTAATCTGCATAAAACACGGATGGATAACCTTCTTCACGCAATAAGATAAACGCGTAAGCGAGCGGCTTGAACCACCAATCAACGGTTGATTCCAACGCCTGCAAAGGCTGAGTGTCATGGTTTTCTACTAAGGTAACCGCTTTGACTGGATTGTCCTTCATCAGCGTACCATCCATGATTTGACGCATATCGTAGCTACCACCCGATTTAGACGCATTATAAAAGTTCATATGTAACGGTGCATCAAACAAAGACATGCTGCCAGAGGTTTTGGTGATAAAGTTATGCAGCTGATTCACATCGTAGTTCCAGTACTCTCCGACCGTGAATAGTTCTTTCCCTGTTTTCCAACGTAGGTGATCAATCCATTCTTGCAGGTATTGATATTTGATGTGCTTCACCGCGTCCATTCTAAACCCATCAACACCAGTCATGTTGATATACCACTCACCCCAGTCTTTAAGTTCTTTCTTAACTTCAGGGTGATCCATGTCTAGATCAGCGTACATAAGGTAATCGTAGTTGCCTTTTTCCGAGCTCACTTCCCAATCCCATGCCTTACCCTCACCTTTGAATTTGAAGATAGCTTTTTCTTCGCCAGCATCGTCCCAGTCCACGCCATCAAAGTGGTACCACGTCCAATGAAAGTTTGAGTACTTATCGTTGCGCCCAGGGAAATCAAACTCTACCCACGCTTCAATCCATTTATCACCAAGTTCAATATTTCGGTTGTTCCAATCGACTCGCTTGGTGTCGACCCAGGATTTACCATCCGCACCGCCGCGATGGTTGAACACCACATCGCCATAAATCTGGATATTGTTTTTATGGGCAGTATTGATGGCGCTTAGGTACTGATCTTTGGTGCCATACTTGGTGCGCACCGAACCTTTTTGATCAAACTCTCCCAAATCATACATATCATAAACGCCATAACCGACGTCGTTGCTACCACCAGCACCTTTATAGGCGGGCGGTAACCATAACGCAGTAAAGCCGTTGCCAGATAGTGCCGAAGCGTTGTTTTCAACTTGTGTCCAGAGCGCACCGTCATTTGGCACATACCAATGGAAATACTGCATCATGGTGCCATTTTGTGCCGCCATTACAGGCGAACTGAGCAGCAAAGTTAAGGGTAAAAGTGTAGGTTTAAGGTTGAATGTTTTCATTATTTTTCTCTCACGTTAAGGACTAGAATCCTCCTTTCTGCATATACGCACCAAGCGATACTAACTATGACGCTAGCTAGGTTGCTGCCTGTAATACAAAAAGTTCGGATTACAATCGAAGAGAAACTATCACCAATCACACTATACAATTATTGAGTTGTCTAACATTTATAAAGTCAATGATTAGCGCATTAAAAATATTGAATGGTGATCAAAACATGGGAGGCTTTAGGAAAGCGCGAGGGTTACGAAAAGGCGGACTAAAAACGAAAAAAGCCAGTCATTTAAGACTGGCTTTCGAAATAGTGGAGGCGCCTCCCGGAGTCGAACCGAGGTCCACGGATTTGCAATCCGCTGCATAACCACTCTGCCAAGGCGCCTTTCTGATTTTTTATCTCTGTCACCAAAGATTTTGATGGTGCCCCGGGCCGGACTTGAACCGGCACAGCGCGAACGCCGAGGGATTTTAAATCCCTTGTGTCTACCAATTCCACCACCAGGGCAACGCAATCATGCGATGGGTTAGACACCATCTGTCTCAGCGACCTTTGCCGTGAGAACGAGGCGTACTTTAACGGATTAATTTATCTGGTCAACAATAAATTTTATCTTTTTGATTTAAGTGCTTAAAAAGCGATCTGACTAGTACATTTGGCATTCAATTAGACCAATAAGCACCCGTTCCCTTTCATTGTCTATTAAGTCATACGCATACTAGTGCCCGTAACTGCTTCGAGGTAAACACGCGACTATCACGTTATGAACGCTGATCTTTTCACCGCTGTAACATCTGTAACAATTTGATTCCCTACTCTTGGCACGACTGCGTACAGAACATCATATTTTGTTACCGATAACTTTATATCGAATGTGGTCGTACCTTTATAAAATCATTGACTTTTTTTTATTTTCAAACAAAGCTCAATTCATTATCGAAAATATCAATAAATAATGGTACGTTACACGAGTTGCAGTAATTTAATGGACATATATCACATATAAGGATGTGGTTTACTTTGGCGACACAACATAAGAAAAACAAGGTATATCACTAATGTCTATCAAGAATCTTTCTATAGCGAAAAAGATATCGCTATCGTTTTTACTCATTGCCATCGTCAACATTGCATTTGGCGTGTTTTTATCTACAGAGCTCAAAAGCATCAAATCTGAGCTTTTAAACTATACCGATGATACGCTTCCTGCAATGGAAAGGGTCGATTCGATTCGAGACCACTTGTCTCGCTGGCGCCGAGCTCAATTTGCTGCGTACACTTATGAAGACGCAGACCAAGTCAAAACTAAAATTTCTAACAATATTAGAGAACGCGAAAAGATCACTAGAGAGCTCAACGCTTACGGTGAAACTATCTGGCCTGGCGAAGAGCAGCAAACTTACCAGCGTCTTATGCGTCAGTGGAAAAAGTACTTGGTTACTATGGACCAGTACAATGAAGCGATGCTAGCTAACGACAAAAGCAAGGCCCACCCTATTTTGGCGAACTCTTTGTCTGCTTTCGAAGCGGTTGACTCAGAGTTAGGCGAACTAATCCGTCTCCTTAAAGAAGCTATGGATAGCAACAAAACTCATATCCTGTCCTCTGTAAATGGATTGAGTAATTCTTCAATTGCAAGTAACGTGATTATTCTACTGATCATGGTAGGCATGACATACGTGCTGACTCGCCTAATTTGTGGCCCACTTAAACTTGTTGTTGAGCAAGCAAATGCCATCGCGACAGGTGATCTATCAAGTGACATTGACCGTAAAGCAATCGGCAATGACGAGCTTGGTGAACTGGCAGACGCGACCACTAAGATGCAAGATGACTTACGCCAAGTTATCGATAACGTGATTGCTGCAGTTACTCAGTTAAGCAGCGCTGTCGAAGAGATGAACCAAATCTCCGATATTTCTGCGTCTGGTATGAAAGATCAACAGCTGCAAATTACGCACATCGCAACAGCAATGACAGAAATGAAAGCGGCCGTAGCCGATGTTGCTCGTAACACTGAAGACTCAGCGAACCAAGCTAACGAAGCAAACCGCCGCACACAACACGGTGTTCGTGAAACCCAAGGTATGGTTGACGCGATTCAAGAAGTTTCAAACGTAATTGGCGCTGCAGGCGATACCGTAGCAGAGCTTGAACAGCAATCGAATAAAATTAACGTGATCGTGGATGTTATCCGCGACATCGCCGATCAAACCAACCTACTTGCACTTAATGCAGCCATTGAAGCGGCGCGTGCTGGTGAGTCTGGTCGTGGCTTTGCCGTCGTTGCAGACGAAGTTCGAACTCTTGCCGGCCGTACGCAAGATTCAACGAGTGAAATCACTTCGATCATTGAGCAGCTACAATCACTTGCAAAAGACGCAAAATCAGCCACTGAACTTTCTAGAACCAGTATTTCAGAATGTGCAGAGCAAGGTATTCAATCAAAACAGCTGATGAGCGACATTGAGCATTCGATTTCGGACATCTCAGACATGGGTACCCAAATCGCCACGGCTTGTAACCAGCAAGACTCTGTTGCGGAAGAGCTTAACCGCAGCATTGAAAACATACATTTGGCATCTCAAGAGGTCTCGCAAGGTTCGGAGCAAACCGCACAGGCGTGCCGCGAACTAAGCCAGCTATCCATTTCTCTTAAAGATGTAATGAGCCGCTTTAAACTGAGTTAAACTCAGTGGATACCTTAGTAGATACCAAATCAATCCCGATTTGCTTAAATTGAATGTCATCACTGAGGTATATTTAGGTATATATTAAATCACTATCTTAATAAACGCTCCAAAGCACCACTTGGAGCGTTTTACTTCGTCAGGTACTTTCCCCAAGTACTCAATAACATAACCAATACAAAAAACGCGTACGGAGACTTTATGCGCTTAAATAAAACCTTACTATCACTGACTATCGCTGCTGCAATCGCGATTCCTGTAATGCAAGCTACTGCTGCTCCTCTTCAAATTAGCAATACAGCAGCAAAAGCAGAGCAAGTTCAAGGTGCTAACGCTTGGCTAGAAATAAACTTAGGTCAGTTCCGCGATAATATTGAGCAGTTTAAATCGCACATGGATGGCAAAACGAAAATCTGCGCCGTGATGAAAGCCGACGCATACGGCAATGGTATCGCAGGCCTGATGCCGACTATTATCGAGCAACAAATTCCTTGTGTTGCCGTTGCAAGTAACGCCGAAGCACAAACTGTTCGCGACAGTGGCTTTAAAGGCCAACTTATTCGTGTACGCTCAGCGGATATTGGCGAGATTGAAGCCGCAATCGACCTAAATGTCGAAGAGTTGATAGGCACAGCAGAGCAAGCTAAAGCACTGTCTAAACTAGCCGAGAAAGCTGGTAAAGAAATCAAAGTTCACCTTGCTCTGAACGACGGTGGTATGGGACGTAATGGTGTTGATATGACGACAGAAGCGGGCAAGAAAGAAGCGCTAGAAATCGCTCAACAAGCTGGCGTTAGTATTGTTGGTATCATGACTCATTTCCCTAACTACAATGCAGACGACGTGCGCCAAAAGTTAGCTTCATTCAAAGACAGTTCTGCATGGCTGATTAAAGAAGCGAATCTAAAACGCGACAACATTTTACTGCACGTAGCTAACTCTTACACCGCGCTTAATGTTCCAGAGGCGCAGCTTGATATGGTTCGCCCTGGTGGCGTTTTATACGGAGACCTACCGACTAACCCTGAGTACCCTTCTATCGTGTCTTTCAAAACACGCGTGGCATCCGTTCACCACCTGCCAAAAAATAGCACAGTCGGTTACGACAGTAGCTACACAACAAGCAAAGAAAGCTTAATGGCGAACATTCCTGTTGGTTACTCTGATGGTTACCCACGAAAAATGGGGAATGCGGCAGAAGTTCTGATCAATGGCCAACGTGCAAAAGTTGCGGGCGTTGCTTCAATGAACACCACAATGGTAGATGTTACAGGTATCAAAGATGTTGAGCCTGGTTCTGAAGTTGTTTTGTTTGGCTCCCAACAAGGCAAAACGATTTCAGCTGCTGAGATGGAAAAACACGCAGAAGTCATCTTCCCTGAACTATACACGGTTTGGGGAAGCGCGAACCCTCGTGTCTACGTAAAATAAACCTATTCAGTTATTCGTAACAGAGCGAAAAAGCGAGCCTCGTGCTCGCTTTCTTTCTTATTTACTAATCTGTACTAGCTCGTGATTCTATCAATTAAACAGAGCTTACCATTTCTGTTGTTTTAATCTCCTTTAGCACTACCAAGTGCGACTCTCTACACTCTGTTTCTTAAAGCCGCTTGGATGGCTCAATTTTATATAGCACTTAGTGTTTGAAAGCCCCTCTAATTGATGTTAAACATGAAGTTTACAAAAGAATAACAAACACACTCGTATGGCACTGCCCCTTTGCCTGCTAGCTAGGTATCTCTATGACAGAAAATACTCAACACCTTCAACGCTCCTCCGCTGAGTTGCACGAATTTAATCGGCTTGACGTCTGGAACGGATTCACCCAACTTTTACCCCTCTCTATGTTCGTGGTCATATTTGGCCTCGCTTTCGGTGTTGCTGCGGTACAGACTGGACTAGATGTATTTCCCACTATGTTGATGAGCACACTGGTCTTCGCCGGTGCTTCACAATTTGCCACGTTAGAAATGTGGGGAGCAGAAGTCCCTCTCATTCCAGTTCTTATTACTGTATTTGCTATTAATGCTCGTCACCTCTTGATGGGAGCCACACTTTATCCATGGTTACGACAACTCCCACCAACAAAACGTTACGGTGTAATGCTGGTTGCATCAGACGCTAACTGGGCAATGGCACTCAATGCATTTGGTAGAAAAGAACCCGGCTTTGGCTTGCTTGTTGGTGGCGGCTTAGCGATGTGGTCTTTTTGGATTGTGGGCACCTGGATCGGCATTTATTTTGGTAGCGCAATCAAAGATCCGGTGGGCCTCGGGCTCGATATGGTTATGGGATGCTTCCTGCTGTCTATGGTGGTGGCTGGGCCGAAAGACTTAAGAATCTTTGCAATTTGGGCCATAGCAGCAGCCTCTTCTATGTTGGCATATTGGTATTTGCCAGAGAATAGCCACGTAGTGGTTGGCGCCATTACTGGCGGAGTATTGGGTGCTTGTTGGAAGGAGAAGAAAGCATGAACATCGAAACAACCTTAGGTGGCACACTGCTTATCATTATCGCTATGGCGTTAGTCACGCTCATAACCCGCTGGGGCGGTGTGTATGTTATGTCATTCATTCCAATTAGCGAACGGGTTCAACGTTTCATTACTGCGATGTCAGGTTCCGTACTGGTTGCGCTTTTAGCTCCGCTAGCAGTAGAGGGTGATAATGGTGCTAGAGCAGCACTGTTTTCTACTGCCGTTGTCATGTTCATCGTGAAAAAGCCTCTACCCGCAATCGCAGCAGGCATCATCGCTGCCGCTGCAGTACGTGCTCTTTAGTCGTTGTTTCAAAGCCGATACCAATCATCAATAAAAGACCCAAAACACAAAGCCCTGATGTCACAAGTGTCATCAGGGCTTATCTTATGCTCATCATTTTAACGATGAACAACGATTATTAATCATGGTGATGCAGCACATTATGCACAGCAGTTACAATTGCGCTTATATTTGTCCATTTTGCCAATACCAGGGTTAAAGGTGTTCGTTGGATCTAACTCGTAGTAAAACTTCTGCAGCGAGTTTTCAGCTTCGTACAAGTGACCCACATTATGTTCTGCTGGGTATTTGGCACCACGGCTATTGAGGTGCTCTAGCATCAGCTTTTTCATCAACTTCGTGTCAGTCCCTTTTTTGAAAATGTAATCTTGATGGAAGACGTAACACATAAAGTGACCATAATAGAGCGCTTGAACAAGGTTCTTACTCACCTCTTCAGGCAAAGTTTCTAGCCACTCTTCATCATTACGTCGCAATGCAATATCAAGTGCAACGATGTCTTCTACGTCTTTTCGGTGAATCGTCTCGTAACGAATTGCTGCACCTGCTGCTGCAAAGCGATGTAAATAAGCTTTTTTACCTTCTTCCGGCGTACACTCGAAGAAATCACAGTCGTCTTCAACAGCCCAAACTTCTTTGAGGTATTTTTGTGCTTCAGCAATACCACCATCACTCATTTTCACTACCAGGTGATGCTCATACTTGTCACGGAAATCCAGCATTCGCTCTGGTAAATGTTGTGGGAACAACTTGCTCGCGTAGTACAGAATGGTGTCTGGCAGATATTTACTGACAAACGGGATGCGCTCTAAGAAGTTTTCTACCTTAGCTTTAAGTGCGAACATTTTTGGCAGCTTATCTGTGCCTAACAAATCGATGGATAAGAACACATCCTTGCCGTACTTCTCTGCCATGTTGAAGATATCTCGATGCAAGTATTCTCCCATCTCAGGCAAGTTATCAAACGTAGATAAGAAGTCTTTTCGCAGCTTGGTTAGTTTCGCAGGGTCATTGGTGCCGAGGTAAAAAACCTGCTCTTTTTCTGGTACTGGGTAGCTGTCAACCCGAACGGCAAAAACTCCCAACTTACCAGCGCAGCCACTGGCTTCAAATAATCGGCGTTCATCGGCATTAAAGCGAGAAGGAATGTCAGAAGTCACGTCTCGAACACGTTCATCGTATTCTTTGTCTGACGCCATTCGCTCATCATGAATGATCTTCGCTGGGTCAAAGTTCCCTTCTTGCAGGTTTGTTAGAATTTCTTCTGGCGTTTCACCTAATCCTTCAATACCAAGGTGGTTCACCAAATGTAACTGGCCTTGCTTATCGACCTGCGCGTAGATCGCCAGTTCCGTATAAGCAGGACCACGCTTAACTAGCGCACCGCCTGAGTTATTAGCGATACCACCAACCACAGTGGCACCTAGGGATGAAGAGCCGATGATAGAATGCGGTGCTCGGTTCACTGCCTTCAACTCTTTCTCCAAAGAGTGTAAGCTCGCACCAGGCAAGCAAACCGCCTGCTTACCACCATCTAATAAGTGAATCTTCTTGATTTTGGTAATATTGACCACAACCACATCGCGATCATAATCATTACCACTCGGAGCCGAGCCCTCTGTTAAACCTGTTTTAGCCGCCTGCATGATAATGATGCAGTTTGCTTCAACACACTGTTTAATAATCTTCCATTGTTCTAGAAGAGTGTTAGGAAACACGATAGCAAGCGCATTACCACTACCCGAACGAAACCCCGAGCGGTAATATTTCGTTTTAACCTCGTCGGTTAGAACATTTTCTTCCCCAACGATGGTTTTAAATTCTTCAATCAGCTGCTTTTGTTTCATATCCGTATCTCTAGTTATTGTACTTCGCTCACAACACCGCTTAGCGGCAGGCATAGCGTTTGAGCCACTATAAGCAGTCCATTTCTCTGCGTCTATGTCAGACGGGCGAGCAATACGTAATCAATAAACAACAAACAAAATAATTCTTTATTTTTCTGTCACTTATCTTTCACATTTGAGAAATTTAACGTAAGAAACAGACCGTTTCTTAAAAGAAACAATAGCAAAACCATTTGTTAACAGTTGTGCGGGGTATCTTGTTATCAATATTAGTGAAGAAAACGAGGAGAAGCGTAAGCTCCTAAATTTAAGAGGACTCTTAGAAATGAAGATGGAAACATAAGCTCAACACCAACATAACGATCGGTGTTGAGTTATTGGCTTAAAATCGATGGTTTTGACTTTGAAAGCTTGTGTATAGATGATCGATAAAGATCTTAATTTTTTCTGGTTGCTGACGAGTGTAAGGATACACCGCATAAATACCCAAACATTTGGCGGTTTCGTCTTTAAATAACTGAATCAGACTGCCTTGCTTTAAGTCTTCATAAACCAATACACGCGGTACATAGATGATTCCCTGCCCTAACAGCGCCACATTTCTCAATACAGAAGAATTGTTAGTACAGAGGTTACCGTCGACGGTGATTTGATATACCTCGTCTCCATCTTTAAACGCCCACTCATGCGCTCCGGTTTCTTGGTAGGAATAGACTAAACAATTGTGTTTAGCCAAGGCTTGAGGTTGTTTAGGTATGCCATGTTTAGCTAGGTATTGGGGTGACGCGCAAATGATCCAATTTGCATCCACCAGCTTTCTTGCAATCAGACTAGAATCTGGCAACACACCCGTTCTAATTGCCAAATCAAAACGTTCATTCACGATATCGACGAAACGATTATCTAGATCCATATCGATATTGATGTCTGGGTATTTCTGATTAAATTCATTAATCACTTGAGGAAGAATTAATTCACCAGAGATAGTAGGCACCGAAATTTTAATGTTTCCAGATAAGTTTTTACCTAAACCCACAATGGATTCTTCCGCCGTTGCCACCGCTTGATAAACCGCTTTTGCATGAGTAAAAAACGCTCGTCCTGCTTCAGTCAACGTTAGCGTTCGCGTTGTTCGGTAGAGAAGCTGTACACCAAGCTCTTGTTCAAGCTTGGCAATGCGTTTACTGACGACCGATTTAGTCAGTGACATATGTCTCGCGGCTGCACTGAATGAACCTTGCTCGATCAAGTGATAAAAAATGATGTAATCGTCGGTATTTCTCATGCGTCTTCGTCAAATCCTTTGGAAGCCCGTATTGTAAACTGAAATTGGCTGAGGTGCGAAACATCAGGTCACACTTAATATCAGAAACTCGTGACAGAGATGGGGTTGCTAAGCTCACAGGTAATGAAAAAGAGATGGTGTGAATTTATCAGTCTTCAGATACAAAAAAACCAGCTTTCGCTGGTTTTAAGTTGATGCACTTGGCATCGAGATACCGCCATGGCCATATCTGAATAATTTGGAGCGACACACGAGGTTCGAACTCGTGACCTCAACCTTGGCAAGGTTGCGCTCTACCAACTGAGCTAGTGTCGCATTTATTCTCGAAAGCCATTCGCTCTCAAAAGAATAATGGAGGCGCCTCCCGGAGTCGAACCGAGGTCCACGGATTTGCAATCCGCTGCATAGCCACTCTGCCAAGGCGCCTTTTTATTACGCTTCAGGGCTCTACCCCGTTGCGTTGGTGGCTACTTTACGGATTGAGGGAAGATAGTCAAACAAAAACATTTCATTTTCTGTTCGTTTGATTTCTTTTAAGTCAATTCGACCAAAGTTCGATCTTATTGGCTTAAAACGAAGCAATATAAATCTCGCTTTCAGTTCGTTTTGTCCCATGAAACATTAAGGCGTTTAATAGTTGCTGACCCTTTTTAGCAATCTTCCCACAACATTAGGGTGATAAGACCAAGTGTGATCAAACATCGACATTAATGCAGGATTTCCGTATTTCGATAAGCTAATCGCGTGAAAACGGTTTTTCTTCGCTTTGAGCGCATCCACTTTGGCCAGTAACTCGTCTTGTTGTTTTGGCGCGATAAAGTCGGAAATGACTACCATGTCTGCGTTTTTATATTTATCACCGCTCATCAAGTCGATAGATTTAATCAAAGTTGGCTCTAAGTCTGTACCACCATGGAAGCTATAAGTTAGAAAGTCCGCCGCCTCGCGCAGACCATCTTGTTTGGTTAGTTCGTAGGTAATGTGTTCCGTAGAAAAAATAATGACATAGCAATCACGTTGCTCCGCTAGTGCGATTTGCATCAGAGCATAAGCCATGGCTTTGGCGCATTGCTCAGGAAAGCCACTCATGGAACCGGACGCGTCCACACAAACAATGAAGGGGCCTTTTTCGATATCTACCGCTTTATGGTCAGGTCGGTGAGCTTTAACTTTACGTAACGTGCGCGATTTGCCTTGTGTACGATAGTTCATGAGCCGTTTATCAACTAAGTGTTTATAGAACACAACTTCAAGTTCAGGATACGCCAAAAACATCGTTTCGTTGGGAAGTAGCTTATTTAGATCATCGCTTTCGTGAATACCGACAATATCATCCGTCGCCTCATCACTTTTCTCTTCGACCAATTGAAGTTCTTCAGTGGGCGCACGATTTAGTTCAGGATCATTTACTTGCCCCGCCATACGACCGAGTTGCTCCGCAATTTCTTGCAAGCCTTGGTGCTTCTTCAGAAACTCAGCATGGCGCTTCATCACCGTTAAGTCTGTTTTACTCAACTTGGCAGATGCCATATCCCACAGGCGCCCTACACTTTCAGCATCACCCGACTCCGTGACTTTATCCATATTACGCATGGTTTCCATACGTTGATACAGGTCATTCAGCACCTTTTCTTTATTGGCTTCAAGCTCGCTTACTTGCGCTTGTTTTATTGCATCGGTGAGGCTTTGGTACCATTGGTCACAAAAGTAATGTGGGAACATAGGGTTATTCATCCCTTTGTTCTTTTCCATCATTCGGCGAGCTTGCATGTAAAACGCAGAGTGCCATTCCAGCTTTTTAATCACATCTTCGATGTTTTCAAAAAACGCCTCTTCATCCCAATGAATAACCTCTTGATATAAAGACAGCTCTTGTTGGAAACGCTCTGTCTCACATACCTTGGTGATCCGTTTTTTGACGCTGCCTCGCCACTTTAACAAGTGACCTTTGACCGAAGATTTAACACCTCGGTTTTCTGCCATCATCATGACTTGTGAACGAGCCATCAAATCATTAACTGCGCTATCGATGATGCCGGAGTCGGCCACCATCAGCGCGAGGTTAAGTCCGTCTGCACCTAGCATGTCGTCTCCTTATGAGAAAAACTGATTTAAGTTTTTAAAGCGTTGGATAACTTTTTCACTTTCTGCTTGGATTGATTCAAGTCTCTGACTGACCTGTTGCAGACTCGACTCCATTAGGCGGGGTAATTCAGGATCAACAAAGCTATGCGGAAGCGCATCATGAAAGTTCGCTTTCACCTTACGCATATGGTGTTCTGCCTCACTAAGCTGATTTACGGCTTTTTCGCTCTGCGTTAACCACTTTTGGTAAAGCTCTACATCCAAGCCCTCTTGAGTCACTAGGCTAACCAGAATGCCTCGGTTCGCGATATCACGGATAACTAGGTTATTCGCCGCGTCAACGTCAAATCGTAAACGGCACATGTTGGTGTTTTGATTGACGTAACCATACACATCACCGCTTCCCTCTTTAATGACTCGATCTAACTCATCTTTGGGTACATAAACCCAGCGGCTATCACCTTTTTCTGATTCTGAAACCGACATGTTGCTTTGCAAGACAACCAATTTAACTAAGTTAACGGCTGCGCCAACTTTGTACATCTTGGCTTTAGAGGTATCAAAGCGCATGGTTTCTTTACGCAAAATACCCGTTGCCGCTTCAGACGTTAACGTCATGCGGTAGGCATCTTCAAGTTCATGTTGAACATCAACCAAAGACTCTCGGCAGTACTCAATTTCCTGCTCCGCGTCTTGTTGATCAAATGCATGTTTTAAGGCGAACTCTTGAACCACTTCACGTACCACATCTCGCGATTCAGGACTGTTCCATAAACAATCTTGCAGCAGTAGAAGGTCAAGCGGATTGATTTCATCGCGACCATTAAAAAACGCGCTCGCTTTTAACAACTTCACGGCTTTCTTCCAGCGGCGGTCAGAGACATACATGTCGGTCTTGGCCACATCACCAAACTGAGCTTCAACTTTGGCTTCTAACATCGTTTTAAGCTGGAAAAGCTTTTCGAATGCATTGTCGGTTAACGTCAATTTGTCGAGCTGTTGTTGCCATTGATGATATTCTTCATCAGTTATCGCTAGGCCTTCTGGTACTTGTGCCTCTTGCGATGTGCCCACAGTCAACATCGACTTAAAGTTTTGTTTATTCTGAATTCGATTCACAAACACACGCACCAACATGCGGTCGTAGAGCGCATCCAATCCACTATCTTCATCGGGTAATTCATTGGAAGCCGATACCAACAAGCGCATTGGCACACGCTCGATATCGCTGCCATTTTTGAATGTTTTCTCATTAACCACTGTCAGCAATGTATTAAGAATTGCAGGGCCCGCCTTCCAGATTTCATCCAAAAATACGACTTGTGCAGTTGGCAAATACCCTTTAGTTAAGCGAACATAACGGCCGTTGTCTTTTAGCTCTTGGATACTCAGTGGCCCAAACACCTCTTCAGGGGTTGAGAAGCGCGTCATCAGGTATTCGAAGTAACTGCTGTTATCGAACGCTTGGATGAGTCGTTTGGCAATTAAGCTTTTTGCAATACCAGGGGGACCTAAAAGAAAAACACTTTCACCAGCAAGTGCAGCAAGAAGGCAGAGCTTGATCGTATGTTCACGCTCATAAACGCCATCCGTTAACGCTTTCGCCAATTTATTGATGCGTTCTGAGAGAAGCGCTTTTTCGGCATTTGAGGCAAATAAGGTTTGTGTCATACGTTCTCCGGCTACTGAAGTGGTATTGCGTTAACATTTTTATACACTTGTTATAACTTTGTTACAAATGTATTTTGTCGAATTCCCCTTATAGCAGATGCTTTTCCCCTTCTTGACGAAGCAATCAAAGTTTCCATTTATGAGACATTGCTCACTTAAAGTGCAAACGCTTTCGTCGTGTTGCAGTATTTTTTGCTTTTGTTTCCCACCATTTGTGGTTAATGTCGAAAAACGTCAAAAATGCGGTAACAGCTAGGGTTCATAACTGCATGAGCAAGATAATTCATAAATGGAAGCAAATTTCTCTGATTGAAGAAGACGTTGTGCTTCCTACAGGACAGGCAATTACGCACACCACAATCCATCATCCGGGTGCTGCGGTGATTCTCCCTATTACAGCGGAGGGTCACATTGTCCTTGTCCACCAATTTCGGCCTTCACTTAATAAATGGCTATTGGAACTTCCTGCTGGTACCAGAGAAGGCAACGAAGAGCCACTCTGCTGCGCCAAAAGAGAGCTAGAGGAAGAAACGGGGTTTAGTGCAGAGAAATTCACGTCTCTCGGCCAAGTCACCCCTCTTGCCGGATTTTGTGATGAGATACAGTATCTATTTGTTGCCGAAAAGCTCAATAAAACAAACCGTTACGAGTGCGATGAAGACGAAGTGATTGAGGTCGTCACCTTGTCAATCAAGCAACTCGAAGAAAAGATTGTCGATGGCACGATCACCGATGCCAAAACGATCGCTTGCTTAAGCAAAGCGCGCCTTTGCGGATATATTTAGGACTTTGACCAAGGAGACATTCATGGATTTTCGATCAGATACCGTTACACAGCCCACCCAAGCCATGCGAGAAGCCATGTTTAAGGCCCCCGTTGGGGATGATGTTTATGGTGATGACCCTACGGTCAATGAGCTTGAAAAATTTGCTGCGCAGCTTGCTGGTTTCGAAGCAGCTTTGTTTACCACTTCAGGCACTCAAGCCAATCTGCTCGGTTTAATGGCGCATTGCGAGCGGGGAGATGAATATCTATGTGGGCAACAAGCACATAACTACAAATACGAAGCTGGTGGCGCGGCGGTTTTGGGATCAATTCAACCTCAACCAGTCGAAAATAACCCAGATGGCACGCTACCATTTGATAAACTGGCTGCTGCGATTAAACCAGATGATTGTCACTTTGCTCGCACTAAGCTTCTCAGCTTAGAAAACACAATTAATGGTAAAGTACTACCTATGTCTTACTTAGCAGAAGCACGTGACTTCGTGAATAAACATAACTTGCAGATGCATCTAGATGGCGCTCGCGTTTTTAATGCAGCCGTTGCACTTGATGTTCCGGTAAAAGAGATCGGTCAGTACTTTGATTCAATGACGATCTGTCTGTCGAAAGGTCTGGCTGCCCCTGTTGGCTCGCTACTGCTTGGTAGCAAAGACTACATCGCAAAAGCACGTCGCTTAAGAAAGATGGTCGGCGGTGGTATGCGTCAAGCGGGTATTCTTGCCGCAGCAGGCAAACTTGCCCTTACCGAACAAGTGGAACAGCTAAAACAAGATCACATCAACGCAAAAACCTTAGCGGAAGGTTTAGCAGAACTGCCTGGTTTTTCAGTCAACCCTGAATTTGTTCAAACGAACATCGTGTTCGCGAAGCTTGCTCCTCAAGTGGACATAGTAAGTATCGCTGCGAAACTAAAGGAACAAAACATCACGATAACCCCTGGAAATCCAATTCGTTTTGTAACTCATAAAGATATTTCAGCGAAAGACATCGACACTTTCTTATCAAGTATAAAATCTCTACTTTAATTTGATTTTGATCATTGAGCTTCCCCTAAGGGGAAGCTTTATTGTATCGGCATGATTTTTAGCGAATAGATAACCTCCATGCTCAGATTTGTACTTCTAATCTCTTTTATTTTCTCTTCCGCTATCCATGCCGAGCCGTTTGGTAATGCTGATAAAGGTAAAATCAAATCACCTAGCTGTGTCTATTGTCACGGTGTTACAGGCATCGCAACGAACAACACCTATCCAAGCCTTGCTGGTCAAAATGCTCAGTACCTTTACAATGCAATGAAATCTTATCAAGCCGGTGAGCGTAAAGGGCCACTTGCAGAAATGATGGCAGCACAGTTAAAAATGTTAAATGATGAAGACCTTCGTGATGTCGCTGCTTTTTATGCAGAACAGACAGAAATCAAGTGATTAGATCACCTGTAGATGTACTATGAAAGCTCGTGAATCATCCAAACTCAACACATATTGAAACATTAACCCAACATTTAACCACAAAACAATCAAATTAACTTCACTTCAAATATTTGATGAATTTATAGTTCAACATAAGCATTAATATTGACTTTTTATTCTATTTTATCGATATTTCATGCTTTATTGAATTTGACGTGAAGTAAGTTATGTCTCACACACATGCGCAACCAGCAGACTCGGTTGCTACCCCTAAGTCGTGGCAGATGCCAGATACCCTCATTTTGATCTTCATTGTTGGTATTCTTGCTGCGATTCTTACCTACTTAATTCCTGCTGGTCATTTTGATAGCCAACAGGTGACCTACATGGTCGACGGTGCAGAAAAAACTCGCACAGTTATCGATCCTTCTTCTTTCTCTTATGCAACCGACGAAAACGGTGAATTGGTTTACAACAAGGTTGGCCTGTTTGCTTCTGGTGGTGGCATTGGTTTGATGAACTTCCCTTTCGAAGGGCTAGTTTCTGGCTCTAAATGGGGCAGCGCGATCGGCGTGATTATGTTCATGTTGGTTATCGGCGGTGCTTTCGGCGTTGTAATGCGCACAGGCACAATCGATAACGGTATCCTGCGCCTTATCGATAAGACCAAAGGTAACGAAGCGCTATTCATTCCAGTGCTATTTTTGCTGTTCTCGCTAGGCGGTGCAGTATTTGGTATGGGTGAAGAAGCCGTAGCGTTTGCGATTATTATCGCGCCGCTTATGGTTCGCCTTGGTTATGATGGTATCACTACGGTAATGGTTACCTATGTTGCGACTCAAATTGGCTTCGCTACTTCTTGGATGAACCCTTTTTCCGTAGCTATTGCGCAAGGCATTGCGGGTGTACCTGTTTTATCCGGCATGACAGTACGCATGGGGTTATGGGCTGGCTTTACGTTAATCGGTATCGCTTTCACAATGATCTACGCCGCTCGTGTGAAGTCAAATCCTAAACTTTCTTACAGCCATCGCACAGACCAGTATTTCCGTCAGCAAGAGCTTGGCAATCAAGATTCTCGTTGGAACCTAGGTGACACACTCGTTATCCTTACGGTTATTGCGACCACGGTGTGGGTCGTTTGGGGCGTAGTCGCTAACGCATGGTACATCCCAGAAATCGCGTCTCAATTTTTCACTATGGGCTTTGTTGTCGCGATCATCGGTACGATTTTCCGCCTGAACGGTATGACGCTAAACTGCGCAGCTGATGCATTTAAAGAAGGTGCAGCTATTATGCTTGCACCTGCCCTGTTAGTGGGTTGTGCAAAAGGTGTATTGTTGATCCTAGGTGGTGGTACAACTGATGAAGCGAGTGTACTGAACTCAATTCTAAACAGTGCTGGCGGCGTGATTAGCGGGCTTCCTGACGTGGCTGCGGCATGGTTAATGTATGTATTCCAATCTATCTTCAACTTCTTCGTCACTTCGGGCTCTGGACAAGCGGCACTAACGATGCCTCTACTGGCCCCTCTGGCAGACATTGCAGGAGTTACGCGCCAAGTGGCAGTTTTGTCATTCCAACTTGGCGATGGCTTTACTAACGTTATCGTCCCTACTTCGGCATCTCTCATGGCAACGCTTGGTGTCTGCCGTATCGACTGGGGTGACTGGGCAAAATTCTGCTGGCGATTTATTCTATTACTCTTTACCCTATCAAGTATCGTCGTTATCGCAGCTCATATTATGGGTTTTGCGTAAAACGAAGCCAATTGGTAATTAAGGCGAGACATGTTCTCGCCTTATTAATATTCATGGTATGACGACGCTAAGGTTTTAGATTAGCTTATGGTTTTGGAGTGGTAACTTTAATGGCAACACAATTTCTCGATGACGTGATTCAAGGTCATCAAGTGATTCAATCTCTCAATGTAGCAGACCTAAATTCGGGCGAGCATAAGTTTTGGTTTCGCATCGCAACGAATGCTCTCTCTCAGTGGCAACACCTACCTGTGCTAGTGTTCAAAGGTGAAAAACCTGGCAAGAAGATCATGATTACCGCAGGGGTTCATGGTGATGAGTACAATGGTGTGTTAGCAGCGCAGAAAACTGCTCGAGAGCTCATCGGCACTGAAGTCGCTGGTACTGTCACTATTGTTCCAACCATTAACATGCCTGGTATGCTAAACCACAGCCGCGATTTCTATTCCGCAGACCCTGATGCGTCTCCTGCAAACTTAAACCGCTTTTTTCCTGGTGACCAAAACGGCAATGAGGCCCAACGTTACTTATATGCATTGTGGAATGATTTGCTCAAGCCAAATGCTGATTTAGCCATTGACGTTCACACTCAAACCAGTGGTGCTGCCTATCCACTTTACGTGTTTGCAGATTTCCGAATCGAGCAATCATTAGAAATGGCTCGCCTCATTAATCCTGATGCGATTTTAAATGATCCTGGAGATGCTGGCGTCCTTGAAACGGTCTGGAATAACCATGGTGTCCCAAGCATTACTGTTGAAGTAGGTATGGGGCGATACACCGAGCAAGAACTTATCAGTCGAACTGTAACAGGCATTTTTAATGTGCTGAAAAAGCATAACATTGTTGAAGGTGATATGGACCCTATTACGTCATGCTTGGAAGGAAACGAAATCGTCAGTGTGAAAGCGACACACGGCGGCTTTGTACTGCCTCATGTCAGTTTGATGAATTTTGTCGAGCAAGGCCAACTTCTTGCGATTCAATACGACAGCTTTGGCGCTGAGATTAAACGCTACACCGCCCCAACAAGCGGCACAGTACTTAGCCACAATGTTGAATCTATTCGAGCACCAGGTTCCCTGATCGTTCGTTTGATTAAGTAAACCATAACCGTTTGTTGATAGATCAACCTTTCGACGCTCACTCAAATTTATATAAGCCCCATCACGAGTAATCACAAATGATGGGGCTATATCCATTTTGACCACATTAAGTTACGCGGTAACAAATTACTGTTAAGCGAAATGACAAACTGAGCTCTTAATTAGGAAGCTTCCCCTCTGTCCGCTTTTTCAGCCACGCTGATGAACTTAAAGCTGTCTTTGTTTCTCTTGTTCAACAAAAATGAGCTCGTCTATAGCGAAACCTTTCTCTTTAGCTACGTACTTAAAGCGCTCCACTAATTTCTCATCAACGTTAGGCGTTCTAGACAGTAGCCACAAATAGTCGTGGTTGTAACCGGAAACAAACGCATAGTCATAGTTTTCACCTAGCTCAAAAACAATGTAAGAAGAGTATATTGGCCCAAAAAAGGAAACCTTTAAGTGTCCAACCGTTTTATCTTCAACAAAATAAGCTTTGCCTTCAGCTTCTGACCACTGTCGCTCTTCTTCGGAATATCCACGGTTTATCACCTTAACCCCACCATCCTCGCGAACCTGATACTCAGCGGTAACGTTGGATAAGCCTCGCTCAAATGAATGGTCTAGGCGTGCAATTTCGTACCACTTACCTAGATATGGCTCTAAATCGAAATTATTCACGGGTTCCACCCCATCCGGCTTCGAGGTACAACCAAATAAAGTTGCAAGTGACAAAAGTAAAAATATTTTTATCGATTTCATACAACACCTAAATTTTAATTAGTGATTGATTTTACTCTAGAAGATAACAAATCGATCACTAAGCCGCACCATCGCCCTAATAGGGACACATCACAATTCTTCATCATCAATAGCGCGCTGAACACCGAAACCTCGTCATCTCAGCAAATCGTTAACAAGATTGCTCTATTTTTGACTTACAAGCTGACCATGCTTGTATATTTTGTCAGCATTTAACCCTATGCATATAGAAACTTTGCACAACATAGACATTCGTAGGCATATCACCCTCCTATAATACGTTGCGTTATAGACAGAGGTTATTGTTATGAAATTAAAAACAGTGTCAGTTTGTGCACTTTTGGTGTTACTTGCAGGTTGTCAGCAGGAAAAGCCGAGCGAAACGACACAATTAACGACCTCGGCAGATGTATGTAATGCACAAGGAAACATGCCAGGTGGGTGGAATGAGTTTAACGCGACCCCTGATGCACAAAAGGCAATGGCCTTTGTTTTAGAGAAAATGGACACAATAGCGTCGTTTAAACAAATACTGAATGTTCACGCGCAAATCGTTAGCGGCGTCAACTATGCTATTGAGTTTGAATTGGATGATGGCTCTGTTTGGAACACGATTGTTTATCGCAACCTCGATGGCGAATATGCGATTACCCAATCGCCAAAAGAAGGCTACTTTTGCGAACAGTAGCGACTTAGTCAGAAAGCCCCTAACAATAGGGGCTTTTTGATCTAACAGTAGTCACTGAATTAGACAGCGAAGCGACATTGAGATTTAATCGACACCGTTGAACCAAGTCTTGATGGTTCAACATCAATCCTCTGCGCCATTTGCTCTTTCAGCTCAGAAACGTGAGAAATAACACCGATCATGCGCCCAGTCTGTTGCAGGTCCACTAGTGTTTGAATAGCAAGATCTAAAGACTCTGGGTCTAAACTACCGAAGCCCTCATCAATAAATAAAGTGTCTAAACGGATACCGCCACTATAGGATTGCACAACATCCGACAAACCAAGTGCCAGAGCAAGCGCTGCCATAAATGATTCACCGCCGGAAAGTGTCGCAACATCACGCGTTTTTCCTGTGTAGCCATCTTCAACCATTAAATCTAAGCCGCGACCCGCAGCGCCTTTGAAGCCCTCTGTTTTTCGAGCAAGAATATAGCGCCCTTTACTCATAAGGCTTAAGCGTTGAGAGGCCTGAATCAGCACATCATCCAACAGTACACCAAGAACAAAGCGATGTAGGCTAACCCTGCTGCCTGTTTTACCGCTAGCAACGTCGTACAACGTACCAAAGACTTTGTATTCTTCTTCTAACTTACTATTTTTCTCATGCAACACGGCAATATCTTTACGAACCTTTTCAAGACGTTCAAATATTGAGCGTGTGGTATCAAGTTGATCCCTTACTTCAATATATTGCGCCTGCAGAGTGGTTAACCTATCGTTAAACGACTCTAAATTAGGCCTTTCAAGATCTTTCAATGCATGATTTAAATCATGTAGTGTTTGCTCAAGCTTGGTTTGTGCCTGTTTGAAGCTGTCTATTTCTTGCTGCCAGGCTTGAAGTTCATCATCTCCCACTCGACTACTTAGATAATGGCTTTCATCCTCAAATTTACTCGCCTGTAGCGCCTCATTCCACGCTAATTCTGCTTGGCTAAGTTTTTGCTCTGACTCAGATAACCACTGCTTGTTCGTCGCTAAGTGACTTTCCGCATTTGATTTCTCCAATATCGCTTGCTGCAAAGCGTTTTGCGCCTTTTCTAAGCCTTTGTTCAAACTCAGAATTTGCTCGTTTGTCAGCAAAATTTCACGTTCAAGCAAGTCAGAGGAACTGTATTTTGGGTCAATAGAAGCTTGTAATTGAGCCAATTGTTCTTGGTTCGCTTTAACGGTTGATTCATTTGCCGCCATTTGATTCTGCAGCTCATGAATTTTATTTTCACCCACGACGCAGCGTTGATTAAGCTGTTCAACGTTCTTTTCTAGCTTTTCAATATCAATAGCTTGTAGACGTAGGAGTTGAGCATTGATCGCTTGCAAATCATTTTGAACCGTCGAGATATCAGATGTAGCATACTCACCCAACTCCTCTTTCAACTGGTTACACTGATTCTGATACTGACTAATGACAACGTTATGTTGTTCTAGCTGATTGCTTAGTTGGTTCAACAAGGTTTGAGCTTCTCGCTCTTTCGCTCTAGCCGCCTGAACTTGCTCTTTTGTAACGGCTTCTTCAACAAACGTTGCGGGGTTAGGATGCGTTTCGCTACCACACACCGGGCATGCTTCACCTGCTTTTAGTCGCTGCGCTAATACTGCCGCTTGAGCGTTGTGCCACTTAAGCTCTATCGTATCAGCGGCTTGTTGACGCTGCATATAGCGCTGACTGGCTTCGTGTAGTGACTGCTGCTTGCCTACAGTTAGCGCATTGAGTTTAGAGAGCTCTAAAGTAAGATCATGCAGCTTTTGTAGATCCTGTAACAGCCGTTGTTTTTGTTTTATTTCCGCATCGATGCTGCCAATAAGCGCAACATCAACTCGTGCTTTCTCTAGCTCCTTCTGTCCCTGCTGGGCCTGTAACGTTAACTTATCTTTTAGTTCTATGTACTGTTTTAACGTTGCTTCAAATTGTTGTTTTTGTTGATAACCCGCCGTTATTTTACTTTCCAAATTGTCTTTCTCGACCAACTTGTTTTTCATACTTTCAAGTTGATACTGCAGTTGCGTTAACTGCGGGACCTTTGCCGCTGCCTTTTTTGCACTTTGCTGCAAGTTTTCTTGTTCTCTCGCAACGACATTAGCTTTTTCGAGACTCTCTTTCAAAGCTACGATTTTTTGCCTAAGCTCTTGCGTTTGAGCTTTTGCATTTTGTAATGAGATGTAGGGCAACTCTATCTTATTGGCATTTTTAGCGTTTTCTAATTGCTGTTGACGAGCTTTTATCGAATCTGAGTGTTCTAGATGCAGCTTGAGTGCGCTTTCTGCTTGCTCTCGTTTCGAAAACTCTCCATTCAAGGTTTCCGCTTTTTGCAATTCAGATTTAGCAGTATTGAGCTTATCTAACGCTGCTTGCTCATTCTTTTTATCAGACTCTAATTGCTTAGTTACTTGTTCCAGTTGTTGTAATAGCTCTTGTTCAGAACTCGCTTCTGCAACTTGTAAAGCACCTCGAATTTGATTATCAAATTCGCCTTTCGCTTTACTAATTGCACTCGCTTTATCTTTGAGCGCGTACTCAATTTTTTTATATATGTCAGTTTGAAAGAGCTGGCCAAAAATTTCTTCACGCTCTTTAGAGCTAGCAAGCAACAGTTCTCGGAATTTTCCTTGAGGCAACACCATAACTTGACGAAATTGAGTTTCATTCAAGCCAATAATATTGCTAACTTCAGTTTTAACCTGAGTCGTCTTGCTGGTGATAAGCGTTTCAGTCTCACCGAGTTCATAAAGAGCCGCAGTGTGCTTTTTAATCGTCATCCCTTCACCACGGGCCTTGGGCGCTTCCTGCTCAGGGGATCGAACAACTCGGTATTGTTTGCCGTGTAACGAAAATTCGAGAACTACTTCGGTTGGTAAATCTTGCGCGGATAAGTCACACCGCATCTGAATACCTTGTCGCTCATTACCTGTGGTTTCACCATAAAGGGCGAAGCAAATGGCATCTAAGATCGACGTTTTACCGGAACCTGTAGGACCATTAATCAAAAATAGAGGGTTACTGCCAAGCTTCTCAAAATCAATGATTTCAGTTTTTGCAAACGGACCAAAGGCTTGCATGGTTAGTTTAATTGGTTTCATCTTTGGTCCCTATTGCTGTGATAATTGCTTAATAATGTCAGTAACAGCTTGCTCTTGCTCTTTAGACAACTGGCTATCTTGCGCCTCAATAAAAAAATCTCGGAACATATCAATTTCGCTTCGCGCCAACTTTGCTTGCGCCATTTCCTGCTCTACCCCAATTAACATGCCAGGTTTCTCAAGGTGTAAAACGTTTGGATACACTGAACGAAGTTTTTCCATTGGGTTTAAAATCGCATGTTTATCCATCAAGCGAACTAACAAATAATCTTCATTCTTAGGGTCTGTTTTGCCTTGCTCAATAACTTTATCCAGCTCGCCCTCTACAATGCGCATTTCATGAGGAGCCGTAAGATCAATATGCTCTGCAGAAACAAATCCTTTCTTGTCCAGTTCAACTAACGTGAAACCTTTTCTCTGGTTCTGTTCACCAAAGCTATACTTCATGAGAGAGCCAGAGTAACGGATATGCTCTGCGCCTTTCTTTTGAGGCTGATGCAAATGACCAAGTGCGACGTAGTCAAAATCTAAGAAGTGTTCATGACTCACGCGATCAGAACCACCAATAGATAATGGTCGTTCAGAGTCTGACTCGATAGCCCCATCAACAAAACAGTGACTCACGAGCACGCGCTTTTGCTTAGAGATAAAGCGCTCTTTAATTTGCTCAACAAGCAATTGATGAGCCTCATCATGAGTGGATACCGAGGCTTTGTAGGCAAACCTGACCTGTTCAGGGTCGTTATAAGGCATACCATAAAACGCGACCTCGTCCGCAGAGTCCGTTTTTATGATGATGGGAGTGAGCATCTCTTCAAAGTTGCTAACAATATGGAGACCTGCATTTTTCATTTGCTCTGAGCCGAAACCTAACCTTTCTGCACCATCATGGTTGCCAGATATCAATATCATTGGTGTTTCTAACTCGGTACAAATGCGTTTCACGACTCGATTTAACAGTTCTATTGCAACCGTTGGTGGCACCGAACGGTCATAGATATCTCCCGCCACTACAACTGCATCGACGGGGTTGCGTTCAATATAGTTAATCAGTTGTTCGAGTACTGCTTGTTGATCTTCGAGTAGTGATACGTTGTGGAATTGTCGACCAAGATGCCAATCTGAGGTGTGGATAAACTTCATTCGAATTCACTTTCCGCCAATTCTATGAGTAGGCTTGCTTCTGTCAGAGTCCATGTACCGTTTATAAAAAGGAATGCGTCACGGGTGGGATCTCGAACAAGCCAAAACTCAAGTTATTTTATTTCGGTAAGGATATCTTGAGTCGAACAGCTTTTCATGTGGTTTGTGTTCTATGGCTGGCTATTTAATCAGAAAGCGAGAAGAACACTGTAAAAACGCGGTGAGCAAAGCTATTTTGAAAAGCAAGCTGCGCCTAGTCATTGTCCAAACATCATTAAAGGGCCAGTTTCGAGTCAATCCCCCATAACATTTGCATCACTAAAACCTCAGCTACTACTAGAAGGAAAAGCAATAGCCAGACCTATTCACTACGCCAATTGTATATTACTCCTACCGCATAGCCATCTGACTCGATGTCCGCTTGCAACACGTGAAAGTCTGGGCAGGGGCTGCTTCTTTGAAGCTCATCAATCACTAACGCTTTTAAAACGCCGCCACATGCACCCAATCCGCCAAGTTTGATATCAACAAATTGATACTGAGTTTGATCGGTCACCCACGGAGACAAGAATTGCATTGAGTTTAACCATTGCGGTTCTTCCTTATTAACGGATAAATACAATTGACTGAGTGGATGTTCACAACTTACTCCTAATTGCTTAAACACCTTGTCCACGGCGATGCGTTGTTGTTTGGCATCTAAATCAATTCGAACAACATCAGGCACAAGACCTGAATGTCGAAAAAAACACTTGGTTAAAATGATAGAGCTTTGAGGTTTGACATGCCCTTCTACATCACTCGTAACCTCTATAGCCAGTATCCAAGTCGCTTGCGTTTCATTAACTTCACGATTTATCCGATTTAGTGCCATCAAAAATGCAGCTTGGCCATAAGGATAAAAGTAAATTTCAGTATTGACAGTTTGGTCAACGAAAATAGAAAGCTCGCTTATCAATGCTTTAAGCAAACTTTTGTCCACCGAAGATGGTAAAAGAACACAGAGATTCCCCTTGATATCAGCTTGCTCAAGACTCTCGCGCTCAGAGCGCACGAGGCTTAATATATGCTCATCTATTGATTGAGCAAAGTCAGGGGGTCGGATTTCCTCGGACAATCTAAAAGAATCATCAGCTATCTCGCGAACGGTGTGTGAACGGCCATTAAAAGATAGAAGATGCGTTTGAAATGCGAGTGGCATCTAGCCTCCGATTAAAACCGTAGGCATACCAGATAGAATTTTGCCACCATGAGACGTTGAATCGCCGACTCTCGCGGCTGGTTTACCGTTGATTGTTACGCTAGAAGAACCTGCTGAGATACTATCCGGAGGACCGATACAAATAAGCTTGTCGCCTTGTCTTGCCGCAGGTATCCCGCCAATCGTTACGTTTCGTGAGCCAACAACGACGGGACCACCGACATGCGGTATCTTTCCTGTTTTTTTAGGGCAAAGATGAAAGCTGCCCAAAATTGCGGCTGGTTTACCCACTTTAAATCACCTTAGTTCAATGAAATTTGCCCAGCTTTAAGAGCAATAGCTGAGCCGTTAATGGATATTTTATTACCTTTGATATTGATTTCTCCAGAGCTAGACATCTGAATAGAAGCACCACCTACTTTGATCTCGACGCTCTTTCCTGCATTAAAAGACAGCACTTCACCCGTTTCATTCGAAAAGTTTTTACCTACTTTCAAGCTCGCGTTCTGACCAACCTCTTGATTAACATCATTGGTCACTTTTTCGGTTTTACTGTTTTCAACGGCGATATCAACACAGTCTTCAACTAGCATTTGGAACAGTTTTTCAGCATGAAGATAAATGTGCTCTTCACCAGGCTTATCATCGAAGCGCAACTCATTAAAATTGGATGTACCTTTTTGTACAGAGCGTGATTTATAACCACTCTGAGAACTTTGCTCTGGTAAAGCGTAAGGAGGGAGTTGACTACCGTTATATAGTGATCCCGTAACGATTGGTTGATCAGGGTCTCCGTTGACAAACTCGACGATGACCTCTTGTCCGACTCTAGGGTGAAACACCGACCCCCATCCGTTACCTGCGATATTTTGCGCAACACGAATCCAACATGAACTATTTACATCGTATTTACCAACACGGTCCCAGTGAAACTGAACTTTGATACGGCCATGTTTGTCTATGTAAATTTCACCATCTTTGTTCCCCGTAACTATTGCAGTTTGCAAACCTTTCATCGGAGGTTTCGGATAGTTAACTGAAGGACGAAGGATTGTCTTTGAGTCAACACAACTAAACGAGACTTTGACACCTTGCGCACCGGTGCCACCTTGACCAGTCTGGTTATAAACAGCAGCAGACAAAAAAACAGAAGACAGTACATATTCTTTGCCAACTCGAGATTTATCTTCATGTTTTTTAAACTTGAAGCACTTGCCTACGCTGAATGTTCTGCACGTAGCCTCGCCACGACACAAATATGCATTTTGCTGTAGTGCTTCTATTGCATGCGTGTTTCTCAGTGCGTATTGATCATTGCTCTCCATTTCACCCATGTATTCAAAATACTCGCTTTCAGGCACTGTAAAAAAATCACTTTCACCCTTTGCAGTATTTTTAGGATTCGAAGAAGGCTTGAGCATGTTATAGCCTGACTTTTGACTCGCTTTAGTAGTCAGAATTTGCGTTTCATGCCAAGAAGAAATGTGGCTAGATTTCGCCGTACCTGTATCAAAATCGACTAAAAACTCAGTACCCGGCTTATAAAAACTGATGTCATCAAAAATATTGAGCGTATGGGCAGACTTAGTATGTGTAAAACAAAATGATAGCCCCTCTTCCGATAACAGACGTCGAACAAATTCAAGATCTGATTCTTCATATTGTACTTTGTACGTGTATTTAGGATAGGACTTGGTTAGCTCAAAACTAAAGGCAACACTATGCTCCGATAGTACTTCAGAGATAATTTCCTTTATATCTTTATGCTGAAATATTCTGCAATTTTTTCGATATTCAGCGAAACGTAATTTAGGCTCTATTAATAATTCTATGTTTTTATAATTTTCGCCTTTATGTGTATTAGAAACCCTTTTCCCTTCTAATCTTGCAGCAGAAACGTAACCATGCATATAACGAGGATTTGAAGAAACATCCTCATTATTTTCAAGGGTAATGGTAACTTCCTTACCAATAATTTCGTTTAACTCACTTCGTTGATCATTAAAGTAAGCTTTAGCACGCAATGAAAAAAGTTCTGAGATCTCTTCTTTATACTCAAACGAGTTTAGTATGATGGCATCTTTACCGAATGGGGAAGAAATTCGGATGAAATTGTTATCTTGAGTTGCTCTTTTCATTAAATACTTCTTTCAAAAAAATGCGGAGGAATACTCCCCCGCATGAAAATTACATTTGTTGACCTTTAACACCGCTGTAGCCGTATACCAATGGAGCAGAAGTGTTGTTCTTATCGTCAGTAGGAGTCACTGTCATCATCATTTCTGTGTAAGAAATTGTGATAGTTTCAACTGGACGATCGTCTTGGATAGAAACTGAGTAGTTAGAAATCATCGCATCAGTCAGTTCGATCTTCATGATCTCTTCAACCTTCTCACCCTGCTTAGTAATATGGAAAACCGCTGGTTTACCTTTACCAATCGTCGCTTCTTTAAATAAGTCAGGAGAAGAACGGTCTTGAAGTTTAGTGATAGTCAAATCATATAGACGAGTAGCGCTCGCTTCACGGTCCATCGCTGTACCAGTGTATGATGAGATCTCACGACCTACACTCCAATCTACAGATAGTAGTGTAATCAAATCTTTGTATTGCTCGGCTGTTGCCTCACCCTTAATATCTGCGTATTTAAGATACGTATTAGACTGCATGCTAATCTCCTATAGCATTATTAATTGACATATATCGTAGTAATTTAATTATCTGACGTTTGGTGATAATTAGTGATTAATGTATCAAAAACTTCATTTTAAATACGCCCTGTTATATCTTTAAATAAGATTTAATTTAAGCGTTTTTTATAAAAAATAATAGTTAATATGAACCAACTCCCAATTATTATTGAGAGTGTAAAGGATGTTAAACTATTGAGACATCAAGTCCACTAGTTGTACCTTTAACAATAATTTCATCAAACGTCTTATCATTAAGAATTGCATGCAATATTTCATGAGAAATCTTCGGAAGCAATGTATTTTCTATGGTTGTTTGTACCACACGCGCACCACTGCCAGACTCATTGCTATTGTCTACAATATCATTAATTAGTTCCTCATCAAAAAACAGGTCAGCGTTATAGTGCTTACGAATACGAGTCGTAATTTTATCCAACTTTAATTTTGTTATTTCTATCAATACTTTTCTTGATAGAGGCAAATAAGGTAATACGTTCACACGCCCTAAAAATGCAGGTTTAAAGTCGACCAACAAATCATCGCGTAAAGCATCTTTTAGTGCTGACGGCTCAGGAGATAAATCAGGATCAGAATACAAAGACATCGTCGTTTCGGTCCCTGTGTTCGCGGTCATAATAATAATAGTGTTTTTAAAGTCTATATCTCGACCTTCACCGTCTTTAATTGAGCCTTTATCAAACACCTGATAAAAAATATCTTGAACACCAGGGTGCGCTTTTTCCATTTCATCGAGGAGAATTACACTATAAGGTTTACGTCTAACAGCTTCAGTCAGTACACCTCCTTCTCCATAACCGACATAACCAGGAGGAGAACCTAATAGCAATGAGACTTTATGCTCTTCCTTAAATTCCGACATATTGATAGTCGTGACATTTTCTTCACTACCATAGACTTTCTCTGCAATCGCCAAAGCCGATTCGGTTTTACCCACTCCGCTTGGTCCGGTTAGGAGAAATACACCATTTGGTCGTGTCTCATCCGTGAGCTGCGCACTCGCGGTTTTTATCACTTCAGACATGAGCTCTAAAGCGTGATCCTGCCCGACAACTCGCTTACACAAACTTTCTTTCAAACCCAATACTGCTTGGATTTCATCATCCTGAAGTTTACCTAGCGGTATACCGGTCCAATCCGAAATAACTTCTGCGATTAGCGCTTCATTTACATGCGAAAAAACTAAGGGCTGTGAGTTAGCGGAAAGGTTATTTTCAAGCTCTTGTAACTTGTCTCTAGCAGTTTCAGAACCCTCCTGGATTATTTGGGTTCTAAGTGACTTAGCTTCATTTACCCATTCTTTTTCTTTTTCCCAAAGTACTTCTAATTCAATAATGTCATTAGATAGCGCATCAATCTCTTTTCGGACACCTTGCAGCTGCACATCAAGAGATGCTCCTAGCCGACTCTCTTGGCTAAGATGCTCATACTCAGCTTGCTTTGCTTTAAGTTTGTTTCTTTTCGCATCTAGGCCTCCCGGTGTAGATGACTGACTTAACGCAACTCGAGAACAGGCCGTATCCAAAACAGAAACCGCTTTATCTGGCAGTTGACGACCATTAATGTATCGAGCTGACAGTTGGACCGCTGCATTGAGAGCTTGGTTAGTGATATGAACATCGTGGTGTTGTGCCATTACATCAAGTAAGCCTCGTAACATTTCGATCGCGAGTTCAGGGGCTGGCTCATCAACCTTTACGACTTGAAAACGCCTAGTTAAAGCTGCATCTTTTTCAAAATACTTTTTATACTCTGCCCACGTTGTTGCTGCGATCGTTCTGAGTTCACCTCTCGCTAATGCTGGCTTCAGAATATTCGCCGCATCACCTTGGCCCGCTTGCCCACCACCGCCAATTAGGCCATGAGCTTCATCAATGAACAATATAATAGGCTGTGGAGCGTCGTTTACTTCCTTAACAAGGTTCTTAAGCCTGTTTTCAAACTCACCTTTCATGCCTGCGCCGGCTTGCAGTAACGCCAAATCCAGAGACTTAATTGCCACATTTTGCAGAGCGGGAGGTACATCGCCATCAATGATCTTTTGCGCCAAACCTTCAACAACGGCTGTTTTTCCAACACCGGCTTCTCCCGTAAGAATCGGGTTGTTTTGTCGGCGTCTTAATAAAATATCGATCATTAGGCGAATTTCATTATCTCTACCAATCACCGGATCTATTTTACCTTCCCTAGCTTGCTCAGTAAGGTCTGTTGTAAATTGATTCAAGGCGGAATTCGCGTTTGACTGCGCTAAGTCATTCGATCTTGATTGAGGCGCATTACTTTCTTTAAAGTTCAATAAGCGAGATGGTTCTATCTTGTTTAGTTCAGGACTAATCGAACCAGCCATGTTGACTAACGTATCATCAGACAAGTAGGCAAATAAAAGATGGATGCACCCCAACTGTTCTTGATTGAATTCAATGGTTGCAGACAACAAGGCATTTTGCATAACAGTCACCGTATGAGCTGATAGCCCAGGCACCGACTGGCATCCTGTTTTGTATTTTTCTAATGCCTTTTGAATATCGGTTTCAACCTTGATTTTATCGACATCAAATTCGTCAAAAACTTCAGAGTAAATATCGTCAGGATGGCGGATAATCATCATTAACCAGTGAGACATTTCAATACTGTGATGAGTTCGGGAGCTTGCCATCGCAGCTGCCTGTTCAAGTGTTTCCTTAGCCTGAGGAGACAATCTTTCGACCAACGCTGAAAGTGAGAGTGAAGCCATTACATTTCCTTTAAATAGTAATTGTTATAGTTCGATCTTTTGTACGTTCGTGTTTTTTAAGCACAGAACCAATACCTAACTGCCCCTGCTGTTTCGATAAACAAGCTTGTGGTAGCAAACTATGTTTGGTGGTGAGCTGCCACTTCAGTTGTTTATGTTTTCCAATCAACTCATAAGCAGCGTTCTTAATGATTGCTATATTGGGTTGGTTAGGAAGCAATTTACTAACTAGCTGTTTATCTTTTGGCAGAAATTCTATTGTTGTCCCCGCGTTGATGTTCCATGCTTTCGAACCCAAAGACGCTCCTAAACCAAGTTGAGCAAACTGCCCTTCAGGCATAGTTCGGGATGCAAGGCGTGTTTGCTCTTCTTTCGTAAGGTGTAACCATTGTCCTTGAAATTCATGAACTTTTACTTGGCATCCAGATAAACATTCAAGAATACTTTTCAGTCCACCTTTACTTCTTACTGGTGAAGCAAACACACCACCATAGTGCCGGGACAGTGAACTCCCTTTCCCAGTTAATGCCGATTTACAGCTTTCTAACGGCGAACGCGCGCCCTGCGCATGCGCACGAGACTGAACAGTCAGCTGACTCAGTTGCCAACATCGATAATAAAGAGATAATAAGCGATGATTGAAAATATCGTAGAAGTCCACCATAGCCGTATCGCCTTCTTTTTGGCGATGTAAAGCTAATTCACTATAGTGCTGGGGAAGCACACCTTGCTCACCCGTTAGGCCTATTAAATTGGTCTCAATCTCTAACTTGCTGTCATCTATATTTTTCAGTTCACAAAGCTGAGCATTTTCAAAACCTAATGATGGATTAACCTTTAAGTTTAGCTTTTCATGCTTCGGTAACGCATCTGTTCCTATTTGCGCCTCTGCTTGCAGAACTTCGTGTTCAATAAGATGAATCGCTTCAAACAATGGATGTTGCTTTAATTCTCGATAAAATTGTTCCGCGCTCATAGCAACACCTTATCGCCAGTTAATGCGGGCCATAGGTGGAAAGACTTTCCCGTGGACTTAATTCTTATTTCTAACTGCGTAAAAATGTTAATTTCAGCATATTGCGAGAAGTAAACAGATAAAACACTACCTAAGAGAAAGATCTGCTCTTTAGGTAAAATTTGATCAGAAACCGTCAAAATAATTTTTATACCGTGCGCAAATCCAACTTTGCCTTTCTGACTAATTCTTCCTGTAGTAGGCTCAAACTCTAACTTAGTTAAAGCATCGATTACCGCTTTCGTTTCTGCTGTCCCAGAAAATGCATAGAGATTAAGGGTCTGCTTCAAAGTTGCTAAACCATCTTCCTCGGTAAAATGGTTTAAAGTTAAAAGCTTAGTTAACTGCCATCGTGTGCTTTCATCCATTTCTGGCCGAATAGTTTCTGATAAAGAAACTAAACAACGAACAGATTCGAAATTGTCATTTACCTCCGGTAAAGATACTTGCGGCAGCCCACCTCCAAATGGAAGTTTCTGCGCTAAGTTGCGGTTACAGCACTCAGCTTCCACGTACATTAACCAGTTTTCCCGGCTATCCGGGCTGAACAATTGATGTTTTTTATCAACAAAAGAAATGTAAGTTTCTCTACCTGGCTCATCATACCCACCAGCCCAGTTCTTATCCTCACGTCTCATCAACCAATAAATCTCACTAGTGTTTGTATAATGCGTGTGCTCACCAGCGTGATAACATGGCAAATTGTGGTACGTTTTGTTCCAGTTTCTCAACGTTACGTCAGAAATTGAGACAACCTCATTACTTTCAGATTCTTGGTATTGCGGAGACAAGTGGTAATCGTATTCAGTTGGTAGAATACGCTTAGGCTCCATAATACTTTTAAATAAGTTGATTACAGGCACACAACCTACCATTAAGCTTTCTTCGTCCACTTGCTTTGGAAGCCAGTCATCGTTGGTATCAAAGTAAAAATACAGTTCGACTTGCTCTCCAAGATCTAGCTCAGATAATCCAAGTTCGGTGATATCAAAGAACATAAACTTCTCAGGAAAGTGCAAATACTCAACAAGTAATCTTGCTCCTGAAAAGCTTCTTTTACTGTATGGCACAACTTTCTCATCTTCTGAAAATCCTACTTCAGAAAGATGTCTTTTGGTTAAAGGACGAACTTCTTTGCCATCCACAACAACAGATAAACCAATTAGGTTTTGAAACAGCATTTGGTAGAGCTTAAAAGTCAATTGAGATTGACCGTTTAAATAGAAGCGCAGCCGTTCTATCCCCATTTCACCAAGAGGAGTCTCTTCATCTTGAGCCGTGAGCTGTACTTTCAAAACTGAATGAGCATTGCTTTCCCATCGTGAGCCAACTGGCTTGAAAGGCGCATTTTTAAAAACGCCAGAGGTCACATCAACAGGATACATTCTGACCGGATAACAAGTTCTAAACTCGCATTCATGATATCCAGTAGCACCGATAACAACTCGCTCGCCTTCTTCTACATCAAAATAAGAGGAAGTGGAGTTAGAACAGCTCATTTTAATGACTGACATTGACGGGATTGGGGCGTGAAAATCCGGATATAACTGTCCCATCAAAGACTCTGTAAACTGAGGGTAACTATTGTCTAAGCTTTGTCTAATCCTTGTTGTTAGAAATGCGCAGCCTTCTAACAATCTTTCTACGTGTGGATCGTCAACCTGTTCCTCACTAATACGAAGTCTCGCGGCAATCTTGGGATACTGCTCACCAAACTCTTGCCCTTTGTGACGCAAATAAGCTAACTCGCGATTATAGTACTTGAGAAACTCTTCACTCATTTTGCTCTACTCAGTTTCATACCTAAATTTACCGGCTCTACTTCAGAATTGAATCGCACTTCATGAATACTGTTATCAATTAAGCAAGTGGCATTTATCTGTAACCTCAATACCCTATCAATAGCGTTTTTCTCGTCCGAAATCTGGACATGAGGGTTCCTTAACCTCGGCTCAAACTCTTTAATTGCATCATGAACGATGTCGCAAAGCTGATTCTGCCCTTCTTGGCTGCTATAGGGCATTGAGGAAAAATCTGGCAGCCCATAGTTCAATATTGAATAACGAACCTCTAGAAGATCATCAGGAATATTTTTCCATCCAATACGACTATTCAGCATCGACTCTAGATCTCTAAGTAAGCTGCTCAACATCTGTTGCTGGCTTGCAGGGAAGTCTTTCTCATCTCGAGTGAGAGGATCACTATCTATCAATTTGTCGAGCAGAGAAACGGTTAACGACATGATATTTCTACGCTATTTGTTTCTGTTCTAATAATGTAGTCAAATCACAGATTGGAAGCGCTGAGTCACCGACTAACCAACATTTTTGACCCAAGCCAACAAAAGATTCTTGCTCACCAATCTGCTTCCAATCCGTTTCTCGACCTAACTTTTGCGCATCGGTCTCTGAGTCAACATATGTCAACGGCATATGGCCTTCGCCTTCACCAAGTCCATCGATATCAAACTCGACAGGTCGCCAAATACTCTCTAACAAAGAAGTAGGTGCTTTAACTTCTAGCGTATGGATGCTCGATATGGGTACAAGAAAATAGTTACCTGCTGTAGAAAACAGTTCAATGTAACCACCTAAACGATCATCAATATCTCTAGCATCTTCGTAGTTTGTGCCGTTTACGTTAAACCCTTTAATAGTACGATGCTCTTCAATGCGATGCGATAGACGTGACGCTTCTTCGTACTCTTGATTTCCGAGAGCAAGATTAAATCGAACAAGCTCTTTAGTTAATTCCTCATCACCTATTACTTTGGCACTAGCCGCACCATTGATAAAATCCTTTCTAGCTTGAGCTGCTTTCACTAAATGTCGTAGCTGACTTGCACCAGGCAGATACTCAGGAAACAATTTAATCGATTGCATGAGCTGAGCGTCCGCACGCTCGAAGTCCCCATCAATGCAAAGAAGCTCAATGAAGGAACTTCTCAAGCTCGCATCTTTAGGTGTTGCTTTAATTTCATCAGTTAACTGCTCTAGAGCGTGTTGCAATAGGCCTTGGGACAAAGCATTTTTCCATTGAGTCATTGTTATTTCCTTACACCATGTGCTCTGGTGATAATTCGGTAATTAATTTAATGCTAGATACCATTTGATCGAGTTGAAAATGCGGTCGCAAATGGATAACTGAGTAATAATGTCCAGGAGTTTCTCTTTTCTCTCGAACTGTAATTTTTGCTTCATTTAGGGGGTATTTAGCTCGAAGCTCATCAGACGCTTCATCTGATGCGGTAGTGTACTGATGTAACCAGCGTTGAAAGTCACGCTCTAGGCTTTCTGCGTCTTGATACCCACCAATTTTGTCACGCCCCATAACCTTGAGATAATGTGCGACTCGCGATACACACAATGTGTATTGCAACATCGATGTCAGTTTTGCATTCGTTGAAATATGCTTTTCTGCGTATTGTTTGGGCTTGTAGAGAGATACATTCGAGGTCATCCCTACCATATCAGTCTCAGGTATTGGAGAAATAGAAATAAAACCGCACTCAGACAATTCTTGTTCTTTTCTCTCAGAGATTTTCAAGTTTAACGGACATCTTTCACGATCATTCTTGCCGTTAACACGCATCTTGCTCCTTGTAGGAGCGACGATAATGCCCTGACTGTAATCGCCTTGTTTAATCCCTCGCATATGCGTGAACCAACCATGTTCCTGAAATGCTCTAATTGATACGGCAGCAAAACAGTACGCACTACTCCCCCATAGCAAATCTCGGTTGGAGTCGTAGATGTGTTCTTGAAAATTGAATTTATCATTCCGCGAGCCATCACTTTTGTATGGCTGACGGAACAAGACGTTAGGTGCAGTCAAACCAATAAATTTAGCGTCATCGTTGTCTCTCAAACTACGCCACTTTGCATAATCTTCCTGTTCAAATTGGGCCGCTATATCTCTTATCGCAGAGAGTTGAGCGAAACTATCAACACCAAACATCTCTGGCGATGCAGACATGATAAATGGGCTGAATGCTGCAGCTGCAGACTGAGAGATCTTACTCAACACAGACAGATCTCTATCAAAATAATTTTTACTAGGATCACAGCGAAGCTGATAATCTCCAACCACCACACCAAAGGGTTCTCCCCCTGCCATGCCATATTCATTTTGATAGAGCAACTTAAATAGTGCTGATTGGTCAAACTCGATGGCTTTTAAAGCATCTTTACTGATTTCATTCCATGTCGCCGTTAAAACCTTAACTTTTACAGAATCCGATGAACGAGAATCAACCTGTTCACATAAATACCTAACTCCAACCCACCCCCTTTCGAGCTGTTGAAACTCAGGATGATGTAATATTTCATTTAGTTGAGATTCTAATAGCTCATCAATGCGGTTAATTGTGTTCATCACACTATGACGAAAGCTGTCCAAATCTCTTGAACGTGTACCTTCTATCCAAATTCGCGCTGACGCTACAAGATCAGAAGATTCATTGAATCGAGTCAACCACGGGCTATCAAGTTCAGCATAGCCTCCGGTACTGAACTCATGTTTTAGCTTGCTAGGGTCGCGAAAGTTAAGTGACACTGCTAATTCCATCTAGAACATAAAGATTGGTCATGGCTGGCCTTTCGACCAGCCAATTCATTTCTTATCCACCTGACTGAGGGATCTTTGCCACAAGTCGCAAAGATGTGGTCAGTTCTTCCATTTGTAACCAAGGCTTCAGCCATGCTACGGCATTGTAAGAACCAGGTGCGCCAGGAATTTCCTTAACCTGAACACGAGCGTCTGCTAGAGGGTATTTCGCTCTGATCTCTTGACCACCGCCTTCAGAAGCATTGACGTAACCTAGGATCCAGCGGTTCAGCCAAGACTCAACGTCTTCTGCTTCCATAAAGCTACCAATTTTATCTCGAGCCATTACTTTCAAATAATGCGCAAAACGAGATGTTGCCATCATATAAGGTAGGCGGGCAGAAATGGCCGCATTGGCCGTTGCTTCAGGGGATTCATGGTTCGCTGGTTTTTGACAGGTTTGCGCACCAAAGAACACTGCATAGTTGGTGTTTTTGTAGTGACAAAGTGGTAAGAAACCAAGCTTACCAAGCTCCGCCTCACGTCTGTCGGTAATACCAATCTCTGTTGGGCACTTCATATCAGGGTCGCCATCATCACTCATGAAGAAATGCGTTGGCAAGTTATCCACTCGACCGCCGCCTTCTGCACCACGGATGGCAGTACAAAATCCATATTTTGAAAATGCGTCGGTTAACTTAACACCAAGAACATACGAAGAGTTCATCCAACAGTAGTCGTTATGTTCAGCGTTAACAGCAATACCTGAAACAGGATCTACTTCGAACTCTTCAAACCCAAACTCTTCGACTGGAGCGGTAGCTTGTCCGTATGGCAAACGAGCAAGGACTTTTGGCATCGTCAGACTAACGAAGCGCGAATCGGCACTCTCGCGGAACGAACGCCATTGGGCGTATTCTAGTGATTCAAATACCTTATCTAGGTCGCGTGGTTTTGACAACTCAGTCCACTCATCAAAGCCGAATAGTGCTGGTGAAGCTGCGGACAAGAATGGAGAGAAGCCAGAAGCCGCTACATTTGACATTAGGCGTAACGACTCAATATCTTCTGGGTGGTTGGTAAACTCATAGTCTCCAATCAATGCACCATACGGTTCACCACCAGCACTACCAAACTCAGACTCGTAAACCTTTTTAAAGATCTGGCTTTGATCAAACTCAACAGCTTTGCTCAAGTCTTTATGTAGCTCTTTCTTGGTCATGCTCATCATGCGAACTTTCAAAGTAGAGCTGGTCTCTGAATTCATCACTAGATAATTTAAGCCGCGCCAAGAACCTTCGAGTTTCTGTAATTCTGGGTGATGCATTACTTCAGACAACTGATCAGAAATCTGCCTATCGAGCAAATTAATCGCTTCACGAAAAGTTACTGTTAGGTTTTTGTTCCAAGTAACTGTCCCTTTCATTGCTTCTTCAGCGAGCGTTTTAATCAGCTCCTCAGCACGAGAAGCTTCGGTCTGCTTAGTCGCACCAATAGCTTGATCTAAGAATGAAGTTGTCTGTTCATTAACTGTTGGATCTAACTGTTTTTCAGCTTCAGTCGTCATTATTCCGCTCCTTCAGTACTGTCTGACTTCGCTTTCTTGTCAAGATCTAACTCGCCTGCAAGTCTTGCCAGATTGTCCGTATTGTTCAAAACATCCTCTAGGATATTTTCAAGCTCTTCTGAGCGGTCAACTTTTGTCATCAAATCACGCAGTTTATTACGCGTTTCCATCAATTGGCGTAGTGGATCAACTTGATTTACGATCGCAGCAGGCTCAAAGTCTTGCATTGATTTAAAGTTTAAATCGACCTCAAACTGTGAATCGTCATTCGCAAGCTTATTCGCAACTTTAAACTTCACCGATGGATTCATTTTTTTGAGTACATCGTCAAAGTTATCTCGATCGATCTGAATAAAACGGCGGTCTTTTAATGGCTTCAACGCTTCTGTGTTTTGACCAGCGAAATCACCCATTACACCTACAACAAAAGGCAGTTCTTTCTTAAGAGTTGTACCTTCAGTTTCAACATCATAGGTAATGTGGACACGAGGCTTCCGTACTCGTGATAGTTTCGAGTGGATACTCGTCATACCATTCTCCCTTTATTAATTTTCATTTTGTTCTGCTATGCCAACCAAACGGAAGTAGCTTTTCTTTGCATCCCCGTCGGAGATAAGTTCCGCCAGTAACTCCGGCAGAGGCATCCCACACCAACGAATGATCTGTTCGATGGAGTAAGAAACTGGTGAGTGAGGTTCACTCTCTCGGAAGAAATCAGCTACTTGCTGCAATTGTCTAATTGCCTGCTCTCGTGATTTCATGTTTGTCGCTAATAATGCATCACAACTTTGTGAACTTAACGGTTGTTCAGAAGAAGATTCATCAAGATCCTCTAGCTCTTCAAACACCGCTTGTGGTTGATTAAAACGATCTCCAAGAAGGTGCTTTAATGCCGAGTGTATTGATTCAAGTCTTTTTGATATATAAGAACTAGGAGTCACATCACCGACCGCTTCATCTAATCGCTGACTGAATTCATTAAATGATTCCTTAGCGAACTCCAAATCCGTGATTAATTCTCGATAAAACGTATCAGAAGTCGACTTAACCGTAGTTGTAATTTCAGATAGCTCAACAGCCCCAAGCTCGACTCGATTTCGGCGCTTATCTTCGTCTAAGCGCTCAAGCTCTATAGCTTGCTGATATTCCCAATAGGCATAAGCTTGCTCCACGCCTAAGTCAGTCAATGGTATACAAGCAATTGGAAAAATAAGTGTTCCTTCACTATCGATACCATTGAGGCCAATAATCGCCGATATTCTTGTCTCAATACCATCTTCATCAGGCATTGGGTACAGATCATCCCAAAAGTTCTCAATTAAACTGGTTGCGAGTTTGTAGCCAACGCCCATACCACGAAAACCATACAATCGAGTTAGGGCTTCTATAAGCCAGGCAACAAATTCCAAATCTTTAGACTGATTCGTGAGTATTTCTGGGACATCTTCAATAAATACTCGCCATAAATTACTGTGGGTATAGATAC
This sequence comes from Vibrio sp. 1159, assembly GCF_033340395.1. Classification (NCBI taxonomy): domain Bacteria; kingdom Pseudomonadati; phylum Pseudomonadota; class Gammaproteobacteria; order Vibrionales; family Vibrionaceae; genus Vibrio; species Vibrio sp. 1159. Next base: position 8,791 of record NZ_JAWOWL010000009.1, on the reverse strand, counting down.
TTTCTTCTTCTATAAGAGCATTACGTTCAGCGTTGCGGGCGGCCATACGCTGATCTTTCAACCGATAGTAAGCAGACTGTGGTGATACATCCTCTCTAGGATCAACACCTGTAGGATTTTCTTGAGATATAGGGGCCAACGCTTGTTCATACCAATCAAACATTTCATTACTCATAAGCTCTCCCTCTTAGAAAGACAGGTATTGTCGCGTCTTCTCTAGTTACTGTTTCGCACTCCGTTTGCGCTTGGCGAACTTTGATCAAAGCACAAGTTACGTTATCACTTGCGCCCCGAACCAAAGCCGAATGCATGAGCGCTAATCCAGCTTGGTTGACTGAGTCTGCATACAATGTCCGATGAATTTCCTCACTCGTAAGTTCCTTAGAGAGTCCATCGCTACAGAGTAGAAACTGATCGCCGTCAGCCAACTGCCCTGAAACTTGATCAATAGTGACACTTTCGTCGACCCCAACAGCTCTGGTAATAACATTTGCAAGAGGGTGAGATTCGGCATCTTCAAATGCCAATAAGCCCTGCTCCACTAAGTCCATGACTTGACTATGATCACGTGTTTTTTGGACAAAATTACCACTTCTAAGCTGGTAAATTCGGCTATCACCCACCCAAAGACAGTGGTAATACCCATCCTGAATAAACAACAAAACAAGTGTTGTTCCCATCGTTTTACCGTCTAAGTGATTTTGTGCGTATTGGTAAATTTCTAAGTTCGCTTCTTGAACCACTCTTCGGATATCATCGATATTAGTATTGGAGACATCCTGCATGTGGCGCGCGACTCTATCCACTAGCATCTGGCTTGCTATATCGCCAGCACTGTGTCCACCCATTCCATCAGCAACCACCCAAATATGCTGCTCTGTCATATCCAACAGAGCATCCTCGTTATAAGGGCGTACTTTTCCTGCGTGCGATTTAGCAAAGGTAAAATAGTTCCAATTCATTCTTCTATCCTACCAATTCCACTTTTTCCAGCCGCCATCAAGCATGGCTGAAAACTGACCAATTGAAGGAAATCCACTCGTAATGAACATGCATGGTTCAACCTTCGTTGAACCTTCAGTCCACCAAAAACATGGTTTACTCAATTTCTCTTTAATGAGGAAATTCAAAAGCGTGTTTTGATCAGTATTGCCGTGATCATGAAAAACTGTAGATATTTGGCTTTGATAAAGAAACTCCAGAGGCCTCACTTCACTTGTCACATTCGCAACGAGGTCATTTTTTTCTTGAGTACTCTTATGCCAAACATCAAAGACAAAGTCGTCCTCAAGTACTGAAAGAGCAAGAGCGGCACTGTCCTCGGTCCAAGCTCTGTCACCCCAATATTGCGCAGCTTCACCTTTTACGGCACGAGCTATAGTAAAGAAAAAGTATCTACCGCATGCATCAACACTAGGAATCATGCTACCAATGTAGGTTGAGTCTTCTAAATAGCTAATATCCAAAGCAAAGTGCCACACAGGAGCCGTTAAAAAGTGCTCATTCCAGCTTTCGCCCAGTTGTTCCCTGCTGACTGCAATAACCGCCTGTTGCCAATCATGCCAACGCTCCGAGAAATCTTGTGATAAACCATCTTTCACAAAGTCCCCTTTTGCAGGCATTTTACCGATATAGCCCCAGCCTGATGTTATAAGGTTCGTGGACATCTGAACCTCTCCATTTCATTTGACCAAAACGGATTAATGGCACTAGAAGGAATAAGCTCTAGTTGCACCTTGTTTCCCTTTAAATCAATCATAACTATATTGTCTTTACGCGATTCTGGCCTTGCTTTAAGTGATTGATCCAAAAGCTTGAATATGCCCCACTCACCTTCATAGGTATGCGCAATTTCGCGTTTAGATTCAGGTGGTGTGAACACAATTCGAGTCTGATCTTGACCGGCAGGCCAACTCAACGATTTAGCTCTTGCTGGTCCATGCTTATAAACCAAATCTTGTCCACCCAACTCTAAGACAAATCGAGTAATGTGCTGGTCTAGATAAACAGGCTTCATACCAAACTCTACGCGTAATGAATTATCAGATTCAAAGAAAGACTGCCTGATACGTTGCGCTCTTTGAAAGACCATTAGTGTTTCTGGACGAACTCCAATTTCCTTTTCTAATCGCCAACGACTTTTCGAAGTATCCACAAACGGTTCGAGGTATTCTTGGAAGAATGCGTCAAGCGTGCCCCCATAACCAAAGAATCGCTTAAAGTCTTTCAATCTGACTTCTCTGCTCGCATTGGGCTCGAATGGATATCTGCCAGCAATAGTCCGCTGATAAGGGCGCACCACTTGTGTTACCCAAAGTTGATTTAGATGATCCTTCGAACCGCTCTCCGCAAACTTGACCGACTCTTGAGAAAGCTCACCTAGCCATTGATTAAATGGTCTCGGCAAAAGTTCTTTAGCACGAGCAAAGGAAGCTGCGACATCTTGTGTAACGGTTCCATCTAAAATACTTTTGTAGGCAATTTTCTGATTGTTACCAGAGCTTGATAAGTCACTTAAATACGAACGCAAGTTAATCATTGCTTGTTGAATATCATCAAAGTCTTGCTCACCAAGGCGTAAAATCTCTGAGAAATGTGATTCGACTTCTTTACCTGGCAGAGCAACATTGAAACCGTTTTCTTCAGGTAAATACATGTCTAGTCTATCTGCCGTATTTGAAAACTTAACTTTGGCAACTTTACCAGCAACTTCAGAAGCGGCTTTTTGATTTTCTGACAATGATACTTTTGATAGAGCAACCTCTTTTTGGATTGCTCTCAACAAAGATTCGATTGGTCTTTCAACTCCAGATAAAACCCTCGCTTGCTCTGTCGCAAGTTCTAGGCTCGGAGCCTGCTTCAATTGAATATCTTCGATCAACGTTTTCCATTCATTAACATAATCTTGATAGTATCGAGACTGAACGCCTTGGATGGCACTATCTTGATCAATTTCATGAGCCTTAAGATCGTCACCATAAACCCAGTTCTCTTCCATTAGGCTTTTTACTGTACGGTTGATCTGAATCTGAAAAATGCTATGAAAACCATTGTACGTGTAGAAACCCGAAATGCCTTGTGATAGCGGTTTTCCACTAGCTCGCTCGAACTGCTCAAGCCCTTTAGGTCCCAATACATCAGTCAAGCGAAATGAAGGTACATGACTCTTAGAAAATTGTATTTTCATTCGCTGATAAGCACGTTCAGGTAGAGACATTTGAGTCAACACTTCTCGAGCACTCGTCACGGCAGCAGTGTTGTAAGTAAAGCCTTGTCCATCGTTGCCTAATAAATATTGAGTGTGCTGTAGCAAGCGTCTTCTTAAGTCTGCGTTTAGCTCACCCGGATATTGACGTTCGAAATAAAAGTTAAACCAAGCCAACACTTCATCTTGTTGATATTTGTCTGGATTGAATAACATCAAATACGTTTTTAACGTTTCGTACAAATACTCACGATGCTGTTGATTGCTCTCCATTTCTGACACCAGGCTATCAAGAAGCAAAGGGGCGAAATATTGGGTCAAAGCATCAGAATATGCATTGTTTGCCGCCTGAGATACTTTGTCTCCTTGATAGAGACCAAACCTCTTTACAGAGTCGGCATCACCGTAGTTGCTTTGCTTTCCGAGAGGAAGCGTCATCAACCTATCTAATGTTTCTACAGCTGAAACAATATCCGCTTCAAAATCTAAACTTTGAGCGCCAATCAGTGCATCAATATGGCTAGCTTGTTCATTGGTATCGACAATTAACTGTGAGTTCCACTTATAACTCATAAACCAAAGCGCAGAAGCTCCTAGCAGTAGCGTTGTACATCCAATGTAAACACCTCGACGCATCCAACCTGACTGCTTTTGATAGTGACGATTAACTGTTCCTAACAGTTGCTCTTTGAAAATAACCTTGTCAAAAAGATTCTTTACGAAATAACTATGAGAACCAGTCTGACTCTTTGCTAGAGCTAAACGATTTAACCCAAGTCCATTGGTTGATTCATTCATCAGCTTATCGACTGGTAAGCCTTCTTGAACCGAACTCAACATAAACACACCACGAATCAAGGCAGGCTCTTCAAAACTGTTTTGTGCAAAAATTTCAGCTAAAAACTCGTCAAGATTAGCTTGTAGCACTCTTAATTGCTTTGGAAATTCAAAGATAAGCGCGCGTTTATCTAAATCGTCCTCAGTTTCAAGTATTCTAAGCATACGGGCATCAAGGCGCTCCAACATGCCATGAAATTCTTTGTTGAATAGAGAAATAACGCCTCTTTCATCATCCACTTCACGAGGGAACATGAAACCAAATAAATCATCTCGTTCTTCCTTACTTAAATCGGCAAAGAATTCATTGAAACCGGCAACTAAATCCATTTTGGTGAGCAATACGTAAATCGGAAACTGCATGCCTAACTGGTTTTTCAGTTCTTGAAGTCTCGACTTAATTGCTCGAGCATGAAGACTTCGCTCGGTTCGAGTCTGAGACATCACGCTGGCTAAACTTATCGTAACAATCGCACCATTAATTGGTCTTTGCGTTCTATACTTTTTCAACAATCCTAAGAAACCATGCCACGCTTTAGAGTCGACCTTTTCTTGACTGTCTTGTGTCGTATACCGGCCAGCCGTATCTATAAGAACTGCTTTATTTGCAAACCACCAATCACAGTGGCGAGTGCCACCTACACCGGCAATAGAGTCAGAGCCAAGGCTGTCTCCTAATGGAAACTCTAACCCCGACTGCTTTAATACGGTTGTTTTCCCCGTTCCAGGAGGGCCAATCAACACATACCACGGTAAGTCATACAAGCTTCTCTTGCCTTTGTGTGTTTTCGTCACTACTTTGACAGCTTGCTCAATACGCTCGCGCATTAAGTCAATTTCACTTGCTGCTTCTTTATCTGATTGGCTATCAACCTCAAGCAACGTTTGAATACTTTCGTCTTCTTTCACCTTTTGCTTATGCTGCTTGGTAACGTTAAATATCGCCCAAAGCAACACCAACACTAGAATAGTGACTAGCCGTTGAAAGTCACTCTTTAGGGGCTCATATCCCGCTATCGCAATAAGTGGACCAACAACCCAAATGAAAATAGAACAAGCAGCGACACCGATAAGACCGAGAAACCATCTTTGAGTAAATATTCTGCCAATTTCTTTAATACGCATCTCTATCTACCTATTATTAATTCGCGACAAGAAGGTCGATTTCAATCCGGCGGTTAATAGCTCGGTTTTCATCACTACTGTTTTCAACTAATGGTCTTGCATCCCCCAATCCCTCGGGTATCACTCGCCCTTCTAATGCACTATTCGAGATCAGTTGTTCAGACATAGCAGTGGCTCGAGCTAATGATAGGTGCCAGTTCGAGGGATATTTACTCGTGAAAATAGGCCTATCGTCGGTGTGACCAGTAACAATGATCTTGCCTTGGGTCGACTCCAATGTTCTCGCAAGCTTAGAAATAACGGGTTGGATGTAAGCGACAACATCAGCACTACCTGATTCAAATAGATCTTGAGACTTTAACGAAATTCTTACCCTGTCTTGCAGCGGCTCAACATTGATTAGCCCCTTACCGATCTCAGTTGCTAGATACATTGAAATCTTTTCTGCAATTGGCGCTGATTTTGATTCTGACGTTGCATCTTGGTTAAGTTGTTGCGGTTGAATCAAATTGACTAATTGAGAAAAGGTGCGATTGGATGCCTTATTTAGCTCATAGCTAAAATACATATATATGCAGACCAATAATGCCGCCGTTACAGAACATACAACCCAAAGAGGGGCTCTATCAGAAGCCTTTGAGCCATTCAAAATGTGTTGGTCGATACTATTACTTAGCTCCTGAGGGACTCCTCTCCCATAAGACTTAAGAGTAGCAATAACCTGTCTTCTCAATTTCCGGTGCGATTCCAGTCCATTTTTTTCTAAACGGTATTGACCCAGAAACCCGAGAGATAAGCACACATACATTAGTTCAAGCAAATCTAAGTTCGCATCTGGTTTCGCCATGCACTTATCAAGATGCTTAAAAAACGCTTCCCCACCTTGACTGCTAGCATAGAAGGAGCTAAGTAATGAATCGTGACTCCAGAATGAATGCCCACCCCAATTGGTGTTAAGGACAACTTCATCTAGTGAACAGCATAAACAATAACGAGCTGTATCAATGGTATCCAAATCAACGTCATGCTGACGTAATCGGTTCTCATAATCTCTAAGCTTTTGTGCCAATGTCTCTTTTAGAAACAACGGATCGGAATGAGTCGCTGTCGACCGAATTTGACCGATAATAGATAACAGGCCATTCGCCTCTGCTAGTAGAGAGTTATTCCCATAAGCGACCACTGAATCATTGTTCACCAATTCAGGGATTTTTGAGATAACTACGGTATTATCCACAGACTTTTCTGATTGTGGTTTCGATGCGGGAGCTCTTCCACCCGGTGTTGGTTTTACTATCGTTTGTTCCATACAGAGCGCGCCTATTTATTAATACTCCAAAGCTCAAGTTCAGCATTCGGAAAATGCCCTGATAGGTGAAGCGCAATACCGCCACTATCTTTTAGCCTCATCCAAAATGGCCCTTTCTTGACAACTTCGAAATAGACATAACCCGTTTGGTAAGGAATCTGTCTCGGGACGACACTCAGCGGCACTACGTTTATACCGTTGATCTGATTATTAATTAGATCGCGAATCTGTTCTGCGGGGCCAAACTTGAGTTGCGCTGGGACCAGGCGTCTTATTTCATCTGTTGTGGTATCTGCTTTAATTGCTAGCACAAATTGGCATGACTCAAGCAAGCGTTTATCTGGAAGTGGCGTCACTTGAATACCGTACTGGCGAGGCTCCAACGGAAGTTTGGTCGCAGTTTGGTCAAGAACAACACTGAGGTACTGACTGAGTATCTGATTCAACTCGCTATAGACACTTGATACATCTAAGTGATCATACGCAAGCAAACTTGGGACTCTTTTAGTTTTATTAGAAAAAGTGGCTAACTCACCAATGTAACCTTTAAGTGTCGTCGCTAATTCCAGTGGATGTAACCTATCTAACTCACTGAAATGCTTTAACTTCGCCTCATATCGGTTCAGCATTTGGAGCATGATGAAATCAACAGCAGAAGCCGATGCAGATTTACCCTTAATCAAGCGCTGTGCAATAACGTCAGCACGCATCTTTGTCATCGCGATAACGTTACGTAGATAAGCTGACATAACTTTGTCGCTAAGGAGATTGATAAGCGGAGGAACGTACTCATCGTCTAGTATAACTTCCCCTTCAGGAGTTACCTCTTTGATCCTTAAGATAGGTAACTCCACATAACCCGCTAATTTGTCATTACTCGCTTTCAACTCTAGATTAAGGGCTGCAACTTGGATGGTTTCCTCATCTTGTCCTGTAAGGTTATCTATCACGGCGATATCTTGAAGTACATAACGAGAGACGATCGATTCGCTTACATCCGAAACGTTTTTACCTGTAACACTTGAAAGAGGGAGAGTTATTTTTACTAACGTATTTTCAGTGTTTTTATCAATAAGTAGAGGCGAAACTGAATCGTTGGATATTAACGTATTAACCAACGTCATATCTGGCAAAACAGCTTCAAGATGCTCAAGTTCAATAAGACCATCTTTTAGCGCGTGTTTTTTTACTCGACATTTCCAAACTCCCCAATTGTAAGCCCCACCTAACTGATGTAAGCCCTTGAATTCTTGAGAGGTTGCGCGTTCTTGTTGTTGGAAGTGCTGGGGACGTAAAAACATTCCTTCGCACCAAGCCGTCTTGGAGTATTGCGTCATTTATAATTAGCCAACTAAACGTTATTTAACGACCAAAGACAGATCTTCTAACAATACTTGATATGTGTTGTAACCGGTCTTATCCACTTTAATGACTTGTCGCCAATTTGAGTTTTCAATATCTCGAAACGCTACGACAATGCCTAAATATTCTGTCTTTGGAGACATACTTGCTTGATATGTTTCTTTCTGACCTGGAGTTAATGAAATTTCATATTTATTCACTAAATCAGGTCCTAAGACTTTTTCACTTTCTTCATAAATAGAAAAAAAGTCCTGGCTTTCGAAAATGGTATTTGACGTTAATTCAAATACATACACCACTACAGGAGAAGGCCTGCCGTTTGAATCAGGATTAATGTTATGACTTGCTGCTATTTCTAAATCTGAGTATGGATCAACAACTAGGTTCGCTGCTGAGCACCCAAATAAAGCCATTGAAATTAATAACAAAATATATTGGTAAAACTTTTTCATCACCCTAATTCCTAGCCTTTGTTTTTTAATGCTAATTCATAGTGCTTAGCGAAGTCTTCTAAATAGAACGGAGACTCTTTATTGATAATATCATCGGATAACTTTTCATGAATATCCTCAAACCTCTTCCAACTTTGAGCATATTTTCTAGCTGGAATAACCTTATTAATAACCGTGTCTTTCGCTAAAGCATCTGAGTATATAGAAGTAGGTTCAACAAGTGACATAACACTCGAAACCGTACCTTCAACACCTTTCATTAAGGCTTGCTCATGACTTTCGATGTCATTAAATGCTTCTTTAATGGCTGCATTTGGCTTTAAGAAGCTAGCGGTTTGACGGTTATATAAGTTATGAATCGCATCTTCTAAGTTTGCAGAAAACTTTAAAGGGTTATTTTCTGACTTACGAAATGCGGTATGACTAGGCTTTGTTGCTTAATTCGATGAGAAGACATGGTAGCCCCATGTTGTTCAGTTCTTAAACAATATACTGAGTTTC
>NZ_JAWOWL010000008.1:0-157950 GCF_033340395.1 Vibrio sp. 1159 | reverse complement strand
GGCTACGACGATTAATGGGTGTAGCCGATCAGATCGTAGCTTCTTGATTTAGTTCCATCGATTTAAGCAACAAAGCCGCGCCATTCTTGTCTGCAAATACGATCGTATTTAGTAGTAGCCAGCAGCCTAGTGTCATACTGGAACTGGAAGAGATCCAAGCTTTACCTACCACTAGCTACACGATGACATTGCCTTGGCTTCCTGCTTCGTCAGAGTTTTTAGGCGTTAAACTCAGCACGCTTCTTACACACGTCTACGGAAAGGTACCAGAGCAGGTTGATATCAGCAGCTTAAACGACTATCACTCGACATTGTCCCGACAAGATATTCTTCGATATCAACCAATACTGGCTTATCAACAAGATCAGAATTACATAAAAGTCAGGAATAAAGGCCCTTTCTGGGTGATATATCCACTCAATCTCTATCCAGAGCTAAACTACAATAAATATCATGCGCAAATGGTATGGCAAGTAAATGAAATAAAAGAAAAATAATAAGAATGAAGTTATCAGAACCCTATTCTAAGAAACAAAGAATATTGCAATATTCTACCACCAGCAAAATGCTGCTGGTGGTGTTTGCCGTTTCTTTGCTTCTCGCGAATGTCGTGCTTTTACAGCAAACACGTTCACTCTCACAAAATTTTAATAACGAACAAAAACAAGCGACTTGGTTTTTATTCCAACTCTCCAAAGAACTATCAGAACTTGTCGGCGAGGCCAGACGGTTAGATGAAAACGTATTGAATATTGATGGTGCAGAGCTTCAATACGAGTTAGCGTGGAGCCGCTTTGACTTATTGACCAGTAGCACGAAAGCCAATAAGTTCTTTTCTCGGAACAACATGCACCTTTACTTCATTAATCTTTTTGAAGAGTTCAAAGAGCTAGAAAAACAACTAGTAGAAGCTAGAACAGGTGACAGCCAAGCTGCTGCTGCATTTTATCGTTCAACTCAAACACTATATTTAGGCTTAATAGACTTCGTTAATCAAAACTTCCGCCTAAGCAGTAAAGCTTATGAAGCACAAAAAGGTCAAACCCAGCGCTTAATGCAAGCACAATATATGTTGTTTGCGACGTTCGTTTTGTCGATTATCTCTCTAACTTATTTCTTTTATCGTGAATCCCATTTTCATAGAAAATTGGCGCTCAGCGACCCTTTAACGAACCTAGGGAACCGCAATGCACTATTCATTACCCTAAACAAATTTACTCAAGAAAAAAGGCCCTTTTCTCTCTGGATTCTAGATTTAAATGGTTTTAAAGAAGTCAACGACACACACGGACACCAAGTTGGCGACACTGTACTGCGGGAAATCGCTAGGCGGCTTAATTCTATGGCACTCAATGATTTTACTGTTTATCGCATGGGAGGAGATGAGTTCGCGGTTATCCTTGAAGGTGAACATCTCAATGAAGAGAACGTACGTGAGCAGATAAATACCGTCTTTGATGCACAAATATTAAACTCCGATAAAGTCTCAACACTTTCAACAAGCATGGGCTTAGCGCAATACCCTAAAGACAGTGACAATGTTGACTTTCTTATCAGCATAGCGGATAAGCGCATGTACAAAATGAAATTTCAACGTTAAACGGTATATATGATGAGAAAGTTCATGCAAGTACTGCTTCTACTGGCAGTCATTGCGGCAGGTGTGTTGGCTTGGGTATTTATTCCATCGCACGAAACCATCGGGCAAAAAACGCTTGAGCAGGCACTCAACGACGACTACAGCCTCGTTGGCCATCGAATCTACTCAACCGATCCGGATGCTGGTAACCGATTCGGTTACTTCGTATTGGCAACGGGTCAGAGCATTGAAGAACAAGAGCCGTTTTTGGTCACTTCGGATCAGTTTATTCGCATGGAACAAACGGGTGATAACACCTTGTCTGTGACCGTCAATGGCCGTATCTACCAATACCACAACGACTTGTGGGTACCAAAATCGGATGGAAAGTTGCAGCACTTTTTAGTCAGCGCAACTGCCAACTACGTGCGCTAAAAAACGGGAACATTACTCCCCCCTCCCATCACACACAAAAAAACAAAGCCCCGCATGTACTGCGGGGCTTTCTACGTTAACAAGAAAGTAACATCGAAAGGAGGGCGTTACTTCGCTAACACTTTCTCTTTAATCACTTTGAGTACCCCAGCCTCTTGGTTGCTTGGCGCAGAATAACGAGCGATTTTCTTAATCTCTTCATGCGCATTGGCAACCGCGTACGAATGCTCACTGACTTGCAGCATTTCGAGGTCGTTGAGGTAATCACCAAACGTCATGGTTTCGGCCGGAGTAAAATTCATTGTATCTTGAAGATGCTTAATGGCCGCGCCTTTAGATGCCTCGGCATTCATCACATCCAGCCAAATTTTTGCGCTCACTACAACTTTATGCGTTGCACCAAACTTCGCGTTCATGGTCGGGAACAGGAGCTCTTCCGAACCGTCAAAGTGACAAATCGCTACCTTGATGAACTCGTCTTCGACCTCAAGCAAATCCGTCACCGTTTCACAGCGATGGTAGTACTTTTGAAACTCTTCCAGTGATTGCTGATCATGCGTTTCGATGTACGCCGAGCGCTTGCCACACAATACGATGTTCGCTCCATCAATTTCACGAGCCGCTTTCACAATCTCCGCCACTTCCGCTTTAGGAATGGCGCAACTGTAGAGCTCTTTGTCTTGGTACATCACCAAGGTGCCATTTTCGGCCACATACAACACTCTATCTTTGATTGGCGCGAACGTGTCTCGCAGGCTGTAATACTGACGACCAGACGCAGCGGAGAACAAAATACCTTGCTCTTCCAGTTGCAAAAACAGGTCGAAAAACTCTGGATCCAAACGACCGTATTGGTCAAGCAAAGTGCCATCCATATCGGAAGCAATAAATTTGATGCGAACTTGTGACATTAACTAAAACTCTAAATGACGCTGCGAAAAATATATCCATGTAAGGTACAGGATCTTGTATGAATCTCAAGTCGGGACAACGACGCCTTCGCGATTACCAAGGGTGCAGTTTAAAGTAATCTTCACTGTGATCGATGAAGGCTCTCACCGCAGGAGACAAGTGTTTACGTGATGAATACAGCGCGTAAATGTTGAGATCATTTGGCTTCCAATTCGGCAACACCGACTCAAGCTGACCCGATTGCAGATAGATATTGCTCAAATAGGTTGGCAGCATCGAAATACCCATGCCTTGTAACGCGCCATGCAATAACGCCGTGGCCTCATTGCTGGTTAGGCGACACTCAATTCCCACCGATTCGAACTGGTCGCCCTGAGACAAATGCCACACGTGACGCTCAAAGTTTTTGTAACCCAAACAGTCGTGTGAAGATAAATCTCGCGGATGCGCGATCGCGTGGTGAGTTTGCAAGTATTGTGGCGATGCCACCAACACCGATTCACACACCGCAATCGGCTTACCAATCAAAGAAGGATCGGGATCTGACGCAATTCGGATTGCCAGATCGATGCGTTGCTCGGTTAGATCACTCACTGAGTCTTGCAGATCTATGTCGATATGCACTTTGGGGTGCTTTTGCATAAAACTGTTTACTGCTGGGATCAACTGTGAGAATCCAAATGAAGTGCTAGACGCGAGACGGATTTTTCCGGACAGCTCACCATCAACGGCAATGTTCGACGTCAACGTATCGGCCTGTTTTAACCAGCGCTCAATCTGAGGCAAGCTGCGCTCCCCTGCGGTGGTGAGCGACACCTTGCGCGTGGTGCGGTGCAACAAACGAGTTTGCAGCCAGTTCTCCATCGCCTCTACATAACGAGTCACCATAGGCCGAGACATGTCTAACCGCTCTGCGGTCGCGGTAAAACTGCCAGAATAGACCACATCCACAAATACTTTTGCTGCCGTTACTCTGTCCATACATTTGCTCGAAATAAGAAATAGTGATGCACATTATTGTGTATTTTTCCGAGCGTATCAATTTCCTAATATAGCTCCCGTTCCCAAGCCATCGTCGCTTGGCCCCAAATTCTTTAGGAGCTTATTATGAAAAAATTCACTTTGATTGCTGCATCCGTTTTAATGGCAAGCCCTGTCCTAGCGGCAAACCACTCTCCCCTTACTCTTGAGGTTTACAACGCCGACGGTAACAGCTTCCACGTTAACTCAACCTTGGTATACGGTGAGACTGACGCCATGGTCATCGACACTGGCTTCACCAAAGCTGACGCGATGCGCATTGCCGCTAAAGTGTTGGACTCAGGCAAAACGCTTAAAACCATTTTTATCAGCCAAGCGGACCCAGACTACTACTTTGGCGCAGAGGCCCTACACCAACTGTTCCCTGATGCGCAGATCATCGCAACGCCTGCGGTTCAAAAAATTATTCAAGAGAAATTGGCTGGAAAGCTGGCGTACTGGGGACCAAAGCTGGGCGCAAACGCACCGGTAAAACCAGTGATCCCTGTCGCGTACGATAAAGCATCATTAGAGCTAGAAGGTCATAAGATTGAAATTCGTGGTAACCATGGCACATCAGCACACCGCCCTTACCTATGGATTCCAGATAACAAAGCGATTCTAGGTAACGTAGCCGTGTACTCAAACGTACATTTGTGGATGGCAGATGCCGCTGACCAGACCGCCATCAATGCTTGGGAGCAGCAACTTAGCGAGATGCTTGCGCTTAAACCTCAAGTGGTCATTCCTGGTCACATGAAAGCAGGCACAAAGCTGAACGCAGACACCATTCGCTACTCGCAACAATACTTGCAGGATTTTCAGCAAGCGAAAAAACACAGCAATAACAGCGTTCAACTCATTGACACCATGTCTGCGAAATACCCAGAAGCTCAATTGCCAATCGCGCTAGAAATCGGTGCGAAAGTGCATACTGGTGAAATGTCATGGTAACCGTGCATTACTTCTTCGATCCCATGTGTGGTTGGTGCTACGGGGCATCACCACTCATCGAAGCCTTGATGGACACCTCTCAATTTAAGGTAGAGCTTCATCCCGGCGGTATGATTGAGAAACGCGCGATTGAACCTGAATTTCGTCAGCACATCATCAACAGTGACGCTCGTATTGCAACCGAAACCGGAGCGACGTTTGGTGAAGCATATCTGCAACGCGTGAAAAGCGAAGATGCGTTTGTTCTTGATTCTTATCTACCAACACAAGCGATCTTGAGTGCGGAAAAAATGGGGCTGAATCCATGGCACATGCTAAAGGCCATCCAATCTGCGCATTATCAGCTCGGGTTAAAAGTGAATGAAGCATCGACGCTCAAAGCCATTGCAGAATCGCTAGGTTTAGCAAGTGATGCGTGGGAGCAAAACATGGCGTTAAGCGAAGCCGAACTAGATGAGAGAATTCGCTCTAGCCGACAATTGATGCGACAGTTACACGTTGGTGGTTATCCAACCCTGATTGCAGAAGTAAATGGCGAGTACTTGACCTTGCCGCACTCGGCCTACTACGACAAACCGGCACAGTGGAAGCTTGCATTACAAAAACTGCGATAAGCTCTTCCCCACTCGCTCTTGTTCTTAATCCAAGAGCGAGTGCCAACACCGACATGGCAATCCTGACTCAAACAGGTACAATCCTCGCTCGATTTTTTACTCTCGCGGATACCCACCATGCACTCGCCTGAACATTGTTTTACTCGTTTTACTGCTGATATTTCTGGCTATGAATTGCCAACGCAGTTTACGTTTCCGTTCTACTACACGCCGCATCCTCTTTGCGTTATGGCCGCAAAGCAATTGCAACAGCACTTATTAGCGCAAACCGACTTCGAACACGATTTTGGTTTGGTTAATGAAGAAACGGGGCGAGGCAAAATGTTTGGCGTATTGCTGGTAGAAAACCCTCAAGGCGATCTCGGCTTTTTAAGTGCGTTTTCTGGCAAAATTGCTGACCAAAACTTGATTCCAGGATTTGTCCCTCCTGTGTACGACATGCTGACCGATGAAGGCTTCTTCCGCGCAGAAACGGATGCCATCAACGCCGCCAATGCGGAGTACAAAACCTGTGCCGCGAATCCGGAATTAGCGGATCTTAAAGCGCAAATCCAAGCCGACCGAGCCGCTTATCAGCAAGAGGAGCAAACACAGCGCCAAGTGATGATTGATGGCCGAGCAGCACGCAAGCGACAGCGCCAACAGGGCGAGCAAACGCTCAATGCCGATGACCTCAAAATCTTGTTGGATGAGTTGGGTAAACAAAGTGTCGCCGAGAAAAACGTTCTCAAATACTTAAAGCAAGCGTGGGATGAAAAGCTTGCAATCAAAGAAGCGCGATTGGCCGAGTTAGAGCAGCAACTTGCTCATCTGAAAGAGCAGCGCAAGACACTCTCCAACGCTTTGCAGCACAAACTGCATAAACAATACCGCTTTCTAAACAACCATGGCGAAGCACGCGACTTGGTGGACATTTTTGCGGACACCACAAACCCAGTCCCACCAGCAGGTGCGGGGGAATGTGCTGCGCCAAAACTGCTTCAATACGCGTTTAAACACGAATTCAAACCGCTGGCGCTGGCAGAATTTTGGTGGGGTGTGTCGCCAAAGTCTGAAGTTCGCCAACACAAAAAGTTCTACCCATCGTGTAATAGCAAATGTCAGCCGATTTTGGGCCATATGATGCAAGGACTGGATGTCGAACCTAACCCATTGGCGGAGAATTGGGCAGAAGACAAAGAGCTAGAGATAATCTACCAAGACGACGCTATGGTCATCGTCAACAAGCCCTCGGGCTTACTTTCAGTGCCAGGTAAAACTATCAAGGACTCTGCTTATACACGCCTACAAGCGATGTTCCCTGATGTGGAAGGGCCGTTTGTGATTCATCGCCTCGACATGGCGACCTCTGGCATTTTGGTGTTTGCCTTAACTAAACGCGCGAACAAAAGCCTGCAAAAACAGTTTATGGCTCGCGGCGTACAAAAACGTTATATGGCACTGCTCGAAGGCGTATTAAACGAGCCTGAAGGGGAAATTTCACTGCCAATGCGTGGTGACCCAGACGACCGCCCACGTCAACTGGTGTGTTTTGAACACGGGAAACATGCAGAAACCTACTGGCAACTGATTGAAGTCAAAGATGGACGCAGCAAGGTATACATGTATCCGAAAACCGGGCGAACTCACCAACTACGTGTACACAGTGCTCATCACATGGGGTTAAACATGCCGATGGTTGGTGATGGTTTATACGGCGAAAAATCGAATCGCTTACACCTGCATGCTGAGATGCTAGAGCTGGATCATCCATACAGCAAAGAGCGTATGGTGTTCCAAGCTGAGTGCGAATTCTAACGTCTTCCCGATTTTAAATAACAAAAAGGCACTGACTATCAGTGCCTTTTTTTGTTTTCTAACAACAGAATAAGCGTGATGCGCGATACCGAAAACCGTTAGCTCACCTTAAACTTGGTCCACACCTGAGAGCGCCAACGTCTTGCCATGATGATACCACGTACCCATTCATCGAGAGCGATTGCCATCCAAGCCCCTAAAACGCCATAACCCAAGTGGATGCCAAAGATGTAAGAGAAAAGCACGCCTAGTCCCCACATACTCAAAATCCCCATTTGCACTGGGAACTTGATGTCACCCGCGCCTTTGAGCCCCGCGATAAAAATCAGGTTAAACACACGTCCGGCCTCGAGCAGAATTGAGCCCATGACTAACGAACCTGCCAATGCGAGTATCTCTGGTTGATCGGTAAATACGCGCAGAATCTCTTCTCTAAACAGGTAAATCAGTGTGGTTGCCGCCGTTGATGCCACAAATCCTAGTAAGAAGTAGATTTGTACGCGTTTTAAAATGCTGCTCACCCAACCTTTACCGATGTAGTAACCAGTCTGAATTTGCGCTGCCTGACCAATTGCCAGCGCGAAAGCAAACGAGAAACGGGCAATGTTTTGCGCATAAGTGAAAGCCGCTAACGATGCCGTCCCCATTTGCACCACAAAATACACAATGCAGATTTGCGCCACATTGTAAGACAGCACTTCACCCGCGTTCATACCGCCGATTTTTAAGATTTTTTTGTAAATCTCTGCCGGTACTTGTTTCATAGTCGACATTGGTAGTTCAATGCTACTGCGAGCGAGAATAAACCATAACATTAACGTACCGATGACTTGGCTGACGACGGTTGCTATTGCTACACCTTGCACACCATACACAGGTAAACCGAATGGCTGGTAAAGCGCAATATAGTTACCAATGATGTTGAACACACCCGAGATCAAGTTCACCACCATTGGAGAGCGCGAATAGCCATGGCTACGCAGAATGGTCGTAAAGACTATGCCTATGGTGACGTTGAACGTCATCGCTCCGCTGATCAGCAAATATTCACGTGCGTATTGCTCGACTTGCGCCTCCAAACCGTAATACGGGAGCAGGAATATCGCACCAAGCACGGCAATCACACTCAATAGCACACCGACGAGCACAGACAACGCAATACTCGCAACACCAACGCTCACTGACTCTTGCTCGCGTCCAGCGCCATTGTATTGGGCAATCAAAATCCCCGTACCGCTACTGACAAACGTCGAAACGATGATTAAAAAGAAGGTAATCTGCGTGATCACACCAACAGCGGATACGGCTTTGTCTGAGTAGCCACTCAGCATGAACACGTCACTGGTTCCTAAAGCCGTCCGTAGCAAAATTTCGACAAGAATTGGCCAAGCTAATGCCACGATGGACATTCGTTGGTTGATGTTTTGGCTTTTAGGCATGCTTGTAACCTTTCCTACAACTAAAAACTGCCTCACAATTTTGTGAAGCAGTTTAAAAATAGTGACTCGAACGAAGCTCGATATGAGGTTGTGATTTAGCGCGGATTCTAGTCGCATATTGGTCATAACGACAACAATATTTCGCCCTGTTTCGGAAAAATATTTCTAATGCATTTTCGAAACGACATATGCCTTGACGATACGTAGAGCAGAGATTGGTGAACAATACTCTCAATCAACGAGCACCGAACAGAATCAGGATAATCAATAGAAATATATCTAACTAAATGCATTACTTTGAATTATCAGTCCAACCATATAGAGCCATGAAGAACCGTCATGAAAACCTGCATGCGCCACCATTCCTCTTTGAACACTCGCACCAAATCACACTGATGGCTTTGCACTAAAAATGACTGATATCACATTTGGAAACTTTGTTGTTCTATTTATCGCGAAAATACCGCCTAGAATAAGCGTACACGTTAATTAAGCAAGGATACGTAATGTCGACATTGGCTGGGGCGCGCTTAGAAGAAATGGCGGACATCCGCTCAACAAGAAAAAAGAAAATTGTCTTTTTATGCTCCAGTATCGCCGCTGCCTGTTTAACTTATGGTTCCATTGCTCAATCACTTGAGAATAACTGGGGTTTAAGCTTTTTCCATGCTTTGTGTGCCTTGGCATGCTTAGCAATCAGTTATGTAATAAAAGTCCAGCGGCACCATCAATACGCCGACTTATGGCTAAGTGCTGTCTTAATGTTCGAAGGGTTATTGTTACTTCTGTATAACGACGCTCCGTCAGGCAAAATGTTATGGCTATATCCTATTGTCGCCACTCTAGTATTAATTAATGAGTTTAAGGTCGGTCTGCTGTTCAGTGGCACCTACATTTTACTGATCTTTTTTGGGGTCGCTTTTTTAGATCGACTGCCAACAGCCACAGAAATCATAGAGCGGAGATTGATGCTGACCCTGATAGCGACCGCGTTTGTGTGTCACACGTTCTCGTATTACTACACGAAAGTCCTCAATTACATTCAAACACTGTATCGTGAGGGGATTGAGGAGTTAGCATATTTTGACCAGCTCACTGGGCTTGCCAATCGCTGGAGCTTTGAGACTTGGGCGCGCGCAAAGCTCGATGAAATCAAGCACTCATCTGATGACAGCATCACCGCATTGGTCTTTCTCGATATCGATAACTTCAAGCACATCAACGACACCTACGGGCACGATATTGGTGACCAAGTACTTCAAGCCTTCGCAACTCGATTAAAAAATAACATTCGCAACAAAGACAGAAAAACCGATAAACACGACTACTCCATCGCTCGATTTGCGGGCGACGAGTTTGTAATCATGCTTTACGATGTAAAAAGTAAAGATGACCTCGACAGCATCCTAAAACGGATCGTGAATCTGTTTCCGACAGGTTACCGAAGCTACGATATGATTAACGAGTTAACGATGAGTGTAGGTGCTGCTATCTATAAGCAAGATGCAAAGGATTTGTCTGAATTGACTCGATGTGCAGATAAAGCAATGTACGCAGCTAAACATACTGGTAAAAACCAGTACGCCTTTTATGAGCACTGCAATACGGAGGAACAGTCAACATCTGATGCACCAGCGGTACCAGAAGCTTGCTAATGACTAAGCGAACACATGCATCACCCAAAGCCCCACAACGAGGAATACGATTAACCACACTACTTGCAACGTTCTGTTCGGCTTGTCTTGCTGACGAGTGGGGTGATCTTTAAACGCACGGCCCTTCATTTTGCCCATTAAGCTCTTTCCTAGAGCACGTCGATAAAATTCACGTCTCTTATGAGCGGCGTTGGCAACTTCGGTAAAGCGCTGTCTTTGCTCATTGGTGAGATCTTTATCCTCGTAACGAGGAGGGAGATCAGAATGCTTGCGTTGTACTGCCATCACTTCCTCCCTGGTCGATGGGTACATTTTTATTAAGTATATACCCAAATAACCAAAAAGATGCGTTATAAGTGAAGCACATAGACGAAAAAACCACCCGAAGGTGGTTTTATGACGAGCAACAAATGAACGCTAGAAGTACTCACATAAATACGCAGTCGCTTCTTTCACTTGAAGCTCAAATGAAGAATTACCTTCCACTTCAAAAAACTCACCACTTTGATAAGTCGTCCAATCGCTCTCGCCAACACGCTTGACCACAAGCGCACCTTTTACAACCGTCATACGCTCTGGTGCTTGAGTACCAAACGTGTACTCACCAGGAAGCATCACACCAACGCTAACATCCTGATCTTTCTGGTTAAAGCCTAGTGATTTTACACTACCAGCAAAATAGCTATTTTCCTTAATATTCATTATTGGTTTCCTTATCAAAAGTCCGCTCTTTTTTACCTTGTTTCTTTCCGTTACTCAAGCTTTGAAAGCCATTAAACTCAACGTAATAACGCTCATCCTTTGCTACTGAGCGAGAACCTCTTTTCGCGAGGATTAATCAGGCGACCTAAACCGAGCAAGAAAACCTGCGAAGTAATGAATGTGAGCAAACAACAAAACCATCAATAAGATGTGTATCTGAATGTAAAAGTGGACATTAGATCATAGTTTCGTCGTCTCAATGGCGGGATTGTTTGTTTTTAAAAAGGAAGGTTTCCACCATGTTAAAAAAGTGGAGAAAATTAGATCTATGACGGACTCAACTCGCCGAAGGCGAAAAACACGACAAGAACCACAACTTTCATTTTTGGCTCGCTACCAATCCAAAATCCTCAAGAGTACATTTGTCTGCTTCGGGATGGGTCTGTTGACGTTTTTTGGCTATCAAATACACCTATCCTATCAAGACCACATTGATCCGGAAAAGGTGTACGGCGAATGGATTGAGATTGGCGCGCCACCCTACCAAACAGAACGTCTCGTTTTCACTGAAGATGGGGTATACCGAAACCATCGACTCATTACGACGGAATTTGAATTCGATGGCAAGGTCATCACGTTGAATACCGGATTAGGAAAGACAGCGTATCAGATCTCGGGCTCTCATCTTTCACCTCAAATACGCCGTATTGAGCCTCTT
Organism: Vibrio sp. 1159; assembly: GCF_033340395.1. NCBI lineage: Bacteria > Pseudomonadati > Pseudomonadota > Gammaproteobacteria > Vibrionales > Vibrionaceae > Vibrio > Vibrio sp. 1159. Next base: position 146,125 of record NZ_JAWOWL010000008.1, on the reverse strand, counting down.
ATTCCAGATCAGCGATTCATTCGTAAAGGATTTGAGCATACCGTTCAGGGCTCAGAAACCGGCGCAGCCTCTAAACGTCGCGCCGCGTTGAGTGAACACTTCAGCCGTGACTAGTATGTCTTCACGGCTATTTTTCCTTTCAATTCTCTTTCTATATCAATGAAACAAAACCTTAATAAACAACAAAATAAGGCCTTCATCGCATTTAACTAACTCGTTACTGAGTAAACAATAATTTTAGTTTCTGCTGAGATTTTATAAATTATTGACTCAGTCTGACACTTTCTGTGTAACAGAGTGCGAGTTTTAGTTAAGTTCTCTCAAGTGCCTCGAAAACCGTCTTAATTTTTTTTGACGAAAAAAAACTCTCTGAAATGCTGAGTGTGATGCTTTTGCACGTGGAGTAAATCCAATCATCTTATCTGGTGCAAGAGCAGCCTATGTTCTAGGTAGAACATGAATCCAAGGATTGAGAGAGAAGTTATGATTCGATTTAACCTATGTGCAGCTGGAGTTGCTTTAGCGCTATCAGGCGCTGCAGTTGCGGCTCCAACCGCACCAAGTATCGATATGTACGGTTCCAACAACCTTCAGTTTTCTAAAATTGAACTCGCGATGGAAACCACGTCAGGCTACTACGACATGGTGAAATACCATGAGCAAGCGAAGATCATTGTTAAATTTAACCAGTGGAGTGGCACACCTGGTGACACTTACAACGTCTATTTTGATGGTGTAAAAGTAGCAAGCGGCCCTATCACTGGTAGCCAAACAACAGCTTCGTTTGAATACGGCCAAGGTGGCTTATACCAAATGGAAATCGAAGCATGTGATGCGACAGGTTGTGCGAAAAGCGCACCAGCTGAAATCACAATTGCAGATACCGATGGTTCTCACCTGAAGCCACTAACGATGAATGTTGATCCAAACAACAAAACCTACAATACCGATCCAAGCGTCGTGATGGGTACGTATTTTGTTGAATGGGGCATCTATGGCCGTGACTACACCGTCGATAATATGCCGGTCGACAACTTGACTCACATCCTTTACGGTTTTATCCCAATTTGTGGCCCAAATGAGTCTGTGAAGTCTGTTGGCGGCAACAGTTTCAACGCGCTACAAACTGCTTGTACAGGTGTGCCTGATTATGAAGTCGTTATCCATGACCCTTGGGCTGCTTATCAGAAGAGCTTCCCACAAGCTGGTCATGAATACAGCACGCCTATCAAGGGTAACTACGCAATGCTAATGGCATTGAAACAACGTAACCCTGATCTAAAAATCATCCCATCGATCGGTGGTTGGACACTGTCTGACCCATTCTTCGATTTCGTGGACAAGAAAAACCGTGACACATTCGTCGCATCAGTTAAGAAGTTCCTGAAAACTTGGAAATTCTACGACGGTGTTGACATCGACTGGGAATTCCCTGGCGGCGGCGGTGCAGCAGCCGATAAGGGCGACCCTGTAAACGATGGCCCAGCATACATCGCACTGATGCGTGAACTGCGCGTAATGCTTGATGAATTAGAAGCTGAGACAGGCCGTACTTACGAGCTAACGTCCGCTATCGGTGTCGGTTACGACAAGATTGAAGACGTAGACTACGCAGATGCAGTTCAGTACATGGATTACATCTTCGCAATGACTTACGACTTCTACGGTGGTTGGAATAACGTTCCTGGTCACCAAACTGCGCTTTACTGTGGTTCATTCATGCGTCCTGGTCAGTGTGACGGTAGTGGCGTTGATGAGAACGGCGAACCGTACAAAGGTCCTGCTTACACAGCAGATAACGGCATCCAACTTCTTCTTGCTCAAGGCGTTCCTGCGAACAAGCTAGTACTTGGTACAGCAATGTACGGTCGTGGCTGGGAAGGCGTAACTCCAGATACACTCACAGATCCAAACGACCCAATGACAGGTACTGCTACAGGTAAACTGAAGGGCAGCACAGCGCAAGGTGTTTGGGAAGATGGCGTAATTGACTACAAAGGCATTAAGTCATTCATGCTAGGTGCAAACAACACTGGTATTAACGGCTTCGAGTACGGCTACGATGCACAAGCAGAAGCACCATGGGTATGGAACCGTACTACGGGCGAGTTGATCACATTTGATGACCACCGTTCAGTGCTAGCAAAAGGTAGCTACGCGAAGTCTCTTGGTCTTGCTGGTCTATTCTCTTGGGAAATTGACGCGGATAACGGTGACATTCTAAACGCGATGCACGAAGGTATGGCTGGTGGTGTGGTTCCTCAACCAAACCGTAAACCAACCGCAGCCGCTGGCGCAGATCAATCGGTAACAGGTCCTGCAAATGTGGTTCTAGATGGCAGCCTGTCAAAAGACTCTGACGGCACCATCGCAAGCTACGCTTGGGAACAAGTATCTGGCACAGCAGTGGTACTAACAGGTGCAAACACAGCGAAAGCAAGCTTTGATGCAGCAGAAGTTACTGTTGAAGAGCAATTAACTTTCAAGCTGACGGTGACTGATAACGAGGGTGCAACGGCATCTGACCTCGTTGTAGTCACAGTGAAACCAGCAGGTGTTGTTGACCCAGTGAACAGCGCACCAGTAGCACAAGTTGTTGCTCCAGCAACAGCAAACGCTGGTGACGTTGTGGTTGTAGATGCATCTGCGTCTAGCGATGCAGACAACGATACCCTGACATTCAACTGGACTCTACCTCAAGGTCTGAATGCAACGGTTGAAGGCTCTAAAGTCACGTTCACTGCTGCGGAATACCCGCAAGACACAAGCTTAAGCTTCACTGTAAGTGTGAGCGACGGTAAAGCGTCTTCATCGGCAAGCGCGACAGTGGTTGTTGCACAGCACGCAACCGATCCGAACCCTGGTACTTGTGACAACGCATGGGATGCGAGCGCAGTGTACACAGGTGGTAACCAAGTGACTCACGCAGGTAAAACGTGGGAAGCGAAATGGTGGACTCAGGGTGACGATCCTAGCCAATCTGGCGAATGGGGCGTTTGGAAAGAAGTTGGCGTAGCTAACTGTAACTAACTTCAGCCTTGCAGACTTTCTGCTAAATAAACAAAGGACAGCTTCGGCTGTCCTTTTTGGATTTAACCTCTTAACGAGGAGAGCAACACCAGAGACGAAAAAATCTGAGGTGTTACTTTCAAATCGAATTAGCGCAAAACGGAGCGAGTCAATCAGTAAAAGTAAGGGTTACCAAGCACTATCGAGCAAACGGTCAAAACTACTGAAGACTTGCTCACACTTCATCACTCGACCATGCCCCTGACCTTGTGTTGTTACTAACTCAACGTTTTTAATCTCTTCAGCCGCTTTTGCCGAGACACTGTATTTGGTGAACTTGTCTTGCTCATCATGAATAATAATGGTGTGAGACGGACGCTCAGACAAACGCTTCATCGGATCAATGGACTGTAACGGATAACCAAATTGGTCTTCAACTTCTGAAACCACAGCATTAAAAAGCTTCATCGAGTAACCGGAACGTGCAATGCTACCGAATAAGTTCTCTACGTAATTTAATACCGGAGCAATAAGCAGCAAAGGCTTGTTTTCTAATTTACTGTGCCTACACTCAAGAGCAGAAGCGGTGCCCATGCTGTGCCCAACTAGGCCAACAATATCCTCGACCGTATCCAACACATCTTCTAATCCTCTGACAAACCCCGGAATGTGCCCATACTGCCCCTCACTCTCACCATGTGCCGGATGATCGTACGCCAAAGCAGTAAACCCTTTCGACGCAATATGTTCCATCAGTGGATAAAACTGACTTGCCGTTCCAGACCAACCATGAGTTAGCACCCAAATAGGTCCAGAGCCCAAAGTATAGGTTTTGATGATGCCTGCATGCCCTTTAATTTCACCTTTGATAAGCCCTTGAGGTTCAATATTTTTAGGTTGCGTACGAGCCGGTGTCAGAAGAAGCTTGCGCGCGGTCTTCTTTGCATGTGACGGGGCCAGTGTATGGTGTAACCGAGTACTAATGTTCACCAAACTGCGCTTAATACTGAAACGTTGCGATGTATTAAAGTAAATTTTTTCACTCATAATCATGTCCTTAACTATCAGCTTTGCACAAAATAGAACGGTCGTGCTTTTTATACTGATAAGAAAGAGCGAAGTCAGCCGCTCTTTGTGATTTTATGTCTACGAATCTGGGAAGCGAATAACCGATATTAGCCTTTCCAGCGAGAAAATAAGTTGTCGATCCCTTGCCAAAACAGACGCAAGCTTTCTTGCTCACCTTTAATTGAGTAAAAAACATGCGCACTCAAATAGAGACCGTACAAATCAAACGTTGCTTGGCGTGTATCTAAGTCTGCTGCAAATTCTTGCTTCTCTTTGCCTTTCGCTATTTGGATCTCCAAATAACTCAGCCAAGTGTCTATGGATTTACGCAGTCCGGCCTGAAGCGGGCAATCTTTATCTGCCGTATCATTCCAAGCGTCAAGAAACATACAACTTCCTTGGAATGCGTGATTCCAAGTCATCCAAGAGTCGAGCAACCCTCGAATTTTACGCTCGATATTGCCATCCCCGAGTTCTCGAGCAGGCTCAATAACCCGATCAGCGAACACTTTATTGGCGTGATCAAGCACCGATAGCTGTAAATTCAACTTCGAATTAAAGTGGGCAAACAGACCACTTTTCGACATACCGCATTGCTTGGCTAACTCTCCAATCGTAAGACTTTCTAATCCGTCTTCGCTGGCGATCTCGAAAGCCCGCTGCAGAATAAACTCTTTTGTCACTTTTCCTTTTTGCATAGTCTTATTTTTAGCACGATCGTTCTTTTTTGCAATCTCGAGTTAACTGGTCTAACCATTATTCAGTGCTATTTTCGACTCACGAATCAGGTATTGATTGCGTTAATAGGTTAATAATTAAGAAGTTTGAAGTAAGTCTTAATTTTCAAAACAGCTTCGATGTAAGCGCAAGTCTGTTGACTTTTTCACGTATTACTTCAGTAACAACCTGCTATTTTCACCTAAGTTTTTTATTTAGGTAAACAATGTAATGGCAAAGAAACAAAAAATAGCCAGCTTAGAGTTTGCACGTATCATTGCAATGCTTGCGATTGTGGGTTTGCATTGCCAGATGGCACTGACGTACTGGCAGTGGGATGGGATACCATGGGTTGGCTATATGCTCAACCAACTGGCTCGTTTTGCTGTTCCGCTATTCTTTCTCATCTCGGGTTATCTAATCCAGCCGAAGTTGAGTCATTCACCTATCGATACTCTTAAGAACTACGCCAAACCGTTAATGAAGGTTTGGCTCATTTGGAGCATGATCAGTTTACTGATGCCATTCCAATGGCAGACGGTCGCTGAGGCTGGGTATCTCGCCGAAAGGCAAGGTTATTGGGGGTACTTAATGTCAACCCCGATCAATTCACTCATCGAAGGCGGACTCGTTCATCTGTGGTTTATTCCGGCTCTGGTCATTGCCGTAGCGTTAATTGCCTTTCTCGTGCATATCAATATGGTGCAACTGATACTGCCAACCGCAGTATTGCTATACATATACGGGGTCTTTGCTGGCAGTTACGCGACCATTACCGACCTGCCAGCGCCTTTCTTTACTCGTAACGGGCCTTTTTTCAGCACGTTGCTAGTTGCTCTAGGTTATTCCGCACGAGAAGCGCAGTGGCGGTGGTCGCGAAACAATACGGTTCGATGCATTATTCTTGGCATGGCACTGCATTTTGGTGAAGCTTACTGGCTGATGCAACATGACATCGCTTTCAACTCGCACGACTTCCTATTCGGTACCGTTATCTGGGCTGTAGGTGTCTTTATGTGGCTTTTGGCTCACCCTCATTTTGGCGACATGCCTTGGGTCTTCAAACTATCTCCTAGCGTGTTAGGGATATATGTTAGCCATCTGCTTATCATAATTGTCATGATGAATGTCGCTGGATTTATCGGGCTGCAACACCTCGCGAAAGATGTGTTTATTTATCCTGCAACGATTGTTGCAACCATACTGCTTGTGAAAGCAATTGACACTTCACCGTTGAAAAAATGGCTCCTACGCTAAATGCATTCAGCTCTAGATATAGCTAGCTTTAACTCAAAAGGGTTAGAGCTAGCCAGTTAAAAATGAGATTTCTCTCTCACTGACCAATTTTTGACTTTCTAATCCTTCAGAATTTGCTTTCACTCACAAAAAACATTGTTCATTTCCTTTAAATTGGCTCGACTATTACAACATTGCTCATTAAACGGAGGCTGTATGTGGGCAGGTCAAGGACTCGTTCCTTTTTTAGAGATTAGTCACTGGTTAACTTACGGTTTATATGCCGCTGCGGTTTTATTCGGCGCAGCAAGCATTGCGTCACTCAGAAAATAGTGGCGCACACTATCATTTCCTAACTCCTACTGTTAATTCGAGCTCTCTCACAACTAACTCATTCATTTGTGGCTAATATTTCTCCAACCAGACAAAGGAGAAATGTCTATGCCAATCTATCCAATTGTGGCTTTCTGCTGTTTGTTGTTCTCTAGCGCCACCTTTGCTGCATCAACCAATGAACTGAATCTTGTTAATTCTGGTGTCGGTTACGCGGCTCTGATTATCTTTTCGATCGCTTACATACTGGTTATGTTGGAAGAGTATCTGAAAATGAGAAAATCCAAGCCAGTGCTGCTCGCTGCAGGATTAATTTGGATTCTGATTGGCTACACCTTTGCTCAACACAACCAGCCTGAAATCGCCAAATCCGCACTAGAACACAACTTGTTGGAATATGCCGAGTTGCTGCTGTTTTTGCTCGTGGCGATGACTTACATCAACGCAATGGAAGAACGCAAACTCTTCGATGCCTTACAGGCGTGGATGGTTGGTAAAGGTTTTGGATTCAAAAAGTTGTTCTGGCTGACGGGGTTTCTCGCTTTTGTCATTTCACCGATTGCCGATAACTTAACTACGGCCCTTTTGATGTGCGCTGTAGTGATGAAAGTCTCTGGTGATAATCCTAAGTTCGTCAATCTTGCTTGTATCAACATTGTTATCGCAGCCAACGCTGGCGGTGCATTCAGCCCATTTGGTGATATTACAACCCTGATGGTGTGGCAGGCCGGTCATGTCAGCTTTGCTGAGTTCATTCCGTTGTTTGTACCGTCATTGGTGAACTACTTGGTTCCCGCATTTTTGATGTCACTTTTTGTTCCAAACACAAAACCGAATACGATTCACCAACACGTTGAGCTAAAACGCGGGGCAAGGCGTATTGTCGCGTTGTTCATTCTGACGATTGCCACCGCAGTCTCTTTCCACGCCTTGCTGCACTTCCCACCCGTTATGGGCATGATGATGGGCTTGGCCTACTTACAGTTTTTCGGATATTTTTTGCGTCAAACTCTTAAACACTCACTCGCAAAAAAAGCAGCTATGGCAATTGCCAATGGCGATGATCAGGCATTGAAGCGCTTAGGCTCAGTGGTTCCGTTTGATGTGTTTCATCGTGTGTCTCGAGCCGAATGGGACACCTTGTTGTTCTTCTACGGTGTTGTGATGTGTGTTGGCGGTTTAAGTTTACTTGGCTACCTCGAACTGGTTTCAAACGTCATGTACACGCAATGGAACCCAGTCTGGGCAAACGTAATGGTTGGTGTCCTATCTGCAATTGTCGATAACATTCCGGTTATGTTTGCTGTACTGACCATGGAACCAAGCATGTCGATGGGCAACTGGCTACTCGTCACATTAACCGCAGGTGTCGGGGGCAGTTTGCTTTCCATTGGCTCCGCGGCAGGCGTCGCTTTAATGGGAGCCGCGCGTGGACAATACACCTTCTTTGGCCACCTAAAGTGGGCTCCCGTCATCGCCTTGGGTTATGCCGCCAGTATTGCGGTACACTTGTGGATGAATAGCGGTTTATTTACTTAAAAACACCTAGAATTAGTCACTTAACTTGCAATGTAACCTAACGGTCGGATGGATGGTTAACGCCATCCATCACTTCAATCGCTCCCAACTCATATGGGTTGACGCCCTCTAAGCAGCCGACATTATAGCCATACTCACTCGGGTCAGAACGACGCTGATGGTGCGTATAAATACCGCACTCGCCACAGAAAAAGTGCTTCGCAGTGTGTGTATTAAATTGATACTGCTTCAAGACTTCTTCGCCTTGCACAATACGAATACCGTTCAAAGGTACAGACGCGACAATCGCGCCACGACGTCGACACATAGAACAGTCACACCGTCTCGGCTTCTCAATACCATTGGGTAACGCCAGTTCCAGCTCAACTTTTCCACAGTGACAACTCAGTCGATGTAATGTGCTGATTTGGGTGTTGCCAACTTTCTTAATCATAACTTTTCCTTGTTGTTTTTCTATCTGTGTACATTATGTTAAACAGGTTAATATCATCATAATCTCGTCCAAAAACTCGACATCCATCACTTTTCGCGACATTTTATTGGCCGATTTGTTAGTTGCTATTTTGGCGATTGTCTATCGCGTCCGTGAGACGTGTTATCTCCGGCGCGGTTTTTAAACCAAGGAAATTAATTTATGGACAAAGATCATAGCCTAAGAGAGAACCTCTTGGCTCTGACGCTCGGCAGTGCGTTGGTGTCACTTGGGGTGATATTTTTTAGCAAAGTAGGATTGCTCACTGGCGGTACGGCTGGTTTGGCGATCTTCCTAACCAAAGTGAGTGACTTCAGTTTTGGTCAGATATTTTTCGCTCTTAACCTCCCTTTTTATATTTTATCTGTGATGCGCATGGGTTGGCGCTTCACTATCAATACCTTTATTGCGGTTTCGATTGTCTCTTTTGCGGTCGATCATCTGCATCATGTGATTGAGATTTCACGAATCGAACCTTTCTATGCGGCACTTTTGGGTGGTGGGCTGATTGGAATCGGTATGTTGGTAATTTTCCGTCACAAAATGAGTTTGGGTGGCTTTAACATTCTAGCGTTGTACCTTCAGGAACGTTTTGGAGTTCGAGCGGGTAAAGTTCAAATGGCGTTAGATTGTGCCATCGTGGTGATGTCACTGTTGATTGTAGATGTGCACCTTATCGCTCTATCTGTTCTAGGTGCCATCGCTACGAACTTGATTTTGGCGATGAACCATAAACCAGGACGATACCAAGCAAAAGCGCAAGCAGCATAATCATCGCTGCATAGTCAACAACCCTAAAGCCCCCAGCCAGTCGCTCGGGGCTTTTTTCATTCAACGCTAAGATCACGTCAACGAGCTCGTTTTGCAGTGCTGCTGCATCTCTTCATCCAATTTAGCTTTATATTTCTGGCTAAGATGGAAGTGTACTTGCATCAGCAAGTCATGTGCGTGGAACAGCTCAAGCGCGTCGCTACCATGTTGCTGACAAATATCTTCACAGCGCTCAGCATGCACTTTGGCTTCTTGCGGTTTATCCGCTTTAAGCAAGCTCATCGCTAAGCGATACTCTGCGCGCTCTTCTTGCATCCAACCCCCAGCCACTTTCCAATAGTCTAGCGCGAGTGTTGCTGCTTCTAACATCTTCGATTTTTCCATGGACGTGCGCTCAGCCAGCGCTTCGTACTGACATGCTAAGTTGTTTGCAGTGATCGCTATAGCGCGCGCTAATGGCCCTTCTGCATCGTTCGGCGTCATTCCTAACGCTGCCTTCACCAACCATTGACTCGCCAGTTCAAGCTGAACAAGTGCAGAAAGTTCATTCGAAATCAAAGCGTAAACTCGGCGTTGTTCTTGCTCTTCCAATAATTCCATATTGTCAGTGCCATCTACGAAGTAGCGCGCAACGGCAATACTGCGTTGAAATGCCAAACTCTCGGCAACCTTGCGTTCATCAAAGTGATCTAAACAAGTAAGAAACTGTTCTGGGCACTGGAGATGCCCAATAGCGGTATGCAGCATCAATGCGAATATTCGCTCGATTTGGGTAACGTCTTCCACCTCGCTCAGAGCCGTTTCTAGCTGAGCATAAATTTGTTCGGGATTGTCCTCGTGATGCTGCCAACACTCACTCATGAAGGCATCAAAATCCGTTTTGAAAGGCATGTCCTTATTGTCCTTTTTCTGTTCGTATAACGAATATGAAACCCTACACTATCGTTACCCCTGTGTAGCACGCTTAATCCCAATATGAGAATCGCTTCACTTAAAGCGGTGTACCTTGCTCCAGCGCGAGCAAACGTTGCTTGCGCTCCACTCCACCTGCATATCCAGTCAGTTTTCCGCTTTTGCCAATAACGCGATGACAAGGTACCACGATAGAAATCGGATTCTTCCCATTTGCTAACCCAACAGCACGCACAGCTTTAGGGTTACCTATCGCATTCGCAAGATCTTGATAGCTCCACGTTTCCCCATATGGAATGGTCGTTAGTGCCTGCCAAACTTGATTTTGAAAATCAGTGCCTGTCGCTGCAAGGGGCAAGTCGAATTCGTTGCGCAGACCAGCAAAGTATTCATCCAGTTGGGTGACAGCTTGGCGCAAAACCGGATGCTGCTCGTCTCGCACTCCCAGCTCACTAGGCTTAGTGGTGCATGTTTCAAACCAAATGCCAAGCAAGCCCTCAGCGTTCGATTGGATAGTCACCGTTCCTAGTGGACTCGGCATTTCGGTATAAAATGTTTTCATGATTGATTCCATAAGTGAAACGTCGCGTAGCTTCCCCAAGGGGCCGCAGTGTGCGTATTCAGTGATGGGTAACGCTGCATCGCCTTTTTCACCACTAAGTCTTTATCTAGAAAGCAATCGGGTTGAGATTGCCCTCGCAGTTGAGCATAACTGACGGTCCAAGGTCCAATGCCTTTCAAAGCTAGCCACTGCTGGGGGTCAGCTTCTGAGTTGTCCTGCATAAACTGAGCGAAGCGCACTAGCGTCTCTTTACGACTTTGCGGCATGCGCAAAAAGCTCACGTCGGCGTTTGCAATATCACTGGGAGTCGGGAAAAAACGTTTTTCTGACTCACCACTAAGTGTGGCCACCAATAAGTTAAGTTGACCAATCGCAGCTTTAACCGACACTTGCTGGCCTAAAATCGCTCTAGCCCCTGCTTCCCATGCATTCCATACACCAGGAATACGAATACCTTTACTCGACACGAGCCCAGGCGCGACATACTCCAAATGCTGCTCAACAGTACAAATATCAGCGTCAAGATCGAACATACGACGAATGTCAGACACCAAGTTTTGCAGCTTCGTTACGTCTTCAATTTCAAACGCCAGTTCTAAGTATCCTTCACCTTTTGTCGCTTTAAACCAGGCTTTGCTGTCATCCAAAAAAACGTTGCGCTCATAACTCTCATCACTCACCAGCTCAACCCCCTCAACCGCTCGCAAACGATAGAAGTCCAACATGTGCGACCAATTCAACTCACCTCGATAAGGTAAGACAATTCGATTGCAACCCGCACCATCAAACTCTTTACGGCGTACTTGAGAAGGCGTTAGTTTGAGAAACTTTTGAAAAGCATCGTTAAAGCGGCGCGTACTGTTAAAACCTGACGCAAACCCCACGTCGGTGACCGACATAGAGCTGGAGTGAAGCAACTGTTTGGCGAACATTAGTTGCTGATATTGCGCATACTGCTTGGGTGACATACCTAGATACTGCTCAAACAACATACGTAAGTAACGGTCAGAAATCCCAACACGCTCAGCCAACTCAGACACCGAATGGTGATGCAACTCCCCTCTATCAATTAACGAAATCGCTCGTTGAAAGGTCGTCTCGACACCTTTCCATGCCCAAGATCCAGGCGCGCTATCAGGTCGACAGCGTAAACACGGACGGTACCCTGCTTGAAGGGCTTGCGTCTTATCAGCGAAATACTCAACATTTTCTTCTTTAGGCAAATTTGCCGGGCAAATCGGACGACAAAAGATTCCCGTTGTTTTTACCGCCACATAAAATCGCCCATCAAAACGACTGTCTCGCGCGACTCGCGCCTTGTGACACTGCTCGAAGGTCAGTGAGGTATGGGGGTGAATAAACATAGTGCTTTCCTTGCTCATGCCTTTTGTCATTTATTGTTCATAGGCATCGTTCAATATAGTGTTATTGTAGCTTGCTTAAGCGCCCACAATTAGCCATTTTCGGAACTCAATATTGAGATTTATTGGCATTAGCGCTTTTGTACACTAAAGTTAGATCCAGAACATCACAACAACGTCGGCTAAAGGGAATTGGCATGGACTTACATACTTGCGTAATTGTATTAAGAAACCAAAAGGTTATTACCAGTAAATCCGTAGATCATTCTATTGGAATTATCGAACGAGACTCAGATAACGAGATCTCAGAAATTCAGATTAATGCGACGGATGGACGTAATATTCGAACTTATCACTACAACAATGTAGAGGATTCATTAGAGAGCTTAATGAACCTCTGACGGTTTTCTTTAACACACCTTTCTCCCTTGTTAAAAGCGAAAGCAATAGAGCACAGTACATGTGCTCTTTTTTTTTGTTTAACAGCAAAAATGTTTATCGAAAATAATGACAGACCTTGATTTAAAACAGAAAATAATCGGCAAATAAACACCCGAATATAAAAATCAAGACATTGATTTAAATAAATAAAAACCAATCATTCAATTTTTTAGAACGAGTTTATCAAAATCCTCCCGTTATTTTTATGTTCGCCTCTACCTAAACTGTTCTCAACAGCACGGGAGCACACGCTTCCCACTCATTGAAAAGAGTCAGAGGACAGAATCATGAAAGCACTATTACAGAAAATTACCACATCAAACGCAGGTTACAGCGCACTATCACTTCGCGTTCCAATCGGCATTATCTTTATGGCGCACGGCGCACAAAAACTATTTGGCTGGTTTGGTGGCTACGGCCTAGAAGGCACAGGTCAGTGGATGGCATCTATCGGTTTAGGTCCTGGCGTACTCATGGCGTTACTTGCGGGCAGCGCAGAGTTCTTTGGCGGCTTGTTCATTTTACTTGGTCTGCTAACTCGACCAGCAGCGGTTGCTTTGGCGTTCACGATGGTGGTAGCGATATTCTCTGTCCACTTTGAGAATGGCCTGTTCATGGCAAACAACGGTTACGAGTTTGGCTTAGCATTACTGGCAGCAAGCGTTTCTCTGGCGTTCTCTGGCGCAGGTAAAGCAGCGTTAGATAACTTTTTAAACAAAAAGCTCTCTTAAGGAGGCCTTATGATTACGGTAAGACATGCAGCAGACCGAGGTCGAGCAAACTCTGGCTGGCTTGATAGCAAACATACGTTTTCTTTTGGTAGCTACTACGATCCTCAACATATGGGCTTTTCTGAGCTGAGAGTCATTAATGACGATGTAGTCAAGCCTGGCGCGGGTTTTGATACACATGGCCACCGTGATATGGAGATCATCAGCTATGTGTTGGAAGGTGTTATCGCACACAAAGACAGTGAAGGCAACGTCAAAACACTACCTGCAGGTGAATTCCAACTCATGTCGGCAGGGAAAGGGATTTACCACAGTGAGTACAATGCATCGAACCAAGATACGCTGCGGTTTCTACAGATTTGGATTCAACCGAACACATTTGGAACCAAGCCAGGTTATCAGCAAAAAGATTTTGGTCGCAATCCTGGGTTAACGACTATCGCAACTCCAACTGGAGAAAACGGCACGCTACTTATTAAGCAAGATGCGACTTTGCATCAGTTAATTCTTGAGCCAAGTAGCGAACTAAACTTTGAGATTGAGTCGGGCCGAAATCTATTCATCCATCAAGTGACTGGGAGCCTTAGTGTCGACAATACCACTTTGACGGCTGGCGACGGCGCGAAGGTTGAACACCAGAGTAAGGTTGTTTTGCGCAATACATCAAACGAAAGCACAACAGCCCTGTTGTTTGACTTACCATAACTATCGATTCATCGAGATAAAAACAAAGCCGCCTTGATTTCTCAAGGCGGCTTTTTCGTTTTTCTGACTTTTCATTCAACGCTATTCGTCGGAAGTGCCAGAACCAATTTGCTGAAAACTGTAAGCGGTCAGTGGATCGATCTCTTTGACAATTTCTTCCACTTGCTTAATCGCGTCTACAGACGAGCTAGCTTTACGATAGCTCAAATAGATAGGGCGACACCAATCTTCTACTCCAGACACCTTGTGAAGCTGCCCATTAGCGATAAATGGCTCCACGAGAGAGATTGGTAAGTACGCGGCTCCACCCTTCTCTAAAATAAAGTCCAATGCGATACGCGCTGTTGAAGTGCGTAAATATGGAGCCGGAATCTTAGGGTGACGTTCAGAATGCTCTGAGGAGAAACGCGTCCCCCAGTCAACGTACACATATTTGTTTTCGAAAACGGTGTCTAAAGAATCTTTCTCAGTTGATACCAGAACGAGAACAACATCTGCCACTTTTTTACAGTTAAGCTCATCAGCTTTGATCTGATCGAACGCAAATGCCATATCTAACGTGCGCTCTAGCAAGCTACGACTGAGCATCTCACGTCCCATCACTTCTGCCATGAAGCCATAACCACCAAACGAATCTGTGACGACACTTAAACAATTCTGTAAATAAGCGTCCCAAATGTTTGGCGTGCCACCTAACGTTAGTTGCAGCGCTTTGCCATCTTCAAGCGATAATTCTAGCTTCGCTTGTTGCAATGTAGTGACCATTACCTCGGCATAGCTGATTAAGCGCTCACCTGCAGAGGTCAACTTTATGTTATTTCGATCACGAATAAACAATTGCGTATCGAAGTAACTTTCCAATTGTTTGATACGTGCGCTCACAGCGGCTTGGGTAATATAAAGGTTCTCAGCAGCACGTCCGAAGTGACGAACTCTTGCCAGCTCTAAAAATGTTCGAAAGACTTTTACATCCATAAACCATCTCCTGGTTAATATAAAACCAGATTAACAACTAATTAAAATCATGACGACAAAAAAGTTTTGTTTTTCTTTTGTTAGATTTAAGCCTAATTTTCGCCGTAAGTTCACTACATTCATCAATAACGGTTACAGAGGCTGTTGACATGTCTGACACTGAATTCCGTCATGGCAAAAAACGTTTTTACGATAACGTAAAATTCCCACGCGGCTTTGCAAAGTCTGGCGATTTTACTCTTTCAGAAGAGGAAATCCTAACAATTTATGGGGATACAATGCTTGGCTTAGAGTCAGGCGAATTAACACCTGAAAACAGCGAAGAGAAACACTTCATCAAGGTGTTAGAAAACCCGGGCAAAGCAAAAACAAAACTTGAGCGTACGTGGCTAAAGTACACCCAACTTGCTCGTGGTCGCAAGCGCTTCCATACGCTAAATGGTCGTAACAAGCCTGACGCCACAGAAGAATACATTGAAGAGAGTTTGGTTGAAGACGATTAATAACCAATAACCTAGTTCTCGCCTTTTTCTAGCAGTAGGCGAAAGCTCGTTTGACTTTACTGAGCGAGCAAGACAAGCTCATTTCTTCTCCTAAAGCCCAAGGGGGCATTCTCCCAAGGGCTTTTTTAATATTTGGGTGATGACCGTTTACTTGGCGAGCGTCGCAATCTTTTTCAGAAAGCTCTCTTTCAAATGCTCTTGGTCATATTCCAAGTGATAGGTGTTGTGGAAGCCAATTTTTAGCTCAACACCATTCCCTCTTAAGAAAACGTTGTACCCATCGTAGTCAGAAAACGCTTCTACACCTTCATACATTTTACCAAATTCGGTTGGCGTACCGTTGTTCATCACACATTCGTAAGCCTGTAGTACTTTGCTCGGATCTAACTCATTTTTCATACCGAATTCCTCACTGGTTTACACATTTCAATTATGGTTAAAGAATGAGCGCCATGCCATATCTAACCCATAATATTTGAAGTTCGTGTGCGATTTCGCACTCTGTAGGTTGTTAAAAAACAAGGTTAAGTGCGAAGGCAGAACTTAATTTAGATCATAAATTTTATCTATTGATTCGTCAGTTTCATAATGCAATTTCTTTGTAAAAAATCGTCTTATAAAAGCATTTAGATATAAAAATCGTCGACAAAACCAACATTGGTTAAAGAAAAAGCAAAATTTTGACCTAAAACAATAGCAGTTCGCCATTACTTATTTTATAATGCGAATTAATGTTTCAGTACATCGTCAATTCCAATAACTAGGGGCACAAAATGAGACTTATCCCGTTAACTCGAGCAGCACAAGTAGGTAAGTGGGCAGCTGCGCATATCGCTAAGCGTATCAACGACTTTAAACCTACTGCTGAGCGTCCATTCGTTCTGGGTCTACCAACTGGTGGCACTCCTCTAGCAACCTACAAAGCCCTAATCGAGCTTTACCAAGCCGGCGAAGTCAGCTTCAAAAACGTCGTGACTTTTAACATGGATGAGTACATTGGCATCCCTGCGGATCACCCAGAATCTTACCGCTCGTTCATGTACAACAACTTCTTTAATCACATTGATATTCAAGAAGAAAACATCAACCTACTGAACGGTAACACAGACGATCACGACGCAGAATGTAAGCGTTACGAAGACAAAATTAAGTCTTACGGCAAGATCAACCTGTTCATGGGCGGCGTGGGTAACGACGGTCACATCGCGTTCAACGAGCCAGCGTCATCTCTTTCTTCTCGTACTCGCATCAAGACCCTCACTGAAGACACTCGCATTGCGAACTCTCGCTTCTTTGACGGCGATATCAACCAAGTGCCTAAATACGCGCTGACTATCGGTGTTGGTACGCTTCTAGACTCAGAAGAAGTGATGATCTTGGTCACTGGCCATAACAAAGCTCAGGCACTTGAAGCAGCCGTGGAAGGTTGTGTAAACCACCTATGGACAGTTTCTGCTCTTCAACTTCACCCTAAAGCGGTGATCGTATGCGACGAACCAGCTCAACAAGAACTGAAAGTGAAGACAGTGAAGTACTTCTCTGAGCTAGAAGCAGAAAACATCAAAGGCTTTTAACCCATAGGATGGCAGCCTAGAAACACACTAAAAATACAAAACCCGTGTTGAACACGGGTTTTTTCTTATCTGAACAGCGGGCTTAAGTCGTCAATAAGCTTTAATACCAAACTGACGAAGACGCTTAGGAAGCACTTCATCCAACTTGTCTAGTTCACTCGGTTCGACTTCGATAAGATTGAAATGATGCTGCTCATAAACAGTACGAATGGTCTCACGGTCGGCCTGAGCCATCTCCCCATCGTCACTTCCCCAAAATTGCAAATAGACTTTGCCACCTGGCAAGTAAAAATCGCTAGTGACATCTTGGTCAATCGGCAACTGACGCTCATAAGCGTGCACAACACCAGCCAAGTACAGCCAGTTGTCGATGAGCAACTCCCCCTTAGAGCGCACGTAATGCCCATCTAATGTTCGGTGCTTGGCTTCAAATTTTTGGCGAAAGCTTGAGTACGATTTATCCGTAGAATGTGACTCCGCGTCTTGCCCCAAAAACTCAATGACAGACTGCTTAAGACGCTTGTTACGCAGCACCACATCGTGCCATACGACAAAGGTATTTTGTGTTTCTTTATCGGTTCTTTGCTGCCCACCAGCGCGCACACCAGCTTCTGTGACACTCCATCCCTCTTCGGATTTGGTCAACCAACCCAGTTCACTCAAAAGCTGGTTCATGCGCTTCGCATTCAATTTCAGCTTTTCACCCAGTTGTGTCGCGCTCAATGTTTTCCCTGAGCTGGGAGTCAGCTCAATATGTAAGTTGGTCGGCCAGACGATGAACTGGCCAAATTTAGGGTGATCCACATACTCACCGCCAAACTTTGCCCCTTCTTCGGTCAAAATCCACTTTTCATCTTGGCGAACGATGTAGCCTGCACGTTTGAGATCGGCAAACAGCAGCTTAGCTTCTACCTTGCGCATTTTCGCTAATGCCGACGTCGATATTTTTTCAGACATGTGGGTACCTCATGCTGCTGCAAAATTGAACACTATGTCGTCATAGTAACGCATTGATTTCACGGCTTGAAGTCAGGCAAACAAGATTTCGTGTTACAAATAGCAAAGCCAGCGTATAGGTGCTGGCTTTGTTATTTCGGTAAAAAAGCGAATGTTATCGAATAAAAGCGATGCATCCTTGCAAAATCACTAAATTCACAATGTCGATGAAGAATGCACCGACAATTGGAACCACCATAAATGCTTGTGGTGATGGACCATATCGACTCACGATGGAGCCCATATTCATGACCGCAGTCGGTGTAGCACCTAACCCAAAACCGCAGTGTCCGCTAGCGATCACCGCCGCATCGTAGTTGCCTCCCATCATGCGGAATGTTACGTAGTAAGTGAACATCGCCAACACTGCCGACTGAATAGCAAGAATAATAAGGAATGGGATCGCAAGATCGAAAATATTCCACAATTTCAAACTCATCAAGGCCATGGCAAGAAATAGAGATAGTGCAACCGTGCCAAGAATATCAACGGTTTCTAAATCAACCTTGCGCGCCTTCGTCACTTCCATGATGTTAGTGATAACAACACCAATAAACAGCGCATACACAAAATCGGGAATCATTAACCACTTGATGTCAAAACTGCTTACCCAACTCTCCAGATACTTCGCGCCTGTCACGCAAAGTAGAATGATGGACAAGCTTTCAACGACTCTTTTCGCTGTGACGCGATCTTCCTCATGTTCGTTGTACGTCACCAGTTCAGGGAAACTCTGATGACTTTGATTGGTGCGTCCGTATTCCGATTCCAAGTTGTGTTTGTTTAGTAGCTTTTGTGCAACAGGGCTGCCAATAATCCCGCCCATCACCAAGCCAAATGTAGCAGAAGCCATTGCCACCTCTAGAACATTATGCAAACCATACATTTCTTGAAAAGTTTGCGACCACGCAGCTCCAGTTCCATGTCCGCCAGAAAGCGTAATGGATCCGGCGATCAACCCCATGAGTGGATCTAACCCCAACGCTGTTGCTAAGGACACGCCGACCGCATTTTGGATAAGAATGTAGACCGATGCCACAACTAGGAAGATGAAAACCTTCGCACCGCCTTTAATCAGTTGGGTGTAATTTGCCGCTAAGCCAACGGTTGCAAAAAACATCAGCATAAAAACGTTTTGCAGTGGTAAATCAAAGGATACATCCACACCGTTTAAGTGCATCGTCGTGATTACGCAAGCGACCACTAGACCACCAACAATTGGCTCTGGAATATTAAATTTTTTTAAGGTTGGTAACTTGGTATTGATGAACTGCCCTAAAAACAACACGCAAATTGCGACAAGGAACGACTCCTGTGGGCCGATAGATATTACCTGATTCATGAGACCTCTTTACTCTACTCTTTCTCATTCATTGAGCACGCGCTCAACGTGAGATAGGTGCCTAAGCCAGTCAGATTGCCTCTCGAAACTTTTGTTTTCTAGGCCTCTTTGACCATTGATTCTCATCAAGTAAGAAATAGGCAGACCTAAAATTATGCTAATTATCATTCAGTGAGAATATTTATTTAGAACAGGCGATAAGTGTATTGATGGGAAGAGAAAAACAACACTTCTCAACTTATGAGAAGCAATTAATTTCCATATAAAACAAAACCTCAAAACAACGACCACATAGGTGGATATTTAGAGCGAATGAGACAGGCGGATACACTAGGTTTTAAATTATTACTTTCTCTCTAACGCACTAGGTGTTATACATATATATAACACCATCTCAACCAAGAGATTCACTCATGACTAATTGGCATGATCGCCAACCGATATTTCGACAGTTGGCAGACCAGATCACGCAGCAAATACTGCAAGGTGTCTGGCAAGAAGGCGATGCTCTGCCCTCCGTCCGTAGCATCTCTGCAGATATGAAAATTAACCACCTCACCGTTATGAAAGGCTATCAATTGCTTGTTGATGACGGGCTAGTGGAGAAAAAACGCGGTCAAGGTATGTTTGTCGCTTCAGGAGCAAAGCTCAAATTACTCGCAGACGAGAAGGCACGTTTTCTTCAGCAACAAATTCCGCAGATAGCCGACACAATACAGCGTCTGGATATGTCACTCGACGAATTCATTCAACAACTAAAACCACACTTGAAAGGTGACCAATGAGCGCATTAGTCAGTGTAAACAACGTCTCCAAGCAATATCAGCAACAAGGAGAAGCACTGCATGAAGTGAGTTTCGACCTACATGCAGGACAAGTACTTGGCTTACTCGGCCATAATGGCGCAGGTAAATCAACGCTTATTAATGCCCTACTCGGTGCACATGAATATCAGGGCACTATTCGTATCAACGGATTTGAACCCATTATGCAACGCGACAAGATAATGCAGAGCTTATCCTACATCTCGGATGTCAACGTTCTGCCAGATTGGATGACCGTTGCTCAACTGCTTCACTATACCGAGGGTGTGCACCCAGGGTTCAATCGCGCCCAAGCAGATACACTGCTTCGTCAAACGGACATCAAACCTCGTGCGCGTATCAAATCTTTATCCAAAGGGATGAAGGTGCAATTACACCTCGCGATTGTGATCGCGACCAACACCCAAATCCTCATATTGGATGAACCGACACTCGGGTTAGATCTCGTGTATCGCGAGACGTTTTATCGTCACTTATTGGAATGGTTTCACGACGGCGAGCGCGTGTTGATCATCGCCAGTCATGAAGTATCAGAGATTGAGCACTTGCTGACAGATGTTCTGATTCTCAAGCATGGTCGCCCCGTTCTGCAAACCTCGATGGACAGTATCAGTGAAGACTATTTCATTCTTGAAGCCAACGACGAGCACCGCACACAAATTGAAGCGATGAACCCACTCTCGTCACAAAAAGGCCTCGGTTCAACGAAATGGTTACTCAAAGCCCAGTATGCCCAACAAGCAGAAACAATGGGGTCCATCCATGGGGTGAAGTTAGCGGATCTATTTTTAGCATTGCAGAAGGAGGCAGCGTAATGCGTTCAGTTGTCGCGATGTTGCAAAAAGAGTGGTTAGAGAACCCTCTTGTTTTACGTATTCCACTGTTTGTGTTGGCGTGTGGAGTTATTCTCTTTGTGAGTTTAATGAGTAACGACACTCTACAACACAATATGTTTTTCCAAATGAGCTTTGGTGGCGATGTCAGTGACATTCACAAAGAGCTTGGTGATGATGTCAATATGTTGATTACCGGAGGAGCAGGGCTGCTGTCTATCTTGTTAGCCGTTCAGTACTTCCCAAGAACGCTACGCAAAGAACGGGCGGAAGGCAGCATTATGTTTTGGCGCAGTATGCCTGTCAGTGACATAAAAACCCATTTAGTGAAGCTAGGATTTGGCTTATTGGTGATTCCGCTCGTCTGCTCGGTGCTCGTACTCGCTGCAAATTTAATGTTGTGGTTGCTGAACATCTCTACTGATCACCAATTGGCTTTATTGTACCGCCAAGCCTCGTTAGGTTACGTGCTGCTGCATTGGGGAGAGTTTTTAATCAGAATGTTGTTCGCCGGTATTCTGCTGTTACCGCTGGCATTAACTGCGATGGCTATTTCACAAAAAGTGAACTCACCACTGGTCATTTTGTTTATCGCCATTTATGCGCTGCGTTGGATGCCTATCGCACTTTTTGGTTTCTACGGGCTAGATCAGTTTTTCTCCGAAGTGCTTTACCTTCCGCTGCACGCCATTATTACACCAAACCCATTCAATGCCATTCCTCAAGCGGGTTGGTTAAACGTTGGCATTTACGCCTTCATTGGTATTCTTGGTTGGACAGCTAGCCTCAAGTTCAGCCGAACTATCCAATAATGCTTCGTTCAATAAACGACCAAACCAAGTCATAAAAAAACGGTCACAACCAGTGTTGTGACCGTTTTATTTCGCCTCTAGGAGCTCATCCACTTAACTTTAACCAAGGAATGAAATGTAGCCTTGCAAGATAATTAAGTTGACGATGTCGATAAAGAAAGCGCCCACAATTGGCACCACCATAAATGCTTGTGGCGACGGGCCAAATCGGTTAACGATTGAACCCATGTTCATTACGGCTGTTGGGGTTGCACCCAAGCCAAAACCGCAGTGCCCCCCTGCAATAACCGCAGCATCGTAGTTGCTTCCCATCACTTTGAACGTAACATAGTACGTAAAGATAGCTAAGACGACAGACTGCACAGCTAAAATAACCAAGAATGGAATCGCTAGATCAAAGATATTCCATAACTTCAAGCTCATCAGAGCCATCGCTAGGAATAGAGATAGCGATACCGTACCTAACATATCGACCGTTTCGGCATCTAACTTACGAATTTTGGTCACTTCCAAGAAATTCGTAATGATCACACCAATGAATAGCGCATATACGAAGTCTGGAATCATCAGCCATGAGATTTCATACGTGCTTACCCATTGCTCGACATACTTGGCCCCAGTAACACAAATCAGTAAGAAGAAGAGTTTCTCCACCACTTTTTTCGCCGTTACTTTATCTTCTTCGTATTCATTGTAAGTCACCAACTCCGGGAATTTCTCGTGAGTTTTGGCATCTCGACCACCACGACCATACTCAGACTCTATGCTGTTCTTTTCCACCAGACGCTGCGCTACAGGGCTACCAATGATACCGCCGATGATCAAACCAAAAGTCGCTGATGCCATTGCAATTTCTAAGACGTTATCCAATCCATACACGTCTTGAAAGGTTTGTGACCACGCAGCACCTGTACCATGACCACCAGACAGAGTAATCGAGCCAGCAATTAACCCCATCAAAGGATCTAAACCGAGCGCCGCCGCAAGTGAAACGCCAACGCCGTTTTGTATGATGATGTAAAACGATGCGACAGCTAAGAAGATAAAAACCTTCGCACCTCCTTTCATCAACTGAGTGTAATTTGCGGCCAAACCAACTGTCGCAAAAAACATTAACATAAACGTATTTTGTAATGGCAAGTCGAACTCTAAATCGATGCCGTTGAAATGAAGAGCAGTAATCATGCAGGCTACAATAAGACCACCTACAATCGGCTCAGGTATGTTGAATTTCTTTAAAATCGGTAGCTTAGCATTAATAAAATGCCCCAGGAAAAGCACACTAATTGCGACCAAGAAGGACTCCAGTGCACCTACAGATATTAAATGATTCATATCGCCTCTTATTATTGTTCTCTTCATTCTCCGTAATGAATGAGTGTTAGTTTAACCTTCGTTCAATAGCAAATTTTCTCGCTTTATTGTTTCGAAAATACTCAAAAAGTTGGTGTAGATGCGCCTTAGGCTAGTTTAAGGGGCGCTCCTTAAGCGATGTGTCAGTTTTTACGCTGTTAGCAAGCCCTTAAATGTGAAAGGAGCTGATACAGCTCCTTCAAATGGCCCCTCGCAATACCTGTGCGTTATCGCTTGGGGTGTTGTGAGTAAATTCTGGGTGACACTTTCTGAACCACTTCGGGCTCCCTTACTTAAACAGAATGTGTCAATTACTATCAAACAAAGTTCCTTCCCGTTGTAACCGCTAAACGCCGAGAGCGCGTTCAAAACAATTGGGTTTGCCTGTTCCTGTCGTAGCTTTTCAACTCTGGCTCATGGTGTATAAACGAGCCGAATCCAAGGAAACTCTCAGGCTGCAACAAACGTTTTCGTCACAACGGAGCAGGATTATAACATATCGCTGATAATTTTCTTCAATTCAGTGACATTCACCAACCCCATGATTAAACCTTGCAATGATTAACTGCCTATTATCATTTTCACAGATAAAGATCGAAGCACAGTTACTCAGTAAGCTTCTTAGAAAACGATGCATAGCTAATAACTTCACCGACGTTCTTATCCAAGAGGTCTTGATAAACGCCCTAGAGAACCAAGCAGCCGAAATATGCGATGTTATCATGATTGCTTTTCGAGACCGACGTCCCGACTTTGGCTAATGAGTACAACCCCAACTATGCATCAGACAAAAACATGTATAATTTTTTATACAAGTTATTCAATAACAAGAGTCCCACATGAACATTCATTCGCTTTGCGCTGCGCTATTACTCAGCATCGTCTCATCAGCTACAGCAGCTGAAAACATTCGTATTCAATATTCTCCCATAGAGACAACTCATGAAAAAATCGCCCAACAATCGATTCAAAGCAGCGATGTAAACACCATCTTTGTTGAGCTGTCTCAGGCCTACTTTCCATTTGATAAAGCTCTCACGCTGGTTTACGGCGGAGAAGATGGTCCAATGTATGATCCTGATACACACACAATATACGTTCCTTACACTTTTTATTTGGAGTCGCTCAATTACTTCTCCAATAATCAGTATGAAGAACGCTTCGGAAAATCCCCAAAAACAGGGGCGCTAGATACGTTATTGCACACTTTACTTCATGAAGCTGGACATGCTTACATCGAAGATCAAAGCATCCCTGTTCTCGGAAAAGAAGAAGATGCGGTCGATAATTTTGCCACTATTTTAATGATTGACTTCCTAGAAGATGGCGCAGGTATGGCCATTAGCGCCGCCGACATGTTCGCATTCGAATCCGACGACAGACCGGACTACTACGATTTTGGCGAGTACATTGACGAACACAGCTTTGATTTGCAGCGTTACTTTTCAACGTTATGTTTGGTGTACGGTAGTGATCCTGAGCAATACAAAGCCTTACTCGATGAAGTAGAAAAAGACTACCTGCGTGATCGCAAAGAGTTCTGCCAATTCAATTACGGCAACATTCGCGACAATTGGCTGCATTACTTGCAAAACAATGAACCAAAAGAAAATTCGCCACGTAAAAGCGATTAGAAAATCTCAAATAAGAAGACCGCAATGACAAAACTCACCATATTTTATGACGGAACCTGCCCGCTTTGTGCCAAAGAGATGAAGGCGCTAAAACAACGCGATTCCAAGCAGCACATCAAAACCGTCGATATCTATAGTGATGCATTCGCAGATTATCCGCAGATCGATCCTGAACAAGCCAACACCATTTTGCACGCTCTCAACGAAAAGGGGGAGCTTCTGCTTGGGTTGGACGTGACTCATCGTGCGTGGCAATTAGTTGGTCGCGGTTGGCTCTACGCTCCACTGCGTTGGCGCCTCGTTAAACCTGTTGCTGACTGGCTTTACCTCAAATTCGCAAAGAATAGGTATCGCGTCTCATATTGGTTAACAGGGACTTCTCGTTGCAATAGTGGGTCGTGTTCACGTTAATTGTGATCCCGCTTAAAAATGCTACGACCTTCGTCTAGATTTACAAATTTCCAGTACTTCTGATTGATTAACTCGGTTAATCTCTAAGCATTACAACAATAAGTATTAACACTTTTATCAGGCAAGCTTATTCAGCTTGTCACTTGTAACGCTGCGCCGAGAGAAGGACGTCTCTATGAATCTGACGATCAGAAAACGACTATATATCCTTTCAATAATTCCAATTCTAACTATGGCAATAGGCATGATGTGGTTCACCTACGTACAAACCACGGCCTACAACGAGCACGAGATTGAGCAAACTCGAAGTCGAATGATGGAGATGAAAAAAGCCGAACTCAAAAGTTACGTACAAATGGCGCGTTCCGCTGTCGAGCCGCTACTCGCACAAAATGCCCCACTGGAAGAGGCTCTGCCTATCTTGAAACAACTAGAGTTTGGTCAATCCGGCTACATCTTTGGTTATGATTCAAAAGGCGTTCGCGTCGTGGTGGGCAAAAACACCAAAGGCATCGGGGAAAACTTCTATAACTTGCAGGACAAGAAAGGCAATTACCTGATTCAGGATTTGTTAAAAAATGCCAAAACTGGCGAGTTCACGACTTATTACTTCCCGAAACTCGGTCAGAGTGAAGCACTACCGAAACTCAGCTACTCAGTCTTTATTCCTGAATGGGACTTGATGTTGGGAACGGGTTTCTACACGGACGATATCGACGCCATTGTGGCAGACATGGAAAAAGCCGCACACGAAGATCTCAACACCACACTAACTGCGATAGCCCTGTTTTGTGCCTCGATAACAGCGATAGTTGCAGTCTTTGCCGTATTTGTTAACCGCAGCATCATGAAACCTATTGAGCAGTTTGATGCTTCAATTCACTCTTTCGCACAAGGCGATGCAGATTTAACCGCGCGCATGGAAGAATCAAGCGTGCCGGAGTTCACGCAGCTGAGCCGTAACTTCAATATCTTCGTTGAAAGCCTGCAAGGCATCATCAAGAGCGTTAGCCACGTAGGACAAGAAGTGGTTTCAGAGACCAACGAGATGTCACAGCGTGCATCGCAAGTGGACGAGTTGGCTTCTGGTCAACGTGAAGAGACCGAACAAGTCGCAGCGGCAATGACCGAGATGACAGCAACGGCGCACGAGATTTCAAACAACGCTAACCAAGCAGCGCAATCAGCCAGAGACGCCGATGAAAACTCACAACAAGCAAAACACATTGTTGATTCGGCAGCGAACTCTGTCGAAGCACTCGCGCTAGAGGTGTCAGAAGCCAGCACGGTGATTTCTCGTTTAGAGAGCGACGTAAAAAACATTTCTTCTTCTCTGGAAGTGATTCAGGATATAGCCGAGCAAACTAACCTATTGGCACTGAACGCAGCCATTGAAGCAGCCCGTGCAGGCGAACAAGGTCGCGGCTTCGCAGTCGTTGCCGATGAGGTCCGTAAACTGGCAAGTCGCACTCAAGACAGCACAGGCGAAATTCACCAAATGATCGAGCAGTTGAAGTCTGGCTCGGATGCGGCAGTGAAAGCCATGGGTTCAAGCCAAGCTCGTGGTGAAGCAACCGTTGAGGAAGCACGGGCAGCCTCTGCCGCACTGCAAGAAATCCAAGCCGCGATTGCTAACATCATGGACATGAACACGCTGATCGCAACGGCAACCGAAGAACAAAGCCAAGTTGGGCAAGAGATTTCACAACGCATAGAAGTCATCTCTCAACAAAGCAGCCAATCGGCGCACCTTGCGAATCAAAACCGCGCAGGCAGTGGCAACCTTAACCACAAAGCTAACGAGCTGTACGACTTGGTCGGTCGCTTTACGGTCTAGAGCTTTCCTCAAACACTCAACATGCAAACAGCGACGCCAAAACGTCGCTGTTTTTATTTCTGCTATCATAATGCGACTTAGCTATAATGCCGCCAACTTAGCACCCACAAGGGCAAACAAGATGATTATTATGACCACCAATTTCGGTGACATCGAAATTGAATTGAACCTAGAACGAGCGCCAGTTAGCTCAAAGAACTTCAAAAAATACTGTGAAGATGGCTTCTACGACGGCACCATTTTCCACCGCGTTATCGACGGCTTTATGATCCAAGGTGGCGGTCATACCGAAGACATGGCAGAAAAGCCAACACGCGCCCCTATCGCGAACGAAGCAAACCGTGGTCTAAAAAACCTTGTTGGTACTATCGCAATGGCGCGTACCGATGCTCCGCACTCTGCAACGGCACAGTTCTTCATTAACTTGGAAGACAATGATTTCCTAGACCACACCGCAACCACCAACCTAGGCTGGGGCTACGCAGTGTTTGGTAAAGTGACCGCGGGTATGGATGTCGTAAACCACATCGCGAAAGTGAAAACGACCTCTAAACTTGGTCACGATGATGTGCCATGCGATCCAATCATTATCGAGAAAGTGACGATCAGCGAATAAGCCCATTCGCCTCTGCAGAGAAATCGTCGCTATAAAACGAAGAAAGCGCCTAACGTCTGATGACTTAGGCGCTTTTTGTTTTTATGACTCAGCCGATTAGTTGGGCTTATAACGAAGTTATTGATAGAAAAGCTCAGCTTTGGCTCCAACCAAATCCAGTTCAGAGCCTTGAAAATCAGCCAGATATTCAGCAACAAGGTTGTACCCAACCCAATACCCCATGTATTTCGGCCAGCGGCTTTCATCGCTGCCAAGAAAGTAAGCGTCGAAGTTGTAATCTAAGCTGGTCAACTTGCCTTTCATCTCAGCGTAGAAAGGGCGCCAATCTTGATCTTTGATTTGCTCAAACAAGGTCGGAGTGACGCCGCCATTCACCTTACGTTCGAAGTGACAAGCTAACCCTTCCATAATTAGTACATCACCAAGTGCAACGCCACTTTCTCCCGCTCGCATACGGAACAGGTGATGCAACTCATGCGCTAACACCGCAGCTAGTTCTTTCTCAATAACGTTTTTAATATCAGTACGTTGAGTATCAAGCAGAATCTCTACACGATAGGCACTTAAGCAATAGCCACCAATCCCCGTCTGCGGTACGTCATTGCGATCAAACGGGCTAATGGTGAGGTCAATGTTACTCAAATCAAAGTAACTAGAAAGTTGTGAGCTCAGATCATCAAGTTTCTGATGCAAATACTCAGAGATTGGAGACAGTTCTCCCGTCGCATTTAACAGGGTTACGCGATAACTCATTTATCTTCCTTGATAATGTGGGTTAAGATCAGCGAGTTTACAGTGTAAAGAGTGAGCAGTTCTAGCGATTACATCCCTTTGAACAAACTTTGAGATGCACGGCTCACAGCGAGCTTAGTTTCTCCAACGTGAACAAACATTCTTCCAGCAAAGTCTTTGTTTACTTTGCTAATTTTGCACACTTGCACAACGCTTGAACGGTGTACTTGCCAGAACTGTTCTGGGTTAAGCTGCCCTATCAACTCTTTCAACGAGGTGCGAATCAAATACTCCTGCACTTTGCCTTGTCCTTGTTGGGCATACACAGAAACGTATTTTTCTTCCGCTTTGAAATACAATACATCAGACGTAGCAATCAGATGAATATCTTCCCCTTGCGTCGCTTTGATCCACTGAAGATATTGCGGCGTTTGTGGCGCGGATAATTGCTGCAACTGTTCTAACAGGCTGCTCATCTGCACATTACTGCTTTGTTGCTCTCGCTTAGCAAGGCGTGTTTTCACTCTTTCACACGTCGTCAGTAGGCGCTCATCCGAGATAGGCTTGAGCAAATAATCGGCGGCATTTTGCTCAAAAGCTTTGATGGCGTAATCATCGTACGCGGTGACAAACACAATCAAAGGTGGATTGGCGAGTTGATTGAGTTTTTGCGCTAGTGTCATGCCATCCAGAACTGGCATACGAATATCAAGAAACGCAATGTCAGGTTGGCTTTGCTCAATGGCTTGCAACGCTTGTTCACCATCGGCGACTTTGGCTATTACCTCTAGCTCTGGCCACACTTCAGCTAGGCTTTTATCAAGATGACGTCTCAATAGCGGTTCATCATCAGCAATAATGGCTGTAAACCCTGTATTCATTCCTTTCTTCCTTGATTACGATTCCATTGGCCAACTCAGGCGAACACAAACGCCACCCTGAGCAGACTCACTGATAGAAACCTCTCCTTGCCCTGCGAACAAAGCTTCAACTCGCTGCTTTAGATTACTTAGACCCACTCCAGAGCCCATGTGCCCACTAACGTGATTCAAGCCAACACCCGTGTCTCTGACTTCAATCAGCAAGTTCTGTTGTTTGCGCTTAATCAGCAAACAGACTTCACCGCCTTCTCGCTTCGGTTCAATACCATGGATGATGGCGTTTTCGATTAAAGGCTGGAGCATCATCGGCGGTAACTCGGTTCTGCCTAACCCCTCTTCCACCTCAATCTTGTAACTGAGTCGATCACCCAAACGAGTTTGTTGGATGCCTAAGTAAGCCTCAATTAACGCCGTTTCATTGTCTATGGTGGTGTGCTCTTCGCGTGAGCTTTTGAGCGTTGCACGCAGCAGCGCGGTTAACTGTTCTAGCATCAGCTTGGCTTTATCGACATCTTGCGACATGAGTGCACTGATATTCGCCAAGGTATTGAATAGGAAATGCGGTTCAATCTGGCTTTGCATCTGCTTAAGCTGACTCAGCAATAGCGCACGATCTTGCTCTGCTTTCTCGCGTTTGATGGCCTCTAACTCTCTTTGAGCGATTGCATGTTGCTCGCGTGAATAGAAATAGAAAAAGCACATGGCACTGAATAACAACCCCATGAGACCAACCGACAGCATACTTGAGATACCGAAGTATTCCCCAAGCCAAAGCTGAGCGTTCACCACACCAAACAATAGGCAAGCCGTCAGCGAAATAGCCACTTCCGCCAAACGAGGAATGGTAGGAAACAGGCGGTCGACAAGCCATGAGAAGAAGATAGCCGAATAGCCAAATCCAAAGCTAACCACCACATGAATGTAGAATGGACCGCCCCAAACCGAGAGCGTCATTGCTGCGATAAAGAGACAAAATGCCGTAGTCACTAATAAGCTACGCGGCCATCCACTTTTCACCACTGATTTTGCTGAACACATTTAGAATTTCCCTTTGATGTTAAATACAATCATATGCTTATCATTGATTTGTGCGTAAGCAGATTGGTCGTCTCCGGTTAAAAAGCGTGCGGCAACTTCCACTTCTACACTTTGATCGCCGGTATCAATCCATTGGTAGTTAAGCCACTGCGTGACGATCACACCACCATCTTGTGGCGACAGCATCACATCCAACGTAGGGGTTACATCACTTAGCCAGCCCATATCCGCTTCGCCGTTCCATGCAGCCCATGCTTCTACATCCCAACTCCAGTGCAGCATTACGTTATGCTGAACGATATTGGCATGCTGAAACCCTTGGGCGTAGCTTGTCGCAAGTAGAGCGCTGCTAGCCAACAGAGAGTTGTTAGGTTCAGGGAGCTGAGAGAGTAATTCGCCACGCTCCATTGCTTGTTGCCATTCGTTTTTCGACCATGCTCGGCTGTCGTACCAATATTCAGCAATCACGTTGTGTCCGGCTTGGTTTGCCCAGTTCAATCCAATCAAGGCTTGGAATGCGCTGCCCTGCTTCTCAACCGAAACAGGTTGGTAAAGATCGTCTTGCTGAAACTGATAGCCGACACTTTGCTTTTGCCACAGCATGGAACCGTGCATGGCGATGGATTCATCCCACACGGCAATGGCACTGGCTCCAAGCAAACCTCGGCGCACATCATCGTAATAACCAATAAGTTGATACTCAGTGTCACCCACCAGCGCATAACGACGAATACCAATACCTTGTTGCTCTGCGGCTTGATCAAGTGCACTTTGGTCTTGTTGCCCCCAGCTTGAGTCCGTTGCAATCACCGTCCACTCGCCTGCCATATCGTAGTGTGAGAGTGAAAACACACCCGCTCCTTCTTCTGCGACTAAGCCAACAGGATTTTGTCGATAAGGCTTAAACAGATCCAAAGGTCGGTAGCCATAACCCACGCCCCAATCCACGCGTAACTTACCCAAACTCACATCAAGAGTGGTATCACCGACTTGCCACTCCCCTAGCCAAGCCAGCTCTCGAATCAGCAATTGATTATCAGCTTCACTCCACCAGTCACTCTCTCCTTGTTGATTGAGGTACAAACCTTGGCTGTACAGAGCAAACAAGCCACTGAAGTTTTGATAATTCACCTGCACATCCAACAGTGCATTAAGTGAATCACGAGAACTGCTCTGCGCTTGTATAAATGCGCTGTCACGCTGCTTGGTCGTTTCGTAACTGACAGCCCAATCCCACTCAAAACTCAGTTCATCATTGGCAAAAGCAGGGGCTGACGCGCCCACACACAATGAGGCAGCAATCAACAAACTGGTGCTTTTGTTAAGGTTAGGCTGGTACGATTTCATCTGACTTCCTTGCTCGTTTTCATGGATCTATTTACGGAGTTCAGGCTAAAGCTGAGTCGTGTTGGCCTTCGGCAAATAGCTTGGGTTGTAGAACTTGTTATCCAGTTGCCAAGGCACGATTTCTTGGTACTCGATAACGGTCTTTTTGCTCGGCTGAATGCTATCAAGCAAGGTCATCTCACTGACGTAGTCTTCGCCGTTGTCGGTTGCACGTCCGTATTGCGCTTGCTTAGCAAGTTTGCCAGAGCGCAGGTAAAGATCAGCTTTAATTGGAAACGCATCTTGCTCAGACAACCACAAGTCGATCTTCTGATAGCTTGCCCCTTTGGTTTTCGCGGTTAAAGCAAGATGATAAGCCGCGACACTTTCCCCGTTCACCGAAACGGTTTCTGTCGCTTTCCATTCACCTTGATAATCTTGGCTCCACGTCAGCGTTGAGATGTCGCCGATAGACGCTTCACCAAGCAGCTTTTGCATTGGCGTAATGCGAATCGGACGGCGACTCTTAGGCATTTGTAGCCAATAGTTGTCGCCCATCATCAACATCTTTTGCCCTGCTTCAACCGCCGATTTGAATACCACCAGCGATTCACGATTTGGACGCGTGTACACGTGGTAAAGGCGGGTTTTATCTAACTCTTGGTCTTGATATAAGCGCACCAGAGACACCACTTTGGAGGAATCATCTTGCAAGCGGTAGCTGTCGGCTTTTTCAATCAATTGCGCAACTTGCTGTGCATCTAGCGCTGTTTCATTCGCACTGGCATTGATGCTTGCAACGCCAGTTACCGTCAGCAATGCAATTGGTAATAGTGATTTGAAATTAAACATAAATCAGTGCCTCCGTAATTGGCTTGTTCACCCCTTTGTGTGCCGAGAAAAACGCCGCAATCAAACAAATCATCAATACTGCGAATCCTGCGACAGCCACCAGCTCCCAAGAGAAGTAAATCGTCAATGGGTAACCTTCTGTGCGTCCTGGCGGTGGCGGCATTTGCACATCCACGACCATCAGTAAAATGGTGACTAGTGCAGTGAACAAGGCGCCGATTAAGCTGCCAATCACCGCAAGTAAGCCAGCTTCGCGCAAGAACCCAGCAATGATTTCGCGAGGGTAGCTACCAAGTGCTGACAAGGTGCCGATTTCACGGGTACGTTCGGTGACCGACATGGTCATGGTGTTGAACAGCGCGACAAAGACCACCAACGCCATCACTGCACCCATGATGCCGAAGATGCGGTCGTACAAATCTTTCACTTTGAGATAGAAGAACGCACGTTCTTGCCAAGGCGTGATCTCAATATCTTGATCGCCCAAGTTCTGCTTTTGCTTACTAAGAACCGAAGCTACTTGTTGCTCGACTTGGTTAGTTAAACTGGTATCGAACAGGAAGACAGATAACGCACTGACTTTGTCTGAACCGAGCAACGATTGCGCGCTGTTGATGTGTATGTAAAGTTGGCGTTTATCAAGCTCAGGCACGCCAGTTGAGTAGATGCCACGTACTTTGAAGTCATACGCATTCAATGCACCGTCGGTTGTGGTCGCCAGCAAGGTGATCCAATCGCCAACGTGCACGCTTAAGTTGTTCGCCAAATCAACGCCAAGCATCACTTCCGGCTCTGCTGGGTCATAACGCGATGCATGAATGTTGGACAGCGTTTGCCCTTCGCGCACATCTAAAAATGGTCCTTTCATATCGAATTCACGTTCGTTCACGCCAATGCCGATAAAGATCGATGATTTGTTACCGTTGGAAATCAAACCACTGAACTCAACTCGTGGTTGCACACCTCGCACTTCATTCAACCCAATCAATTGCTTGGTGATATCGTCGGCGTGAGTTAAACCGTTACTCAGTGGCATCTCTTCTTCTTTAGCGAAGTAACCCGGTGTGGTTAACGTCAGATGCCCCGTGTCACGCGCTGTCGACTCTTTCAAACTGTCGTAGGTGTACAGGCCAAAGCCACCTGCACTGGTTAATGCAAACACGGCAATGGCGATGATCAGCATCGACAATAAACTGCGGCGGCGATTGCGTTGCAGGTTCAACCAAGCAAGGCGAACCGAAACAGGAATTAGCTTGCCCATGAAACCTCCTCCACACTTGCGTGCGTTTGGGTAATTTTGCCGTCCACCAACTCAATGGTGCGGTCACAGCGGGATGCCATACGAGGGTCGTGTGTAGCGACGATAAAAGTGGTGCCAAGCTCGTGTCCAAGCCCTTTCATAATGTCGATGACCTTGTTGGCAGTTTGGCTATCAAGACTTGCGGTTGGCTCATCAGCAATCACCAACGCTGGTTTGTGCACTAACGCACGAGCAATTGCCACGCGTTGCTGCTGACCGCCAGATAGGTTATCGGGCATGTGATGAATAAACTCACCCAAGCCAACGTGTTCTAGCATTTGTGTGGCGAGCTCGGTTTGTTCTGCTTTTGAAAAACCGTTGAGGTGTAGCGGATAAGCCACGTTCTCTAACGCTGTCATCACGGGGACAAGATTGAATTTTTGGAACACAAAACCAAGCTTTTCACGGCGCATTTTCGCCGCCTGCATTTGTCCGGTTGGGTATGGGCTGCCTGCAAATGTCACCTGACCTTGGTATTGAGTATCCAGCATGCCAAGTACGTTAAGTAAGGTACTTTTGCCAGAACCAGACGGCCCGCACAATGCCACCATTTCGCCGGCAAATACTTCACCAGAAACGTCTCGCAATGCACGCACCGTTTGGCTGCCAAGGGCGTAATCGCGGCTAAGTTGATTAAAAACGATCATGACGCCTCCCTAATACTTGGCTAGCAGCGCTTTCGCGGTTTGCGTTTCTAGATTGCTGTCGCCCAATTGCTCCATTTGCGCTAACCATGTTTTGGCTTGTTGAACATCTTCAGCACGCAGTGCTGCTTCAATGGCGTAGCGATAAATCCAAGACGTTGCCGCAAAAGGTTGCTGGCTAAAACTCGGCTCATCGAGCAGAGAAAGGTACAGCTCGTAGCCACGCTCAAAGTGATTGAACATGTCAGGTAGAGAAGTAAAAGTGGTGGCTGCCATGGCAGTGGCTAATTGATATTCCGGCAAGCCTTGTAAGCGTTGTTGCTCTTGTAGCGGCACTGGTTGATTCGCCATTAAATCCAAACCTTTTTGGATTGTGGCAAGACCGCGCTCGGTGAACTTCATCTTGTTCCAAGGCATAAACGCCTCACGACCTTGCAACGTCTCAGCACTGCCCAAGTAAACCAAGGTCACCGGCGTTGCGCCCTGCTCTTCGAGTTGTTTGGATAGTTCGCCATAAACAGTATCAACTAAGCCAGAGTCACCCTGCGCCGCTTGGTTGAATTGACTGAGTGTGCGCTCGCTTGGGTTAGCCAGAGCCAGATTGCTGCTAAGTGCAAATGTGGCGATAAAGGTACTTGCCAGTTTAAGAGCTTTGATTAAGCGAGATTGAGAAACCATCATGTACTGTCCTTAGTTGAACGTGATTTGATGGTTTCAGATTAAGGGAGAAGATCGCACGCTGCTTTTGCATGCGACCAATGGCAATTATGCGGAGTGAATGGTATTGAGAGAGGATGAATGACATTCACTTAAACAGAAAATACAATTCCGTTCATTCGTAACGCTACATTTTTACGGCAGTCACAATAAAAACACTGGCTTAAAATCTGAGGCTAGTGTATTTATCCATCCCACAACTACCCATAACAGACAGTGCGCACTCTCCTTTCTTACACACCTTTGCATGGTGTCTGTTGTTTCGAAATCGAGATTCTTAGCATCGGAATAGTTTGAACTCTTCGAGTTTTAGTTGTTTTCGCACTCAAAATAGGTGCGTTATTAGGTCGTTGAAAATGAATAAGCGTTATTTCCCAAGAGTTGATTTACCACTGCTCATGGCGATCATTCCGATCATGCTGTTAAGTTCGCTCACTCTCTGGAGTGCCAGTAGCTTTAATGAGGCGATGCTCTTCAAACATTTGGCGCGCTGCGGACTGACATTAGTTTGCATCTTGGTCATGTCCTCGATTCCAGCGTCCAGCTATCAGCGCTCAGCTCCATATCTCTACATTATTGCGGTTGCTCTGCTACTTGCTGTCGCTTTATTTGGTGATAGCACCAATGGCTCTCAACGTTGGCTCGATATCGGCTTCTTCCGCTTTCAACCGTCCGAACTAATCAAACTTTCCATTCCAATCATGATCGCCTGGATGCTTCATATTGAAGGAGGTCGACCAAACATTCGGAAAATTGCGTTTTGCTTACTTATTACAATGATTCCTGCCGGGTTAATCGCGCTACAACCGGATTTAGACGGTGCAGTTTTTACCATCATTTATGCATTGTTCGTTTTGTTTTTGGCTGGCATGAGCTGGAAAATAATCTGCGGGTTTATTGCGAGCATTTTAACGTTAGCACCTATTTTATGGTTCTTCGTTATGGAAACCTATCAAAAGAGCCGTGTAACACAGTTCTTGCACCCTGAGTCCGATCCACTGGGTTCGGGTTACCAAATCATCCAATCTTTGATTGCGATTGGCTCAGGCGGTATGAAAGGCAAAGGTTGGATGAATGCAACGCAGGGAACACTTGGCTTTATTCCAGAAAGTCATACGGACTTTATTTTTTCGACCTATGCAGAAGAGTGGGGCTTTGTTGGCAGTTTAGTCTTACTCGCATTGTACTTGTTTATTACTGCACGCGTTATGTTGCTTGCATGTCAGTCTGACCACTTTTTTAGTCGGCTGGTAAGTGGCGCATTAGCGATGAGCTTTTTTCTGTATGCTTTTATCAATACGGGCATGGTGAGTGGCTTGTTGCCAGTAATGGGTAGCCCACTTCCCTTCTTTAGCTATGGCGGCACGGCGATGCTAACTCAAGGTATCTGTTTTGGTGTAATCATGTCGCTGTGTTATTCCAAATATCGTAACGCATAGCGTTGCTTGAGAAAAAGCGATCAAAAAAGGCTTCCCTAAAGAAGCCTTTTTACAACGATATGAGCGAATTAATTACAGCTCTGCGTTGTGGTAAACCTGCTGAACATCATCACAGTCATCTAGAAGATCTAGGAATTTCTGGAACTTCTCAGCATCTTCACCCGATACAGGCGTATGAGTTTGCGGAACGAATGTGATTTCTTCAACATCGATCGTTAGATCTGGGAATGCACCGTTAAGCGCAGTTTTTGTTTTGAAGAATTCTGTGTGAGGTGCGAATACAGTGATAACACCGTCTTCTAGCTCAACGTCAGTAACGTCTACGTCTTCCATCATTAGCGTTTCTAGGATGATTTCATCATCGTCGCCTTTGAACTGGAATACCGCTTGGTGATCGAACATGTGAGAAACCGAGCCCTCAACACCAATTTTCGCACCGACTTTCACAAAGCATTGGCGTACATCTTGGAAAGTACGGTTGCCGTTGTCTGTTAGACAGTCAACGATAACGCTAGTACCGCCAGGGCCGAAGCCTTCGTAACGTGCTGGAGTGTAGTCTTCACCACCGCCACCGTTCGCTTTGTCGATCGCTTTATCGATAACGTGCGCAGGAACTTGGTCTTTTTTCGCTTTTGCGATCAGGTGTTTCAAAGACAAGTTCATGTCTGGATCACCACCACCGTTTTTCGCGCACATGTAAATTTCTTTACCGTATTTGGAATAAACTTTAATTTTCGCGCCTGCAGTTTTCGCCATAGAG
This sequence comes from Vibrio sp. 1159, assembly GCF_033340395.1. Classification (NCBI taxonomy): domain Bacteria; kingdom Pseudomonadati; phylum Pseudomonadota; class Gammaproteobacteria; order Vibrionales; family Vibrionaceae; genus Vibrio; species Vibrio sp. 1159. Next base: position 108,869 of record NZ_JAWOWL010000008.1, on the reverse strand, counting down.
GCTTTGCGCACTTCAAAACTTCTTCCCATCGGGATGTCTCTCTAAATTCAAATTTAATGCGAAGGATTTTAGCAAAAAGCGAAACCTTTTCAATTTCGCTTAGCAAAGGAATAGGGAGGTTACCTCATTCGTCGCATTGGATTGAACCATTGCCACGGTTCGCGTTAAGCGACACCCATTACTCGTTTGTACTTTTCGACCGATTGCTGGAAAAACGCCTTTTCATCAGCATCGTTAATCTTGGACAACTGTTCTTCTATTGCTTCAGGACCAGATTTGGCCTCTCTGAGCTTCCAAACCAAAAACGACGCCTGCTTATCCAGTTCGATTTTGTTTTTTTCGTCAGGCGGCAATAGGGATAGATTAAACGACATTCACAGCCTCAAGGTACTTTAAATACTAGCCGGGCACTATATCACACAGAGTTACAATTACAGAATAGAAACGCACTTAACTTGATCGATTTCAAGTTAACTATTTAGGCACAGCGCTGATTTTCAGTGCTTTTGGTAAATGCTGTTCGAATATTTGTTGTAATCGAGTCTTGGTAACGGGTTTAGCCACGAACTCGTTCATCCCGACATCGAAGCAATGTTGCTGATCCTCTTTAATGACATTGGCACTTAGCGCAATAATTGGAACGTGTTTCCCCCACTCTCCCATTTTTCGAATTCGCTCCGTAGCAATAAACCCATCCATCACAGGCATTTGGCAGTCCATAAAAATCAAATCGAAAGGCTGCTGATCACACAGCTGCAATGCTTCTTCGCCATGGTTGGCGACACTCACTCGCACACCCAGTTTTTCTAACATGATGCGAACTACCTTCTGATTGACGATGGTATCTTCAACAACCAATACCCAAGGTTTATCGTTATCTTGAGGGCTGATTTCGTTGTCTTCCGCTTTCGGGAAATCTAATACATTAAGTTGGTCGGTATAGGTCGATTGCGCATTTATTACAGCAACAGGAATCGAAAATTCAAAACAGCTTCCCAGCCCAAGCTCACTTGTTAGTTGTATTTCCCCTCCCATCAAGTTAACCAACTGTGCAGCTATCGCCAAACCAAGCCCTGTCCCACCATACTTTCTGGTGGTACTACCATCAGCTTGTTGGAAGCGTTCGAAGATTGCTTGTTGGTGCTCTTTCGCAATACCAATACCAGAATCCACAACTCGAAACCGGATATGAGCGGTCTCTCCATCAAGTCGAGATAACGCTACAAGAAGCTTCACATGGCCGCGCTCGGTAAATTTAATCGCGTTGCTCAACAAATTGTTCAGAACTTGTTTCAATCGTGTGGCATCACCTTGCACTTCCATTGGCAAGTGAGGATCAATATCGCTGAGCAGCTGTAAGTTTTTCTGCTTGGCTTTGACACTATGTAAACTGATGACATCGTCAAGTAGCTCGCGAAGATCATAGCTCGTGTATTCCAGCTCTACTTTGCCAGCTTCAACTTTAGAGAAGTCCAAAATGTCGTCGATGATCGTCATTAGTGAGTGAGAAGAACTGTCAATGATCTCTACAAACTCTTTTTGCTGGGGATCGAGGTCGGTGTCATTGAGCAACGACGACACACCAATAATGCCATTCATCGGTGTGCGGATCTCATGACTCATAGTGGCAAGAAACTCACTTTTCTTACGATTAGCGACTTCTGCCCTATCGCGTTCAGCCTCTAACTCAGTCTGGTGCTCTTTCACTTTCTCAACACTTCGGTTGTATTTCTCTGCCAAAACACTCACTTCATCAAAGCACCATCGTTTAGGGAGAGTCACTTTACTCGGCACTGTACCGCCACGAAAATCGCTCACCGCACCAGACAGCAATTGTAACGGATTGACCAACAAGCGAAACGCCACCCAAAGAACACCAATGATGAGGACAAGAATTTTGATCGCTTCTGTCGTAAGTAGAAAAAAGAACTGCTGCCAAAGATCTTCATATATCGCGCTAAGATCCGATTGAACCGTTAATATCGCGAGATCATACGTTTTATCGCCGACCCGATACTGCATCGGCCAGCTTCTCTCGACAACATCCTCAGAAAGCGCCGAACCTAATTCAATGATAACTTCGTCTTCACTAGCAATACGTAAGTAGTCCACCGAGGGCATACGCATTGCACCTTGAGCTTGTGTCAGCAACAGCTCCCTATCCTCTACCCACAAACTCGCAGAAAAGCTCGATAAATAGCTAGACTCAACCTGCTTTAATTCAACATCTAAATGGGCTAAATCTTCGTGAAAAACTCGATATAAGCTCACTGTAGAAATGATGACCGTAAAGATTAAACTCAACGTTAATACCGCCAACATAAGTTGGTTGCCGATACTAAAACGACGTTGAGATCGCTCTTTTTCATCCATATGAAACCGCTCCGATAAACTTGCGCTACTCTAAATATAGCTACGCGCAAATAATAATCGAGGATACGATGAAAAGACTTCTACTTAGATTGGCTTTTAGCTTAATTGTTGTAAGTTCTCATGTGACCGCAAATCAAGTGAACTATTACGTCATTGCTGAACAAGCTCGACCATTTCAAATTGAACAACAGGGACAAATGCACTCCGGAATTGTGACCGATATCGTCAGCGCTATCTTCGCGGAGTCGGATTACCAAGTGAATTATCATACTTATCCATTTAAACGTATGATTTCCATATTGGAAGAAGGCGCTGAGCCAAACTGGTTAACTTATGGCAGCCCGAACTGGGGCAAGGTGCAATCGGAAAATTTATCTGAGGAGCCCATTTACACTGTAAAACATGTACTGGTGTCGAGTAGCGAGAAGCCTTTAGAATTCAAAAATATGGATACGATGCATGGTCGTTCTATTGTATTACTGCTGGGGTTTGATTATCCAAATTTAACACCGTTCTTTGAAAATGGCAGTGTCAATGAAATGCGCGTGAAAGACTACAACGCCGCATACCGAGTGATAAGCCGAACCCCTGGAGATACAGCTTTTGTCGAGATGGAATCCCGAGTCCTTTACAACTTAAAGCGACTCAATTTGCCGTTAGAGAATTTTCAGATACAGCCTTTCAGCTCGGTTATTCCTGACTACTCAATCTACCTAGCTTTTTCACCTCAAATGCAACCAGAAACTCAAAATTACATTAATACACGACTCGTTGAATTAAAAACCTCAGGGGAAATTGATGAAATCATTCAAAAGTATCAATGAATCAAATCATTAACAAAAACGCCAACGATGATACGTTGGCGTTTTTGTTTCTGTAAAATCTGTAGCACTTACTTAGTGTGGTTAACAAACTTAGGATCAAACATGTGCCCCAATTTACTCGCCTTGGTTTGCAGGTAATGTTGATTACTTGGGTTATTCCCTTCTTGTAATGGCACTCGTTCAATGACGTTAATATCAACCGCTTTTAAGGCGGCGAGCTTGCGTGGGTTATTCGTCATTAGACGCACAGCGTCAATCCCCAAATGCTCTAGCATTCCTTTACAGAACGCGTAATCACGCATATCAGCGGCAAAACCTAAACGCTCATTTGCTTCCACGGTATCTGCGCCATCATCTTGTAAGTGATAGGCACGAATTTTATTAATCAAGCCGATTCCACGCCCTTCTTGACGTAAATAAAGCAGCACGCCACATCCCTCTTTGACGATGTTTTGTAGCGCTCTATTAAGCTGAAAACCACAATCACAACGCGTGCTAAATAGAGCATCTCCTGTAAGACACTCCGAATGCAACCGAATAAGTGGAGCTGCACTTTTTGTTGGCTCACCATAGACCAGAGCAAGATGCTCTTTATTTGTCGCGGCTTCAATAAAGCCGTACATCATAAATGTGCCCCACTGGGTGGGCAATTTGGCTTTATCGATAAACTTCACGAGATTGTAAGGCTCAACATGTCTCAGCTCTGCCCGCACATTCATCAGAATCTCTCCTAGATGATTTTCTCCTTTACCATCTCCCCCGTCTCCCCAAAAGGCATCTTTATGAGAATGCTCTGTTAGGCAAGCGTTACCCGTTCTCATTAATTGCTGCGCTAATGGTGGATTTTGTAGAAACTTTTCCCTAACGATGAAAGCCATAACAGCCAACTTTATATCGTCCCAATCGCTTCTGACAAAGTGTTCGTATTTGCGGCTTAAAGCAAACGCTTCGTCAGGGGTGCTTGCGTGCTGAATTTTACTTTGCAACTGAGCATCGAGAAACTTTTGGGCTTGGTAATAATGTTCGCTGGTGGGCCAAGTTTGGGAGGAGATATTGACTGGGGCATGGCAAAAATTTGAGAGAAAACCGTGGGGCTCATCGGGCTCATAAAAAAGGATTTGATCAACCATACTTGCGCTCCTTGCTTTGTGGTTGCGATAATCAACAAAAAGCATATCGCTACTGATATATCTAGTAACACAAGGTCAGATTGTCAAACTTCTTCGGGACGGGACGTGAGTGTGAAACTCGTGCTTTTGAGGCGCAAGACAGATAAATGGAGAGTTTGAATAAGAGAGTAATAGAGTGAAAAAATAAAAAGGGCAGTCCGTCGACTACCCTATGGGTTGCTAAACCAACCTGAGGCGATCAGTGTATCAAGCCAAGCTCCCTTGCTTCTTCAATGGTCAACCCACTTTCACGGATCTCACGTAACGCTTCAATGCGTCTTCTGGCTTCTGCTGATTTCACTGTTTTCTCTGGCTTCACAACGGTTTCCTCATCAGGTAATTCCCATTTGTGAGCGATGTTGGTCATCTCGTCATGGTCGATAGAATTAATGGACATATTTCCTCCGAACACACCATGTTTTCGATGCGTAATCTATAGCAAAACCGGAACAAGGTGGTAAGAAAAACTGTAGGGAAATGTGACCCCTACCGCCCTTTCGCTAACTCCTTAATAGATTCATCATTTAAGTTTTGCCAAGGGACAAATTTACGATTAAATTTGAGTAATTCCCCCTACGAAAAGTGTGCTGATCTAGCTCTCAATTCTGCTCTTCTTTAGTTTTATCAACGACGCATTACACCACTTCCTGTTTCACCTAACTTTCGAGTCACTTCACTGATTCATAGTTTGATACTTTCTAAAAACCGCCACACCTGATAATGATAATAATTATCTTTTAGATTGGTAAGGTGTTTATATGGATGGTATTAACTTAAGTCATGCATACCACAATGACCCGGTCATCCAGATCCGAGATTTGTGCGTCGATTACATCACTGATAATGGTGATTTTAATGCGGTAAAGTCCGTCAGCTTTGATATCGGCAAAGGCGAAGTATTTGGTCTTGCCGGTGAATCTGGATGTGGTAAAAGCACAATCGCATTCTCAATAAATCGTCTTCATAAGCCGCCAGCGTTCATTTCTGGCGGTAAAATATGGTTTGATGGCAAAGATATCCTTAGTATCTCAGACTCTGAACTGACCGCTCTAAGGTGGAGTGAAATCGCCATGGTGTTCCAGAGCGCGATGAACTCACTCAACCCTGTCTTAACGATACAAGAGCAATTTGCAGATGTGTTACGACATCATCAAGGCCTCACTAACGCTCAAGCAAAAGATAGAGCAGAAAAGTTGTTGGACTTGGTCAATATTCCTCGAGAACGCTTAGCAGAATATCCTCATCAATTTTCAGGAGGAATGCGTCAGCGCTTGGTGATAGCCATTGCTTTGTCTCTAAATCCAAAACTGATCATTATGGATGAACCCACAACAGCATTAGATGTAGTGGTACAGAGAGAAATTTTACAGCAAATTTATCAGCTTAGAGATGAGTTCGGTTTTTCAGTCCTCTTTATCACTCATGACCTGGCACTCATGAGCCAACTATGTGATCGAATTGCAATCATGCGTCACGGAGAAATCGTCGAAGTCAATCGAGCATACGATATACGCAATCATCCTCAACACCCCTACACGCAAAAGCTATGGGCTTCTTTCCCAAACATCCATGACGTCCACAAACAACCAGAGTTACAAGGAGCGTAACCATGAGCCAGCCTATCATCCAAATGAAAAATGTGATTAAAGAATTCAAAGTGGGCGGTGGTTTAGCGAAAGAGGAAACCTTTCGTGCGCTTCAAGGAGTGACTTTTGATCTGTACGCAGGAAAAACCTTGGCTTTGGTTGGAGAGTCAGGCTGCGGTAAGAGTACTTGCGCTCGTTTAATAACCAAAGTCTATCCAGCAACGCAAGGCGAGATCCTTTTCAATGGCACTGACATAAATGAGATCACGTCACGATCGGCTCTACAAGAATATCGCAGTAAAGTACAAATGGTGTTTCAAGATCCGTTTGGCTCTCTCAATCCAACTCATACCATTCGCCATCACCTAACACGTCCTTTAAAAATTCATAAACAAGTCAAAAACGCGCGCGACATCCCAGCCCGCTTGGAAGAGCTCCTAAAGCTGGTGGAACTACCTGAAGAGACATTGAATAAGTTCCCTCACGAACTCAGTGGTGGGCAACGTCAGCGAGTAAACTTAGCAAGGGCTTTAGCGGTAGGTTCGCAAATCATTCTTGCGGATGAGCCTACGTCTATGCTGGATGTTTCTATTCGCTTGGGAGTGTTGAATTTAATGCAACGAATGAAGCAAGAGCTGGGAATTGGTTTTTTATACATCACTCATGATCTGGCGACTGCGCACTACATCGCGGAAGAAACCGCAGTAATGTACAAAGGGCAAATCGTTGAATGGGGCGACACTCATTCAATACTTAAGAATCCGCAGCATCCTTATACTAAGCTGTTGATTTCTGCCGTTCCTGATCCTGACTTACCTTTTGGTAACTTAGTGAAAAATGAGCCAAACTATTCGATAGATGCCGATGAAATTCGTCAACGTAGCAGCATAATTGTCGACGAATTTGATCAAATAGGGCCAAATCACTATGTAAAACAATGGACTGAGGCAGCGTAATGGATTTGAGTACTTGGCAAGATCAAATCGCCATGTGGTACGAACAGCGGAAACATGATCAAGTAGAAAAATTGGAAACGATCTTATATCAGGTGCCTGATGACGTGTTTGGACCCGAATTGAGTGATCTTCAAAGTAAAGCGATTGCTTGCTGGTTGGATGGATGTTTACGCGTGTTTCAACATGCAAGGTACCAAGACCCTCAGAAAGCATATCAAACCTTGCTTTATACGAGTGCAAAGCTTGAACAAGCAGCATGCCAAGTCTCGACTGATATTCTGATCAAAGATTGGTGTTTGAGACGACTTCAGCATCTCACCGTTGTGGCGTTAGAGTTTTGTAATCAGCAGTGTGATCAAAACAAGTGGCAGGAACAAGCCCATAGCTTAATCGAATCACATGTTGCGTTGTTGCGTTCATTACACTGGAATGAATCCAAGAAGCATGATCAAGGTTTACCTCATTAGTCCGGAAAAATGATCAAGGCTTAATTAGCGGAATTTTAGGCAAAAAAAAGCGAGTTTCCTGAGGAGAAACTCGCGAAGTCTATTCAGAATGAATGTAACAATATGAGCCAATCTATTAATCATCAGAAAGGACAAAAGGTTGTCTATTCGGGATAAATAGTAGTATTAGGCTTGGCTTCTAATGTCAGTGGTTTGTAAGAGTTAAGTCTGTTTTTTATCATCGAAAGACATTGTTACATTTCAAACCGATACATCACACCTATAGCTTGATACACATCAAGCGACACTTTTAAATCGCCATTTCATCCAAGGCACGAAATACCATTTCATCCATGTGACCATCGAAGATTTGACGACAAACTTTCCGACGCACCGCTAACCCCGCAATCAAGCGCTCGATGGTAAGATGCTTAACATCGTTCTGGGTGTTAAACAGCTCGACGGTTTTACTTAATGTCTCATAAGGAATCGGCTCATCCCCTACCCTTAGCCAATCGAGCTTCTCTATGTAATCTGAGCACTCTTCTTTGATTGAGGCATAGGAGTGCCCTGTCATCGCAGACAAAGCCGTTATACTGCGTTCTAGAGCCTCTGGTGAGGTATATTTAGATAGAGTAATGGTGATCTCATCAGCATTGATCTCTACCAAATGTTTTCTTTGCTTCACGCGTCGCCCTAAATTTCCTCTTGGAGACGGTGCTTTGCGTTGAATGGGCTCAAATTCGCCGTCTATGATGCCTGAGAGCTCCTCAAGCTGTTGTCGGGTTACCATCTCATTACGAAGTGGATTTGGCAGCGTAGGCGCCATGTTACGCTTTCCTGCGTTGGTCGTTCGCGCTCGCGAGTAACGTAAGACCTCTTCGACATCACATTTGATGTCGATCTGGTAGTCCATCACTTTGTCATTTTCGATCATGGTTTCGATTGTCAGGTGATAACCCCACAAATTAACGACGAATAGATCATCATTCCCTTTTCCATCAGACAAACGCTTTAGTTCTCGGATCAGATCCATGGAGAAACGTCGCCATTCAATGTTACGTGCAAGTTTCTGGTTTAACTCACTCAGTAGCATGCAATCCGTGTGACGACGAACCATGCGACTACGGAAGAAAGAGTACAGTTGAAACACCAAAGTATGTTGTTTCAAGATCTCTGGCGGAAACAAGAAGAAATAATCGCGTGTTAACAGCTCTTCATAAAACGAAGGTTCCCAAACTAAAATATATAAGTTTGGCTTGATACGAATTTCACCATCGCTTCCCTCCACAGGTGCCTCTTCAGAGGCCGTGATGGTTCGAGCAAGAAAACGAAAACGATCACTTTTGAAGCCCTCTGGCATGTTTTCACTTAGCCAACGTCCAGTAAGTTCATGGAGCTGAAAATCAGTGAATTCAATGCGATCAATGCTATCGCGAATGGAATCACGAGCTGGGCCACTGTCTTTTTTGCCTCTGAGCGACAAAATATCAGTGATGTATAGCGGCGTTTTGTTTGGTACGTGAGCCGCATCAAGCTGATACTGATCTTTGTGATGATCATGATATTGAACCGTTAACGTGAAGAGAGCGAACAGGGTCATGAGATCATCCACAGTCATGATATTTTTGGATGATCGCGTCTCGATAACGGCTTTTGTGCCAGAGATCGACACCATGGATTTCTGATAACTTTTTCGAGTTCTTGGTGGCGCAAGTGCTTGGTCAATGATCCCAGCCCAATTTGTTGGAGATACAACAAATTGATCGGCTTCATCTTTCATCGTGGGAGGTGTGTTTAACCCGTGCTCATTCAACAAACGTTTGTTTACTTGAGTCTGAGCCAATGCTTTCGAACGTTTTTGTTTCTCGTTCTGGCGAACTTTGTCGGTAACAAGACTTGTTGCTCCCAATACAGATATAAGCTGATTTGGATTCACAAATTTATGTAGCATCGTTTTACCAGCAAGTCCCTCTTCAAAACGCACTGGTGTTTGAGTAAATAAACCAATATTTACTGCTGCGCGCAAACGTTGTTGCAGAGCTGCACGTGTAAGTTGCCCATCTGTTGCTTCAACAATCTCTGTGGTTGAAACCAAACCATCCTTGCTGCTGAAGCCTCGTAATGAGATCAGATTAAGCAACTCTAAGATGCTTTTGGTCACCCCTTTGAAATGTTGGTACTGCTCTACCCAATCCGCAGAGGATTCATGTACCTCAAAAAGATGGCCATCTTTGTGGCTTCTCGGTGCTTTAATCAGAATTTTTTCATCAGCCGTCATTTTAGATCCAGATCACACTAGCCGTAGTTGTGCTATGGTTCCGAAGAATAAAGAAAAACAGATCATAAATAAAGAAAAAAGATTGTTTTTTAAATAACTGATCTTTTTGATTAATCTGATCTTAATTGATTATATGATCTAATGATCTGGCTTGAAATTTCTCGCTAAACTTTTGTTCTATAAGACTATTATTTCCATGTGTTTCGGAACTATGATCATAAGAAGTCTGAAAGTATGATCAACAATAACCTGAAAGCATGATCATATTTATTCGTAAGCATGATCATTAAGGTTATGAAAAGATGATCAAAAGAGTCTTGAAACGATGATCATGATGTTTTTACAGGTTACCCACAGATGCAGTATTTAATAATGATCTTCACGATGATTATATTGTGCATTGGTGATGTTATTTATACTCGGATCGATGATCAAGAGCCAATATATCTATCGTTCTGGCGCCCATATTGATGAGATATCACTCATCTGATTAAAATACATTCAAGTCGCTCATATTTAGAAGTAAATCCTAGTCTCTGCTTATTTACAGGAAGCATGATCATGAGAGCGTGATTTATCATAGCAACTTGAGCAATTTCATTGTTCCGGCTTCTATAACGTCAATTTCTGCTCAATCCCCCATTCTGTCTGCACTCAACCGTAAATCAGAGAAGAAAACTCATGCTTCCGAGAGATTCTAAGGCTTGATCATATTTCCGATTAATGGATCTTATTTTATTTGCGTGTTTACACCGTACTCTGCTCTATTTTTCCATGATCATGCTTTCGGATTTGCTTATTAACACGGAAGCATGATCATAAGCATACCTTGATCATACTTCCATAGATGTTTCGCTGGAACTGCCCTATTTTGCTCGGAGACATGATCAAGGTGTTCAGGTCTTTATTGTTCCGATATTACTTACTATTTTTCGTTTAAATTAGGTTGGTCTAACATAATCCGTAATTTAGCTTAAGATTATAATCGTTCCGGTAGAAAATTGATTTACATTGTAAATGAGTGACGCTGTAACACTTTTTATTTTTAAGTTTAGGTGTCCACTTATGAGAAGATTATTTGATTAAAAATAGTTATCTTTTTGACCATAAATCATAAAAGCGTCGATTTGGGTGTTTTTTTATGTGATGGTAATTCAAAATGTTCGTGCACCTTTTTGTTGTTTTTGGTCTTTACTGCTGTACAATTGCAATTATAAATCCTTCCAACGGAATTTGGCATGAAAAGAGAAAAAACGATTGAAAACCTTCTTGAGTTAGCGGAGCTGACTCAGCAGGTTCAAGCTGACCGTATTGAAATTGTTTTAGAAGAGCGAAGCGATAACTACTTCCCACCAATGTCGAAAGCGATGATGGAAACCCGTTCTGGTCTAACTCGCCGTAAGCTCGACGACGCGATTGGTAAAATGGAAGCCGCTGGGCATCAATTTACTAAAAACAACGCGAATCATTATTCAATTACGTTAGAAGAAGCACACATGCTCATGGATGCGGCTGAAGTGCCTAAATTTCATGAGCGTAAAAAGAATTCAGGTAACAAACCTTGGATTATTAATGTGCAGAACCAAAAGGGCGGTACAGGTAAATCAATGACCGCGGTTCATTTAGCGGCATGTTTAGCGCTAAATTTGGATAAACGATACCGTATTTGTTTAATCGACTTAGACCCACAAGGCTCGCTACGTTTATTCCTCAACCCGCAAATCAGCATGGCAGAGCATGATAATATCTATTCTGCGGTAGACATTATGTTGGGTAACGTGCCTGATGGTGTGGAAATTGACAGTGAATTTTTACGTAAAAACGTATTGCTGCCAACGCAATATCCGAACTTAAAGTCGATTTCAGCGTTTCCAGAAGACGCGATGTTTAATGCGGAAGCATGGCAAACGCTATCTGAAGACCCATCACTCGATATCGTCCGTCTGCTGAAAGAGCAACTGATTGATAAAATTGCTGATGACTTCGATATCATTATGATTGATACCGGTCCACACGTTGACCCATTAGTATGGAATGCGATGTATGCATCAAATGCCTTGCTAATTCCTTGTGCGGCTAAGCGTCTGGACTGGGCTTCAACAGTAAACTTCTTCCAGCATTTGCCTACGGTATATGAAATGTTCCCGGAGGACTGGAATGGTCTTGAGTTTGTTCGCTTGATGCCAACCATGTTTGAGGACGATAATAAGAAGCAAGTTTCTGTTTTAACTGAAATGAACTATCTTCTAGGTGACCAAGTTATGATGGCTACTATTCCTCGTAGCCGTGCGTTTGAAACCTGTGCCGATACCTACAGCACAGTATTTGATCTGACAGTAAGCGATTTTGAAGGCGGTAAGAAGACACTAGCTACCGCGCAAGACGCTGTTCATAAAAGCGCACTGGAATTAGAGCGTGTGCTGCACTCTAATTGGCCGTCATTGAATCAGGGGTAATAAGTAAATGGCTTTGAAAACGTCTGAATTAAACGCGAAATTATTTGGCAAAACGAATAAGCGTCGTGTTGTGACTCCGCAAGAGGCGCAAACTGCGGCAAAAGAGAAAGCTCAAACGATTGAACTAGCAGTTGCAGGTGAAAATATTGTTCAGTTTGAACTTGTGCGTATTCCTGCAAATAAAGTTGCGACAGAAACAACAGTATTTGTTGATAACGCTCGTGAGCAATCGTTCCTAAACGAACATGCTTTATCTGATGTTTTAGTCACACTCAAAGAGCGTGGCCAACAATATCCAGCAGTGGGTCGTAGAACTGAAGATGGCAAGATTGAAGTTTTAGATGGTAGCCGTCGTCGCATGTCTTGTATCCTCGCTGAACAAGACTTTTTGGTTTATGTTGCTGACAACATTAATACTGACCATGCTAAGTTTTTGTCTGATGTGGCAAATGCTCACAAGCCGCTCTCTTTATATGAAAAAGGGAAAGAGATGCAGGCTAAGCTTGATAGTGGTGAAGCTGAGGATCAGAAAGCATTGGCAAAAATGTTCCAGTGCAGTGAAGCGTTGGTAAGTGGCGCTTTAAAAGCCGCAGCATTACCGTTAGAACTGCTTCAAGCGTATCCGAATGTTGGCGATCTCGGTCGCCCAACAATCGTGAAACTGCACAAACAGTTTTCAACGCTAACGCCAGAGCAGCAGCAAGAGCTGTTAGATAAATGTCGCTCTAGCGAAGGGTTTTTATGGCAGCGAAGCACTGCTCAAGGCGTTGCTCGTCTGACAAAAGAAGTCACGGAAAGCATCGAAAATTGGATTACTGAACTTGCACCAGCAAAACCTGGTAAGAAGACGGAAAAAGTCGACTTAGTTAAAGGTCGAGCAAGCTATAGCCGAAAAGGTAGCAGCCTGGCGTTGAACTTGAAGAAAGTTGACGACAGCTTAATGGAAGAGATTCTTGCGTTTGTACAAACCAAACTGCAATAACAAATGATGATTGAATCAACCGCCTCCGGGCGGTTTTTTTATATCTGAGAAGCGTCAAATTAAAGATGTGATACCATTGCGTCAGTTCAACGTTGGATAGACAAAATGCAGACACAATCTGATTTCCTTTCATCACTTCAACATCAAGCTCACCAATCTTTCCAAAGGATTGGTGTTGTCATTCAAGGCGAGGCTTCTTGGCAAAATGCGTTGATGTCAGAGTTCCATAAAACGCAGCGCCATCAACGTTGGTTTTCTGTTGGTGATTTTGGTTTGAAAAACGTATCCAGTGTTTCGTCTAAACAAGGGCACATGTTGCTAGGCAGAGAGTGTGACGTTCTATTGTTTGATGCTCGAAATGGCTTTGACGCCAATAGTTTTACCGCCGCGCTTGGCTCATTGGTTGGCGGCGGTTTTCTTATTGTCATTACTGAGCTGCGACAAAATGCGAATTTTGCTCAGCAATGGATGCACAAACAATGGGAGAAGCTCGTTGTTATTGAGCAAGACAAACCATTGCCAACGGCTCCAGACATCAAGCAAGCAGAAAAAGAAAGCCACTACACGGAACAAGAACATGCCATTTCTCTAATTGAAAAGGTGGTGACAGGACATCGAAAGCGACCATTAATTTTGACCGCTGATCGTGGACGTGGAAAAACAAGTGCCCTCGGAATTGCGTGTGCGAACTTATTACAGCAGAAGCCGCTTAGAATCTTAATTACGGCACCATCTATAAAAGCCGTTGAGCCTGTTTACCAACATGCTTTACGTTTACTCCCTAGCGCACAGCGTATTAAGAAGGACAGATTAGAATCAGGGCAGGGAGCCATTCAATTTATTGCTCCAGATGAACTATTATTGAGTCGACCTGAATGTGATTTGTTACTTGTCGATGAAGCGGCTGCAATTCCAGTTCCTATGCTCAAAAGCATTACCGAACATTATCATCGACTCGTTTTTTCTACGACTATTCACGGTTATGAAGGTTGTGGCCGGGGCTTTACGATTAAATTTGTTGATTGGCTTCAGAAACAGCGTTCGGGAATGAAAACATGGCACATGACACAGCCCATCCGCTGGAGCATGAATGATGCGCTTGAATCATGGCTCTATGACGCGTTTTTGTTGGATGCGGAGTTAACGCACCATCAACTTAAACAGGTCGACTCAATTTCCCTTTCTAAAGCCGATAAGAAAAATTTGATATCGCAGCCTAGTTTGCTGCGTGAGTGCTTCGCTCTTTTGGTGAATGCTCATTATCAGACCTCGCCGAATGATTTGATTCACCTTTTGCAAGACGACAACAGTCAGCTCTATTTTGCTAAGCAAGATAATGCGGTTGTGGGGGTAATATTAGCGGTCGAAGAGGGTGGGCTTGACGCTGAATTGGTTGAAGAAATTCAGCTTGGTAAGCGTCGTCCTAAAGGACACTTAGCCCCAGTTACGATTGCAAACCACCTAGGATTTCCGAATGTCGCGAATCTATCGACGCTGCGAGTCATGAGAATTGCTGTTCATCCGGAATTGCAAGGAAGAGGCATCGGTCAAAAAATGCTGCAGCAACTTGATCAAATGGCGGCTAAACACATTGCTTACTTATCCACGAGTTTCGGTGCGACGGAAGAGTTGGTCCATTTCTGGCTACAATCGAACTTCCGTGCAATTCGTTTAGGGTCAATGCGCGATGCTGCTAGCGGTTGTTATTCAGTCTTGATGGTCAAACCTTGTGATTCCCAACAGACGGCTTGGGTCGATGAATCTCAGGCGCTATTTGAAGAAATGTTGTCTAACAATGTGGCTGACGTCTATCCAAAATTAGAAGCCTCTATTTTTCGAGCTCTATTACCGCAACCTTTGGGAATGAGTCCACTTCATCCCGCTAAGTTATTACTAATTGAATGCTATGCTGATGGTGGTAACAGTTATGAGTCCGTGTCTGCTTGGCTTCAGCAGTGGTTACTTAACTTAGGTTTGAACTCCGCTTCCGACTTGATGATCAGTAAGCTTTTTCTTAACCGTAGTTGGACTGAATGTGCTCAGCAATTTGGTTTACCTGGAAGAAGGCAAGTTGAGCAGCAGTTAAGGGACGAAGTAAGACACATTTGGAACGATTTACACTGTAAACACTAAAGGGAAATTTACACTGTAAATGAAATTATTAGGAGCTGATTTTACACTGTAAATCCAGCTCCTTTTTATTTCGGCGTGTATTTTGATTGAGCTTTAGGTTAAATCGAAATGCTCTCTTAATATCTGTTTAAGCGTTATTGATGGATTACTTTCTTTAGTGACGTGAGCCCTATAATAAGAAATGCGAGGTTTGTTCAGAAAACGGATTTGGGTAGACTGAAAGTGTTGATGGGAAGCAAAGTGGTAAGGGTATGTGGAAGCTGTGTCTTGAGTTATCTGAAGATAAGACCAAGGTGATAGCCCGTCTTCCGGGAGAAGTGGACCTCGGTGGTGAGCTAAATCAAAATGAATTAAACGAGCAGCTCGTCGCAATGAACGCTGAAAAGATGTTTGTTGTTGAGGGGGAAGTCGTGAGATTCATTAACTGCGCCAAAGAACGTAAAGCCGAGGCCTACGAAGGCATCGTCATTGCGGAAAAACGCAACGCGCAAGTTGAGGTTGAATTATCGAATAATGACATGCTCGCCAGTATGAACGTTGTCGGCGCGTACGGAGGCCGAGGTTTACGTGGCCCCGAGATTGTTCAAGCCCTTGCTCAAGCGCGAGTTTCGAAAGGCATCAACAAACTGGCTTTGAAGAAAGTGTTGGTTGTCAGCACTCAGCTCAAACCCGGCGAAACTTTTTCTCAACCTGTAGCGGTTGGTAAGCAACCTATCAAAGGCAAAGACGCTCTTTTTACTCCTCTTGTTAAAGACATCACCAAACGCATCCTCAAACCCAAAGACGGCCAATCTGCTAGCGACAAAATTGATTTACGTAACCTCGGTGAAACTATCGCGGTTGACGTAGGCGATGAGGTGATGCGCCGCACGCCTGCGACCAAAGGTACGCCTGGTTTTACTGTTCAAGGGCGAGTGATTCCTCCACAAGCCGGAAAAGACAGCCCAATGAAGCCAGGCAAGGGCACCGAGATAAGCAAGCAAGACCCAAACCTATTGATTGCATCGGTATCCGGTACGCCTCTGATTAAAGACAAAACCATCGAAGTTGATAACGCACTCTGCCTCAATAGCGTTGGCGTGAATACAGGCCACGTGAAATTCAAAGGGAATGTGATTATCGGTGGCAACATTGAATCTGGCATGATTGTTAAAGCGACGGGTTCTATTACTGTAGGCGGCTTCATTGAATCGGCTGACGTACAAGCGCAAGACGACATCCAAGTTGGTAAAGGGATCATTGGCCACACCGTTAGTGATGGCCAGCCAAAGAGTTGTCACGTCAAAGCCAAAGGTTCGATTCGTGCCAGCTACGCCCAATATTGTGATTTGCAAGCCGGCGAAGATATTGAGTTGGCGGTGCACAGCATGAATAACGATATTGTTTGTGGGCGCAATCTGACGGTGCTAGACGCGAACGGTAGGAACGGCACGCTCAGCGGCGGAGATGCAAAAGTCGGTGGCAAAGTGGTGTGCTTACAATTGGGCGTAGAAGGCGACACCGCCACTAAGGTAGAAGCGTTCGCACGCTATTCTGCATTTAAGGAGCGATTAGCTGAGCTTAAAGAACAATACAAACGCGCTCAAGAAGGCACGATGGATGTGATTCGTAAAGAGCTCGAATTTAAGAAACGTCCTAAAGCCGAACGTACCGACGAAGAACAAGCTCAGATTGACGTGATGAAAACACAAAACAACGAGCAGCTTGAAGCGATAAAGCAAAAGCTAGAACAAACGGAACATGACTTTGAAGTCGCGTTAGAAGAAAATATTGTCGAAGCCAAAGAGCGTGTATTCACTCGCGTGACGGTGCAGTTTGGCGACGAACAAGTAACGACAAAGCGCACTCATGGCGGTTGTTCGTTCCGTTTCAATCAATACGAAATTAAAGTCTCGGCGAACTTGGAAGAAGAGGACGTCGCTGCGGTTTAAGCTTTCTTACTCACTGAGCCCACACGTCGCAACAAGATGTGTGGGCTTTTTTTATCTACAAATCGACAATGTGCTCTTGATAGTAGTCCGCAAGCGCACCCACTTGGCTGCTACACATTACTTTCATTGCTTGTTTAATGTGTTCTATTGGCCAGTTCCACCATTGGATATTGAGTAGAGTTTCAATCTCTTTATCGCTGAATCGTTGACGTACGACTTGGTTGTTTCCAACCACCACAGAATAAGGTTGCACGTCTTTCGTCACTACGGCGCGTGCTCCGACGACGGCTCCATCGCCGATGTTTACTCCGGGCATGATCATCGCCTCACTACCAATCCAAACATCATTTCCCACCACTGTGTTTCCGGCACGCTCGAAACCGTCTTGTACGCCTTCTCCAAATTCTTCAGGAGAGAAGGGGAAGGTCGAAATCCAGTCAATGCGATGACCTTGGTTTCCTGCCATCATGAAGGTGGCTCCAGAAGCGATGGAACAAAACTTGCCAATGATTAATTTGTCGATGCTATCGGGTTCTCTACTTTGCCATTCTTGAAGTGTGACGGGGTCACCCAACAAGTAGCGTACCGCTTGCTCTTCGAAGCTTTTTTGATGATAGAAGCCCGAGTAATAGCTGTAATCGCCAACGATGATATTGGTATTAGTGATGTGATCTTTAATGACTTGACCTTTTAACCACGTGTCGAAAACACTCATAACTCATCCTTTCAAATTTAGGTTGTACAGAGTTTAGAGGCTTTCTATTATTTCCAGTAGTTTGATTTTAGAGATTCAGAATTACTGTATGGAAATAAAATGGCTCAGCTACGTACCACTTTACGTCGCTTTGTGCGAGGAGCGAAGTATTGCTGGCGCAGCAAAGCGCCTGAATTGTTCGGATGCGCATGTAAGTCGGCAACTTAAACGGCTTGAAGACATATTGTCGGTGCAGCTTATTCAGCGAACTACGCGCCAGTTTAATTTGACCTACGATGGTTTGCGGTTTTATCAGCAGGTAAAGCAACTGCTCGAAGGCGCTGAGCAGATCAATGAGCAAGTCATGGCAAACGAGATCGTATCGGGAAAATTGAGAATAGCGGCGTCTGCTTCTTTCGGAGCCGCGTTACTCAGCCAAACATTGATCGAGTTTCGATTGCAACATCCACAAGTGAGCGTCGAAGTGATCTTCACAGAGACACCTCTCGACTTGATTGAGGCTGGGTTTGATATCGCATTCTACTTTACCGATACTCCTCCAGAGGGATACGTCGGCCATCAGCTACGCACTTTACACTGTAAACCGATCGCTCATCGCTCGTATTTAGCTGATAAACCAAATGTAAGTACGCCAGAGGAGCTTGGTGACTTAGAGCACATCCTTTATAAAAGTCGCGACTTGGTGTTAGATAAGTGGACGTTTACGCATAAGCAAACTCAACAGCAGTGCAGCATTGAGTTAGAAAGTACGCTGAGTTTTAATCTTGTCCAGTCCATGTTGGATGCTACTTTGGCTGGCTGTGGTGTAGCCATGTTAGATGAATTTGCACTGGCTAAACTCGACCCTGCACAAAAAGAAAAACTCGTGAGTTTGCTGCCAGAATGGCAAACGGATGCGATTTTGCCGCTTTATCTGCTTTACCCAAAACGTGAGCACTTACCAAGAAGAACGCGAGCGTTCATTGATCACTTTAGGAACATATATTCTGTCGGCGAATAGCGACAACAAACTTAGCAACAATTGAGGAAGCAAAGGAATGCGAAAACACTGTATTGCGATTGGCGGTGGGGGCTGGATGATGGGAGAGAATCCGAGCCCGCTCGATCAATACATTTTGTCTTTGTCTGGTAAGGAGAATCCAAACATTTGTTTTCTACCGACAGCCACGGGAGACGCCGATGAAGTGATTGAACGTTTTTACGATGCGAAGCTTAGTGAAAACGTGACCCATTTTCCGCTGTTTAAGTTTGAAGCTGGTTGGAAAGAAACGCTATTTGAACAAGACATCATTTACGTCGGTGGCGGTAATACGCGTTCGATGTTGGCCATTTGGCGCGAATGGGGTATCGATAGAATACTCAAGCAGTGTTATGAACAAGGCATCATCATTTGTGGCATGAGCGCAGGTGCAATTTGTTGGTTTGAGTTTGCGGTGACAGACAGTGATCCCGAAGCATACCAAGTTATGCGTTGTCTTGGATTTATTGACGGTTTGGCTGCGGCGCATTTTTCTCATGTAGGTGAGAAGTTCGAGGTTTTCCAAGCCTTTGCTCGTTCTCAACCGAGCATCACTTGTTATGGCATTCACGATTATGCGGCATTGCACTTTGTCGATGGAAAATTGTTAGCTACTGTCACCAGCTTTCCTGATGCCGGTGTGTTGGTTAAAACAGGTAACGAAGAAAACATATTGCGAGGGTGAGCTTCTTCAAATCAGCATTAAAGGCAATAACTACTGACCGGACATAGAAGAAGCTCATGGATTCAGCTAACTTACATTAAGTATCGTGCTTACAGCTCGTAACGCAGACCTAAGTGGTAGTAGCTTTCGTCTGCGTGTGCACCGCCAAACGAGACTTCTTGTCCATTGCTGTAGCCACGCGAGCCGTTACGATCAACGTAGTTTGTGTAGATAGAAGAACGAGGCGTCAGTTTGTATTGCACTTCTAGCGTTGTATCTTTCAGCTCTAGCTCGTCACCATCACTGTTTTCTAAAGAACGATAACCAGCACGCAGTACCCATTTGTCATTTACACTGTAAACCGCCGTTAGTTCCATCACTTTGTCGGTACTGGTTTGTGAGTAATAGCCCTCTAGTTCATCTTCCGAGTACAACGCACCCAACATCAAATCACCTAGGTAGTAACGCGTACCTGCGCCCCAGAATGTGTAATCGGTGTCGTTGCTTTCACGTGCATCACCTTTATTCTTCTGCATCGCTATCACTGGTGCCAAGGTACCCAAATTCCCCATGTCTAGCGTATAACGCAGTGCAGCGTTGTAACCGTAGTCGAGCTCAGAAGTGTTGTTTCCTAAAATGTACGCGACAGAAAAATCGACATTACCTAGGCTGTTTTGGTATTGCAGCGTGCCATCTTGACGGAAAACTTGCGTTGCGGTTTTGTCGACTTTATTCGCTTGGCGCGCCATAGAAACATCGGAAGAGGCGAACACATCACCAATGTCGGTAAACATAATCAACCCAGATGCCACGCGACCACCAGTAATGCGACCATAATCTTTCGCATCAATACCCGCCCATACATAACGTGCGGTCAGAGACGGTTTGTCGTTTACTTGGTTTGCGTATTCAGCGGCACCCACTTGGTATTGCGCTTGGCCGATGATCGACGCGTACTCGTTGATGGTTTGTGAACCGTTTAAACCAATACGGCCATCAAACTCGCCATTTGCATCGCCGTGCTCATCATTTTTACTGGTGACATTGAAACCAAGACGAGAGTAAATATTTAAAACTGACCCATCTTCCGCTTGATACAGCTGCGCTGCCATTGCGTTTGATGCCATCAATGTTGGGAGAAGTAGAGTCAAAATGTGCTTTTTCATGATTAACGACCTTTCATTTCTATTGTTTTAGGTACGACAAAGCCCCTTCCGAGTAACGGAATAAGAAAAATTGTCGTGAAGTAGAGAGAGGGTGCGCCCTTGTTTGCCAAGGGCGCGAGCTAGTCCATTCCTATAGGGGAAGAATGATTTAGCTTAAATCGACGTCTTTGCAGCCAAAGAAGTAAGTCGCGAGGAAGCCGACGATGTAAGAGATAAGCAGGCCAGCAACAAACACCATCATGCCCGGGAAGATGCCATTTTCAGATGTCATGAGAGGAATCGCCACGATACCGGATGGGCCAAACACCGTATTAAGACCAACTGGTAAGCCAAGGTAAGAAACTAAACCGATAAAGAAGCCGCCCGCAGCACCACCAATACAAGCGGTAACGAATGGTTTTACACGTGGTAATGTCACGCCGTAAATCAATGGTTCGCCAATGCCTAGAAGACCCGGAATAATAGCGCCTTTAACTTGAGTGCGCAGTAGAGCGTCTTTTTTGGCTTTGAAATACAGCGCCATTGACGCGCCAACCTGACCGCCACCTGCCATCGCCAGGATAGGGAATAGTGAGTTAAAGCCCTGTGCTTCCATCAATGCGAAGTACACTGGAACAAAACCCTGGTGGATGCCAAATACCACAGAAATTAAGAACAAACCTGCCAAGATTGCAGCGCCTAATGGGTTATCGTTCAAGTTGAGGAACAACCAAGACATCCCTTTAAACAGCTCGCCGCCGATTGGCATGATGATCAAGAAGGTTACCGCACCCATGATCAACAGAGTGATAACGGACGTTAAGATCATGTCCAGATCATCTGGCATGTATTGACGAACCTTACGCTCGACTTGTGCACCGATGATCGCTGCTAAAAGTACGCCGATAATGTTGCCGCGCGGATCAATCGCAAAGCCGAAAAACTCGTTCATGCCAGAGTAAATGCCGGATGTCGCCTCTGGGTTGTAACCCAGCACAAACAAAGAGGCGAGAATGGCACCATTAACACCAGAGCCGCCAAATGCTTGCTGCGCGTTGTAACCAATCAGAATACTTAGGAAAGCAAACAGACCCTTACCAAAGACTTTCATGTAGGCGATCAAATCCAACATAAACTGGCTTGGTGTCTGGTCGAGAACAAACATCTGTTCCAATAACGTCGCAAAACCTAGCAACAAACCAGCGGCAATAAAGCCTGGGATCAACGGCGTAAAGATGGTGGCAAACTTGCTTAAAAAACGCTGAACCGCACTGGTTTGCTTACTCTTCATCTGTTTTTTCTGCTCGGCTGCGACGGCAGAAAGATCTTGTTGCGGTATATCTGCTTCTTCACTGTCACCAGAGGTTAAGCTGTCGATCAATTGATTCATCATCTCAGCCGCTTGTTGAGCTTTTCCGGGACCGAGAATGATCTGAAACTGCTCATCGCTTTCCACCACACCCATTACGCCGGGAATTTGCTTGATAACTGACTGATCAGCCAAACCATTGTTGGCGAGCGATAAACGCAAACGCGTCATACAGTTACCACATTTGCTTACGTTGCTGCTGCCACCCACTGCGGACAGCAACTGCGATACTGTGTTTGAAGTTATTTTTGCCATAGGGTCTATCCTTCAGAACTCGGATTATTTAGTTATTATTTAGTGCTGCGCGAATAAAACCGTTGTGCGCGGCGAGGCGTGATTTGGCTTGTTCGGCATCCAAATCGGCCAAAATCATTAAGATGGCAGTTTTGCAGTGGCGATCGCAGGCATTTAATGCTCGCTCTGATTCTTCTTTTGATGCGCCAGTTGCTTCTACAACAATGTTGGTTTGGCGTTGGATGAGCTTGGCGTTGGTGGCCTCTACATCCACCATTAAGTTGCCAAATACCTTACCGCTACGAATCATTGCACCTGTCGTGAGCATGTTTAACACCAGTTTTTGTGCGGTGCCGGCTTTCATGCGAGAAGAGCCAGTGACAACCTCTGCGCCAACTATCGGCAGAATCGCGATGTCGGCCGCTTTTGCCATGGCACATTCCGGATTACAGGCGATAGATGCGGTCGTAGATCCGATGGATTTAGCGTAGTCCAAACCACCTAGTACATAAGGTGTACGGCCACTCGCTGCAATGCCTACAACCACGTCATGTTTGGTGAGGTGAAGCGCTTTTAAGTCGTCTTGACCCATTTTCGCGTTGTCTTCTGCGTTTTCTACCGCTTTCAAAATCGCTTGGTGTCCACCAGCAATTAAGCCAATCACCATATCTGGATGCGTGCCGTAGGTAGGAGGACACTCGCTCGCATCAAGAATTCCTAAGCGGCCTGATGTGCCAGCTCCCATGTAAACCAAACGGCCACCATTGGCGAACGCTGCAGTAATTGCATCAACCGTCTTTGCAATTTGTGGTAGCACTGCTTTGACCGCGAGCGCGACTTTTTGATCCTCTTCATTAATGACTTGCAGCATCTCGATGGTCGAAAGCGTATCAATCTCTGCACTGGCTGGATTACGGCTTTCTGTCACCAATCGGCTTAAATCAATTTTCATGTTTTACACTCTTCGTAATGTTCAATCTGAGGGCGATTCTATGGAATAAAATATTCTGTTTTGGTGATAAGAATCACACTTGAGGTTATTCTTTGTGCAGGAGAAATTTGGAATAATGAGAGAAAATATACGTCCATTACATCCGATATAAACTGGCTTGGTTAGAATAATCATGGAGTTAAATCAAACTCCAATTATTTTTGTTTTGGAATAATTTATTTAAATTTTTTGAGGTTTTTGTTGTGTCAGTTATCAATAAGATAGTCGCGAGGCGTACTCAGCTTTCGCAAAGTGGTCGTTTGGTCGGCGATTGGATTGTTGAAAACGCAGAAAAGGCGGCGCTGCTCACTAGCCAAGAACTTGCGGCGCAAGTAAAAGTGAGTCAATCGAGCATTGTGAAATTTACTCAGCGTATCGGCTTTAAAGGTTACAGCGAGTTTAAATTAGCTCTGAATGAAGAGATTGGCCGTAAGCATGCGATGCAGTCGACACCGCTGCACAGTGATATTTTGGCTGACGACCCCATTGCGGTAATTTCACAGAAACTGGTGAAAGCGAAAACCGACGCTATGTTTCAAACTACCAATACGCTGTCTTACGAAGCGTGTCACCAAGCGGTGAAATGGTTGAGTGAAGCGCGTCGAGTGCAAGTGGTCGGGATTGGGGGCTCTGCACTGACCGCGAAGGATTTAAGCTTTAAACTGCTTAAACTTGGTATTACGGCGCTTTCTGAACAAGACAGCCACGTGCAGATTGCTGTTGCCCGCACGCTCTCTCCAGAAGATGTTCAGATCGCAATCTCGTTTTCGGGTGAGCGCAAAGAAATTCTCGTCGCGGCAGAAGCGGCAAAAGAGCAGGGCGCGAAGGTGATTGCGTTATCTGCGCCAGGAAGAAGTCGCTTGCGCGGTATTGCCGATATTACGTTTGATACGATTGCCAATGAAACGGAACATCGCAGCTCATCCATTGCTTCGCGTACCGCGCAAAACGTGATCACCGATTTGCTGTTTATCATCTTGGTTCAGCAAAGAGACGACAGTGCCCGTCAGTTGATCAGCGATATCAGTACCGACATCAAACAGATCCTCACATGATCGCTTGTTTAACAGCGGACTAGAGATCCGGATCGTGCCTCAGCAAAGCAATAAAAGCAGAGAGATGTTTTTCAATGGTGAGATCGGCAGAAATCGCTGGTAACTCCAACGTGATGCAAGGTAAATCACGTTCACTACACCAAGTGCCGAATGAGCCGGGTGTTTCGTAGTCGATATCGTCAACGATTGGCAGTTGGAACTGCTCGCCGAGCCATTTGGCAAGGTCGGAATGTTTGGGATCATCCACAAAAGCAAGCGGTTCATGAAACGACACCACAAACTTTGGCTTGCGCAGTTCAATCAAGTTAATTAATGCGCTAACTTCAGGCTCTAGTTGGTTTTTAGTGCCAGTTTTCACCTGTACGTCTCGAACGGGTGTGTGAGAGCTCCATCGATACACTGTGCCATGCTCAGTCCAATTTTGGGTTGGAAACGCGCGATTGAGATCCACTTGGTTTGCATTTGCGCGTGTGCCTAGTTGGTTGCCGTCAGGATTCATTGACAGAATCACATCATGTCGTAAGTTTTCAGCAGGCAAGCTTCTTAGCGCGCAGGACAAACCTGCAATCGAGGCCGTCTCGTCCCCGTGAGTGCCTGCCAAAATCAAACCTCGCGAAGCACTTTCGACTTGAGCCGGAAAATACAGTAATGGCGCACCAAGCACGGATTGACCGTATGATGTTGGCCGAATTAAAAATGCCGCTCTTTCCGTTCTTGGAATTAGACTCACCGTAATCTCCTGATTGATGAAGTAGTATCAATATCTAAGCTAATTACACCTAGCTAAACTGAACCGTTTAAACTCGTCAACGGTTGAAATGTTAATTGTGGCACTTGCTTCACAAGACGCGTTAGGAGAACGAAAAACGATATGGATTTTAAAAAACATTCAACGGCGTTGCTGATTTCCTCTTTATTCACCCCTTTTCTTGCTACATCAGTTGCTGCGGAGACCTTACCTAAAGGCATTCAACTTGCCGCAGAACAGCATGTAGTACGTGCGAATGACGCAGAGGCGGCGACGCTTGACCCAGCGAAAGCCGAAGGTCTGCCAGAAATGCATGTGATTCGTGACTTATTTGAAGGGCTTGTGATTCAAGATCGTGACGGAAACATTATTCCCGGTGTGGCAGAATCATGGGAAACCAACGACAACCAAACCTTTACTTTTCACTTGCGCAAAGACGCGAAATGGTCGAATGGCGAGCCTGTGACAGCGGATGATTTTGTCTATTCACTGCGCCGAGCGGTAGATCCGAAAACCGCTTCTCCAAATGTTTGGTATCTCAAACTCACCAAGATCAAAAACATCACCGATGTAGCAGAGGGCAAAAAGCCTTTGGACGATCTCGGTATCAAGGCAGTGGATAAATACACCCTACGTTTTGAGTTGGACAGTCAAGTGCCGTACTTTGTTGCTATGACTGGGCACACGTCCATGATGCCAGTGCATCAAGCGACAGTGGAAAACCGCGACAAGCCGTGGAGCGATCCAGACCAATTTGTTAGCAACGGTGCATTCACATTGGATAAGTGGGTCGTGAATGAGCGCATTGAACTGGTTAAGAGTCCAAGTTACTGGGACAGCGCAGATACGCATTTAAACAAAGTGACTTACATTCCGTTTGAAAACCAAAACGCGTCAATCAATCGTTATGCGGCAGGAGAGCTGGATATCACGTCAGATGTGCCGACTCATATGGCGCAGAAGCTTAAACAAGATTACAAGCAGGCTTACACGGTGGTGCCATTACTGTGCACGTATTACTACGCGTTCAATACCACTCGTCCGCCATTTGATGATGCGCGAGTGCGTCAAGCGGTGTCGTACTCCATCATGCGTGATGTGATTACGAATGGTGTCACGCAAGTGGGCAACCTTCCTGCGTACACCTTTGCGCATCAGTACACTGCCGGTTTTGATGCGACGCCCCCTGAGTATAGTAAATGGAGTCAGCAACAACGTGACGAGAAAGCGCGTCAGTTGTTAAAAGAAGCGGGTTACAGCCAAGACAAGCCGCTCGATTTTAAATTGCTGTACAACACCAGTGAGGCAAACAAATCGATCGCGGTTGCGATAGCGTCGATGCTACAAAAAAATCTCGGTGCACACGTGGAGTTAGAAAACCAAGAGTGGAAGTCATACTTAGTGGCGCGTAAACAAGGCAATTTCGATGTGATGCGCGCTTCCTGGTGTGGTGATTACAATGAAGCGTCTACTTTCCTGAGCTTACTTCGCTCAGGTTCTTCGGGTAACTTTGCACGTTACAGCAATGAAGCGTACGACAACGCGATGAACAGTGCATTGGCCGCAACCGATGAGAAAGCGCGCCAAGGTTTCTATGATCAAGCCGAGCAATTGTTGGCGGCGGATATGCCAATCGCACCGATTTACTACTACATGCAAGCGCGTTTGGTTCGTCCTACGGTTGGCGGTTTTGCCAAGAGCAACGTAGAAGGTCGTATCTACTCGAAAGACCTCTACATCAAGAAGTAGCGCTCAAAACAAGCGATAAATATGAAGCCCCGAAGATGTATCTTACGGGGCTTCTTTTTATTGTTAGCGAGTGGAGAGCTTGTTCACGAGCATAGCGACTCGTTTGCCAAGATACTCTGCTGTTGCAACATCAGAAGCATGCAACTGACCATCTTCACCACCTTGTGCAACAATACCACCTTGTACACCATAACGATTCAGGTTTTGCTCCCCAGAATTGCTGATCTTATCCAACCCGACCCACATCATGCCGTGTTGGTTAGCGAGCGTTTGTAGATATTGTAATGTGCAAGATTGGTCGCCATTCATTGCCCCACCACTGGTAAAGCCAGCCGCGATTTTGCTCGCCCATTTTTGGTAATACCAAGATTCACTGCTTGCATCTGCAAATGCTTTAAACTGCGCTGCTACACCGCCCATATAGGTCGGTGAGCCAAAGATAATCGCATCACACTCAGCAAGTTCATCCATTAGTTTAGGGTTCACAAAACGTCCCTCAATAATCTCATTGCCTTCAATTCGGTGAGAGAGGATTTCACAGTCATCTTGCTGCTTAATGCCTTGTTGTTCAACGCCTGCGGCAATCGCGCGAGCAAGCTGACCAGTAACGTCGGTTTTAGAGAAATAAATAATCGCAATTTTGGACACAATGGTTCCTTTTTTCATTGTTGATTTTTAATCGTGCGACTAAGGCTAAAACCTCAAGCTAAGTTGAGGTCAAGAAGAGATTTGAGATAGATAAAGTACGAATTGGTATCTAAAGAGCTTTCTTATAGGGTAAGTCGACGGCATAACTACAGTGAATGCAACGACGATGAATGTCGTGTATAAAAGCGTTAAAGGAAGATCTTAAAGATGTAGAAAACTCTCTTGGAAACAATGATAAAGGTACCGATGCTAGTGATGATTAATAGGCGGAAAAATAGATTAAAATATGTAAACTCAGATCTGATCCAAGGCGGGAAAAGTACATTTCATCGTTTCTTAAGGCGAGGGATTATTATCATTATGGTAGGAGGCCTTTCTACAGCCTCTTCCACGGTATTTGCACACTTTATAGCGGGTGTGTTTGATGTGGATATGAATGTTCATCCAGAGAGCTTAGAAGAAAAAGTGCATGCACTACTTTTTGTTTCGGTCAGTCTTGTTTTTTACCTCTTTTATGCCCTTATCTCGCTAAATATTAGTGGGTGGCTCATAATGAAGCTAAAAATATAAGCTTAACTAAAACCATGTCCTTGTATTTTAAGGAAGATGGAACTAGTGACGATTTTTTCTTTGCTTGCACCATCTCTATTTTTTGTATTTATTTAAGGTTCGTAAATAAGAAGCTTCCTTTGGTTAAAGTGGCGCTTTTGGTTTCGGCGATGTGTCATGTTTTTATCATGAAAGAATACAGTGGTGACCTTCAGCTTATACGTTTTGTCTCTTCACTGTTTTTCGCCATTAACTTTGGGTTATTTGTGACCACCAAGTGATACTAAAAAGCCGATGTAGATACATCGGCTTTTTAGTGGGTTATTTCTTTCTGCGAGTATAAATCCGAGATTTTACTTTACTTGGCTCTGGCTTGTTTTTCGCCAGCTTTAGCACTGCTTTTTGCAAAATCTGGTTGTTTGGGTAAGTGATTAAGTTTCCGTTGTCGTGCTTAATTAACACGTGAAACATACTGATTTCTTGAATCTCACCGCAGATGTCTTCATCTTTATCTACGACTTTAATTCGGTCACCCACTCGGTATGGGAAGACAAAAAAGATCAAAAAGCTGGCAGTG
Organism: Vibrio sp. 1159; assembly: GCF_033340395.1. NCBI lineage: Bacteria > Pseudomonadati > Pseudomonadota > Gammaproteobacteria > Vibrionales > Vibrionaceae > Vibrio > Vibrio sp. 1159. Next base: position 80,270 of record NZ_JAWOWL010000008.1, on the reverse strand, counting down.
ATGTTGCTCAGAATTGACCACTGCGCAATAAACGCCACACCTAATACGGCAAAAATGGACGATAGGAACAAAGACACATCGCCATAGCCAATACCTGTGATAATGGCAAAAATAGAGGCGGTCAAAAATAGCAGCGCGACATTGAAACAGCGCTGAATAAAACTCAAACGAGCCTTTTTTACACCTTTCGTTGTTGCCAAATTTAGGATGGCTCGATTTACAATCCTCTTCAGGATGCGATACGCGATCAGGACAAAAATGCCCATCAATAGTTTGTAACCGAGGGAGCCCGTAGTGAAATACTGGCTCACTTGCTCTAATTGGATCCAATCATTCATTTCTTCATCTCGACGATATCTAGAAAGCGGCTTTTATAGCTGATTTTTTGCTGTAAGTAATCACAATTTTTCTTTACACCATTTGTCTCTGTGTTGAGGTACCACAGAGTACTGTATAAGTTAATCAAAGACTTAGTGAGCATTACGAACTCTTTGGCTTCATTACTTATATTCAATCAAAGCTGACGTGATTTTGAAAAGAGCAATCTTTGAGCTGTATCCCATATCCGACATTCTATGACGCTAGTTCCTTATAAACGAGCTGAATATGACTTTTGTCCTGATAACCTAAGGTGTATTAATTGAAATAGCTTTTAGGGCGTTGAAAAATGGAAGAAGATGAAAAGGCGATTATGATTTTATTCGTGATTGTTGGCCTTGTACTCGTTTGGGTCGCGCTTGAAGAACTTAATTATCTCGGGCTCCCAATAAAATAAGCCCCGTTAAACACAAGTTAAACGGGGCCCTTGTCTTTTATCAATGTGAATTCAGGCTAGCTAACCGCACGCACTTTGCCTTGTTTCAAATCGTTCAGCACTTGCGCTTTAGGGCCATCTGCGATGATGCTGCCTTTCTCCATCACAATTACGCGATCAACGATGTCGAGCATAGACGTTTTGTGCGTAATCAGAATCAGCGTTTCACTAGGTTTCAACTGTGCTAATTGATGTTTAATGTGCATCTCTGAGCGATTATCCATCGCACTGGTTGGTTCATCCATGAGTAGAACAGGAGGACGACCCAAAAATGCACGAGCGATCGTGACTGCTTGACGTTGACCCCCCGAAAGCATTGCACCACCTTCACCAACTTGGCGTTCTAAGCCCGCTGGGTCAGATTGCGTAAACGCAGTAACACCGGCACGATTCGCGGCGTCTAGTACGTCACGGTCATCGGTTAATGGGCGACCTAGCGTAATGTTGTCGCGGATAGAGCCAAAGAACAGATTCGAATCTTGCGGCACACAACCAATATTACGGCGAATGTCGACATGATGCAGCTGTGCGATGTCGGTATCATCAATGCGAACATGACCTTCCGTCGGCTGATACAAGCCCATGATGAGACGTTCTAACGTGGTTTTACCCGAACCGATACGGCCTATGATCGCTACTTTTTCGCCTGGGTTAATGGTCAAGCTCAAATCTCGAATCGACGCCACCGGTGAATCTGGGTAGTGGAAGGTCACGCGTTCAAGTTCAATTTTGCCTTGTACTATCGGACGGTGAATGTAACGTTTACCTTCTTCTTGTTCATCCGGCATTTCCATGACTTGATTGATAATTGTCATAGAAGACTTCGCTTGGTTGTAGCGCGTAGAGAGTAAGGATAACTGAACCAAAGGACCAATCGCGCGGCCGCTAAGCATGGTTGCGGCAATCAAACCACCCATGGTTAAGTCGCCTTCTGCAATTAAGTAAACGCCTAGGATGATCATCCCTACGTTACTACTTTGCTGCACAAAACCTGCTGCGTTTTGAATGCTATCCGTAATTCGGCGGCTTTTTATATTCCAGTTCGCCATGTGTGCAACTGCCTCTTCCCAGCGGTATTGGAATTGGCTTTGCGCACTGAGCATTTTTACGGTTTCTAACCCAGCCAAGCTCTCTATCAAATTGGCATATTTTTGCGATGCTAGGCGTGAACCCTCCTCAATGGATCGGCGCAGCGGCCCTTGTATCAGTAGCGAATGAATAATCAAAATGACCACGCCCACCATTGGAACATACACAAGATCGCCAGCCATTAGCCATATAATCACTAAGAACAGAATGGCAAAAGGCAAATCAATGAGAGCACTGACGGTCGCTGAAGTAAAAAACTCTCGAATAGATTCGAATTCTTGTAAATGGCGAGCGAAGGCACCGACCGAAGGCGGCTTCGATTCCATTCTAATCCCCATCACTTTGCTGAACAGTTTGGATGAAATCAGAATGTCAGACTTCTTGCCCGCCACATCAATGAAGTAATTTCTCAGCGACTTGAGAATGAAGTCGAACAGGAACACGACAAAGATGCCACTTGCTAGTACCCATAGGGTTTCAAACGCAAGATTCGGAACCACTTTGTCGTACACCAAGCGAGTGAATAGCGGAGCGGCAACCGCAAAGAGGTTGATGAGAAGTGATGCGATTAAAACATCACGGTAGATGCGTTTTGACTGCCACAAGGTGGACCAGAACCAGTGGCCTTCGTTGGTTTTGAGCACTTCGGGAGAGCGCTCATCGAAACGGAATTGCTTTTTAACTAAAAAGTACCGACCAGTGTATTGCTCAAGTAGGTCTTCTAATGGAATAGAGATCGGCACCATTCCACTTTCTAGGGTGGTGACTTCGGCCTCGCGTTTCTCCATATTGATGCTGTTGAGAACGCAAGAGTCACCGCCTTTAAGAACTAAGATTGCCGGCAGAATTAGGCTGGAGATGCTCTCCAGCTCTGCGCGGTTTTCCTTGGCAACCAATCCGGCCCTTTCCGCTGCTCTTGGTAGCAAAAATGGGGTCAGTTTACCGTCAGATAGCGGTAGTCCGTTGACTAGCGCTTCTGGCGAGTTAGCTAACCCATAGTAACGGCTAACGTAGATGAGCGAATTCAGTAAAGGGTCTTTCATCGTTGATAAACCTTTTTATTCCTTGTCGACGATGAATCCTTGGAATACCTCAACAAAGTGTTCAGTGAGGAAATCCAACTGGATTTGAGTTTCGATACGCGATGCGATAGTCGTAATACCAAGGTTGTGGGCAGTACGAGAGATCGACGTTAGCGTGAATTTTTGTTTTTCGTCGTGCAAGTTGTGTGTGAATAGGTAATCGAGCTTCACATAGTTCGGGCGGAACTCTTGGATGTATTCCAAAGATTGGAAGTTACGTCCGTAGTTATCTACGCCGAACTCAGCACCTGATTGGCGAATGGCATTACATAACAGTGCTGTGTGGTGAGGCTGATCGATAAAGCATTCCTCTGGAATTTCAAAGTGTAGCTTAGAGGCCACTTTGGCGTGTTTTTCCAGCATGCTAGTTGTCCAGCGAATAAACGATGGTTGAGACAAGCTACTTTGCGCGATGTTAATCGCGACTGGGTCATTAAGTTCACCACTTTCTAGCATCTTAATCATTGATTCAATGACATACTGGTCAAAGATGTTGGTGGCGTCTAACTGTTCTAGTGCGAATAGGTATTGATTCGCACGATACGTTTCACCATCTTTTTCGATGCTTGAAAATACTTCGTTGTGGAATACTTTACCCCATGTGTTTTTCGCAGCTTGGAAACGGAATTTAACCCAATCACTATGAATGGCTTCTTCAACCAACGCTTTCCATTGCTGTTTACCCATCAAACTAGAAGGTGTATCACTGCCAATGAAGCCGTATGGCTTGTCTGGTTGCGCTTTGGCTTTCGATAGTGCGTTGTCCACCATCGAGAGGATTTCAGAGCGCGTTTTCTGATCTTTGCTGTGTGCAACCCCTAGTGACGCTTTAGGTTTTGCTAAGCCTGTTGGGTCAGTATTTAGGCCGTTCACACAATTGACGATGCTGTCCGATAAAATGCGTAACTCGCTCTCATCCATATGAGGGAAAAGCAAGCCGAACTCATCACTAGACAAGCGAGCAATAGTGGCACCCGGTACATCAATGGTGTTTTTCAAACGTTGAGACAGTTCTTTAACGTGGGCATCTGCGCGTTGGTAATCTTTGGTCTCGTAAATGTCCCCAATGTATTCAGCATGGAGTAGCGCGATACCCCCTTGCGTTTGCTCTGCAAGCCATTGGTCGATTTGGTTGATGTAGAATGAGCGGTTACCCAATTTAGATATAGGATCGAGGTAAGCCTGAGCACGCAGACGTTGCGCCTCTTTGGCTTGCTCTTTGAATGATAGCTCGATTTGAGCAGACATCATGTTAATGCCATCTACCACCGCGATAAGATCTTTGGTTCTTGGACGAGCAAGCGGTTCACCAAATTGGTTATTCGCGATTTCATGCATTTTATTTACGATGGCCGTTAATGGTTTTAGCGAGCGACGTAGGATGTATGAAATTGCCACTAAACCAGCTAGAAAAATAACACTGAATACAGACAGCAAGCCAATAAAACCTTGCCAGAGCTGCTCGTAAGCTGCGCCTGGGTGGCTAATGATTTCTACTTCGGCGAGCTGCATCCAACCACTGGTCACAACACGCTTATCGTGAATCGCTTTAAATAGATTCATGTCGATAAACCATTGTGGCACCGTACTTGGTTTAACTGGGTAAGTACGCACGATCTGGTAGTCAGAATCTAATGCTGTAAGGCGAACAACTGAGTAGGTGCTGCCGTCAAACAGAGCATTAATCACGGACTCAACCGCGACTTTATCTTTGTCCTTTAGGTAAGGAGCCAATGCCAAACCTACGGTGTTAATAGTGTTGTTGACCTCTGAACGTTGCTGTTGCTCCAAGCTGTCTCGAGTCGTGTTGAATTGGATTACGAATACTGATGCCAACAAGAGTATAAAGACCGTAACCATCCCCACCACAAGCTTCTTATATAGGGTCATGTTTCTCACTCGTCATAGTTAATTTTAGGTTTATTTAACTGCAACTTACGTTCGCGCGAGCGTAAGTCATTCCAAAGGCTCAACCGTGATGCTTTCCCTGCCAGCTCTCCAGTGCTAGCAGATGACTTCATCAACCACAGGTTTGTACCATTAAAACTGTATATCGGTAGCAAGTCGCTACGCTTAGAGGCTCGGACAATGTCAGGATTGATATTATCGAGAATGAGCGGCTCAGAACTTGGGGTAGGGTAGTAAGCTAATACCATGTGAAACTGATTCAGTTCGATGGCTTTTACGTATATTAACCGCATCTTTGAATCTGGTATTCCTAGCTCGAGTAAAGAGAAGTACTTAGCAATAGTGAAATCTTCACAGTCTCCTGCGTTACTCCCTAAAAATTCGAGTGGCGTAGCCCAATAATCTGTCTTTCCCCACAGTTTTATGTCGTCAACGAAATACAGCTGATTAAAAAAGTCGTTAACGCCAGCGAGCTGTTCATGAGTCTCTAATTGTTTAAATAAGTCGAGGTTCTTTCGCCATGTATTTACGCGCAATCCCGCACGTTCGCCGTACACCGCTGTGACCGTATTGACCCATCGTTGTTCTTTACTGTTCAGCGCACCAAGTTGGAACGACAAACAACTTAAGCTGATTAATAATGTAACTTTACGCTGCAAATTGGATCGCATATTCGACTCGTATCACAAGTATACTCTTCTAGAGAGTTCGTCAGTGAGAAATAAGTGCTTTTTATTTAATCACTTATCGCTCAATACTCCCTCTCGCGAGTATCTTAATGTGGTTTACTCCTTCAAGGCGTTCGTTTTGGCACTTAAAATCGGTTTAAGTAGATATTCCAAAACGGTTCGCTTCCCTGTGATGATATCGACCGATGCTGTCATTCCTGGAATGATTGGTAAATCTGCATCTTGACCAAAGTTTGTTTTTTCGGTGCGTACACGAACAATGTAGAAGCTGTTGCCTTCTTCATCTTGAGTGGTATCCGCGCTGATATGTTCCAACTCTCCCTCTAAACCGCCGTACTTTGTGAAGTCGTAAGCTGTAAATTTCACGATAGCGTGAAGATCTGGGCGTAAAAATGCGATGTCTTTTGGCGCAATTTTCGCCTCTACCAATAGTGTGTCTTCTGTTGGTACGATCTCGACGATATCCATACCAGGTTGGATAACACCACCGACAGTATTGATGTTCAGTGTTTTGATTTTGCCTGTTACTGGCGAATTCACAACCGTTCGGTTTACTCTATCTTCCAAGCCCACCGCTGATTCAACCAAAGCAGATAACTGGTCTTGGGCGCTGTTGAGTTTCTCTTGCTGTTCAGAGCGGAATTTGAGTGCAACATCAATACGGTTGAGCATGGATTCTCGAATCGCTGATTGCAATACGGGAATCTTGAGCTCACTGGACGTCATTTCACGACGGGTATCGTTGACTTGGCGCTGTAATTTGAGCAGTTCAATACGAGGAACAACGCCCTCGTCTGCCAAAGGTTTGGTGATATCGAGTTCTTTTTTCGCGTATTGGTAGCTTTGACGCAAGTTCCTTACTCGTGCTTGGATCTCTACCAAGTCCTGCTGCTTTTGCTGCACTTGTTGGTCAATAACAGAAAGTTGGTTGCGTAAATTATCTAGATCTTCGCGATATTCTGCTTTTTGACGCTGTGTGAGTTGAGGTCGAGTCTCTTCCAAGGTTGGTGGGAAGGTCAGTTTACCGTAATCAAGTAGTACACTTTGACGCCAGTTTTCCGTTTCAAAGTCACGATTAACGGCAACACTGTTAATAGAAGCGGATAGTTGCAGCACAGATGCGGTAAGGTTGGCAACTTGTTGCTCACGTTCACGAAAATCTGAGCGAAAGCGGGTGTCATCGATAAGCAGTAACTGTTGGCCTTTTTCAACCAACTGACCTTCTTTGACCAAGATTTCTTTGACTAAGCCACCTTCTAAGTTTTGGACTACTTGTATCTGTGAGGAGGGAATCACTTTGCCTTGACCAACCGTGACTTTGTCGATTTCAGCCCAAGATGCCCAACCTATTGCTGCAATGAAAAATAGCACCATAACCCAGAGCATAAAACGCGCGCTGTTGGGGGTATTGAGGAGCAATGCTGCAGTTTTGTCATCAACAAAATCCAACTCTTCATCGTTGAGTTTGTTGTAGTTATCTCGGCTCATCACAGTCCCTGCTTATATAATTACGGATTATCTTTTTGATCTTATTATTATTAACCGATCATGTCAGCATGCTCGGCTAATAAAATATGAGAAGAGGGTTATTCTCTCTTCAAATGAGCTTTCTTACACTTTCTAAATCAAACAAAAGCATAATTAGCGCCGGAGTATAGCTATTACGCCTTGAACTTGGCTTTATCCAACTGATGTTTTTTTAGTTTGTCGTACAAGGTTTTGCGTGATACCTGTAATTCTAGTTGAACCTCTTTGAGTCTGCCGCGATGTCTTTGCAATGCATCGAATAACAAGCAATATTCAAAGTATTCTGTGCGCTGAGTCATACTCTGAATTTCAAGACTTTTCTCACTGTTCCAATCTTCCATTCTAAAAGTATCTGGCTTGAGGGCACGAAGTTCAGCAAATTGGCGTAGCTGCTTAACGTTTTCTGGCCATTCGAGATTGGTGAGGTGTTTGACTTCTTCTAGGCTGATATGTGGTGGCTGTAACTGATATCGGCTCGCGGTGTGGCGCACAAAGTGCTTGTATAAAGGCCCTATATCTTCCTTTCTTTCATCGAGCGTTGGTAAGTGAATTAGAGTCGCCAGGGATTTTAGAGGCGGCTCGGCTTGGGTGGTCGCGCCAAAAACACGTTCAAGTTTTGGGTGCTTGAACAAATATTCCCATTGCTCAAATGATACATGCTCTGCGCTATGTAAGTACAAACTGCAGTGGCGTTTTCCTTCACTTAAGCGGTGTATGGCTTTGTCGAGCGCTTCTAATGAAAGCTCATAGAGGTCTTCACCAGAAGCGGCGATTAGCTCACTATCTGGTGTTGCATGTATGTCGTGGGCAAATTGTGCAGCGAGTCGCCGACCCGTACCATCTTGACCTACAAAAATGAGCGGCTGGCTTGTAGGCGCACTGATCAAGGCACGACGAATACTAACCATGGCCTTACTGTGACCAATCATTTTCGGACCAACATGAGTTTGCATGTCGAGCTCTTTCTTAAGCCAGATGTTTTCTTGCAACAAGTTCAGTTTATCGCTGGCATTGTTGAGCGATTTCATGAGCTGTTCCGTTGAAAACGGTTTTTCTAGAAAGTCGTACGCGCCGCTTTTCATCGCATCTACCGCGGTTTTCACATCTCCATGTCCAGTAAGTACGATGAATTGAAAGTGATCGTTTTTGCTTCGCAAAGTTCGCATAAACTCCAAGCCATCCATCACGGGCATATGGATATCGGTAATGATAATCGCAGGCATATTTGAGTCGATTACGCGTAAGGCTTCTACTGCGTTTGGTAAGCAGGTGACGTCTATCCCTTCAATCAGCAGGGCTTGAGACACGGCATCACGAATGTGTGGTTCGTCATCAACAAAGAAAACTGGGTTATTCATGGTCGTTTTCCACTTCTGGGGTACGTTTATTCTGATTGACTATTGGTAGCGTCACGATAAAGGTCATCCCTCCTGCTTGTTGTTCTGTGCTCTGATGTTTATAGGCACAGAGGGAGCCGTGATAGCTCTCTAAAATGCGTTTGGAGATGGTCAAACCTAATCCTAAGCCCTCTGGCTTAGTCGTAAAAAATGGATCAAAGATTTTTGCTAGGGCTTCGTCCGACATGCCAGGCCCGTTATCGGAAACAAGAATGTCGCAACTGTCATCATGACACTGAACAGCAATGGATATTTGCGGATCGATACAGTGGTTTTCCATCGCTTGTGCCGCGTTGTGGAAGAGGTTTATCAGCACTTGTTCTAATTCAACGCTGTGAATGGCCAGCTTCACATCATAGTCGATGGCCGGAACTTTTAGTGTTACTCCTTGCTTAATAAGCTTGTTGCTCAAAATGCTGGTGGCAGTATGTACCGCGTCGTGCAGTACTGAGATTTCATTGTGTGAATCGTGCGTGGCTTTCCGAGTAAAGACTTTTAAGCGGGCAATGACTTCCGAAATGGTGTCATTAAGTGTCAGCATTTTGCCCAAATTGTCGGCGACCATTGGGTATTTTTCCATTGCCAACAAACGCTGCGAGTTTTCGGTATAGGTTCTTAGTGCGGAAAGTGGCTGATTTATCTCATGATTAATACTGGCAGACAGCTCGCCCAACAGTGCCAATTTCGCGGCTTGCGTCAGCTCTTGTTGTGTTTGTTTAAGCTCTTGTTGGCTTTGTTCATATTGGCGGATGGTCTGTTGTAGCTTTTGGTTGGCTTCACTCAGAACTAGTGTCCGTTGCACTACTTTTTCTTCTAGGCTCACATTGAGATGGGCAAGGCGTGCTTTGTTAACTAGGGTTTGGAACCACGCTAACGCAATTAGAGCAATGAGCGCATATAAGATCAGGAAGACGATATCGGCCTGTAAAACGGCGGCAAGAACACTGTTGTGGTTAATTAAGGCAACGACGCGAAACCCTTTATCCAATAAGTGTGTTGCGTATGCGAGGTAATTCGGTGATAGAAGCAATTGATTGTCATCAAACTCCGTGACACCACTGTGCGCCGTCAACTCACCAAAATATTCGGGCAAGGTATCGCCATATTGACGCGTTTCGGTAAGTTCAATTATTGCACTCGATGACAGTGGGAAAAGTGCACGATAGCGCCAGTCTGGTAAATTGCTCATAAACACGACATTGTGTTTATCTGTAATGAGTACGTCAGTCGTGGTTTGCGAAAGGCGCTGTTCTAATTGCTCCAAGTTCACTTTTACTGTGATCACGCCAACGACTTCCTCATTTACCCACAGCGGAGATGAGAAGAAGTACCCACGTTTATTCGAGCGCACGCCTAATCCAACATATTGAGCGGGCTCACCGCGTCGCGCATTTTTAAAATAGGGGCGATAGCTAAAGCTAGAGCCAACAAACGTATCTTCTTGCTGAAAGTTACTTGAGGCAATGACTAACCCGGTGCGGTCATGAACGTAAATCGTATCGGCCAAACTTTGCTTCAACCAATCTGCTAACAATAGGTTGAGCTCGTGAGAGGGCGTTCCGCGCTCTACTGCTTGGAGTAATCTCGGATCGTGACTTAATAGGTTTGGTATCTGTTCAAACTTTGCCAGCTCGTAGTCCACTTCTTGTGATACTTGCGCGGCTTGTCTCTCTAGCTTTTGTTGCCATTGATCATGTTGGTATTGAGTTGCGTAATGATGAGTAAGCGCAAGCCCTGAAATGCCAACGGCACACAGTAGCAGTAAAAAATGACGTAGGGCTTTGGGGTTGAGTAAGTTCACGATCGGCTCACTGGTTTTTTGTGTCATGGTATCAAATGAAGCACTGTGATGCTGTGAGCGGCAACGATAACAAGCACAATGATGTCCTTGTATTTCCTCAGTATCGGGAGCACAATCGACAAAAACGAGTGAAGGAGTAAAGATGGAACTTGCTGATATTCGTCGTGAGTACACCAAAGGTGGGCTGCGTCGTAAAGATTTGAAAGCTGATCCTATTGATCAATTTAATCTGTGGCTAGAGCAAGCAGTTGAAGCGGGTTTAACGGACCCGACAGCGATGACAGTTGCAACGGTTGATGAAAATGGCATGCCGTTTCAACGCATTGTTCTATTGAAAAACGTCGACAAAGATGGTTTTGTGTTTTACACCAACCTAGGCAGTCGCAAGGCCCAGCAGCTAGAGCATAACAGCAATATTAGTTTGCACTTCCCTTGGCATCCGTTAGAGCGCCAAGTTCATATTACTGGTGTGGCTGAAAAGCTTACCGCCGTAGAGAATATGAAATACTTTACTTCTCGTCCTAAAGAGAGCCAGTTGGCCGCAATCGCGAGCAAACAAAGTAGCCGTATTTCTGCCAGAGGTGTGTTGGAAGGTAAGTTTTTAGAGCTAAAACAGAAGTTTGCTAAGGGTGAAATACCAGTACCAACCTTTTGGGGTGGCTTTCGCGTAAAACCAAAGAGCATCGAATTTTGGCAAGGTGGCGAGCATCGCCTTCACGATCGTTTTCTTTTCTCCCAGCATGATGGAAGTTGGGACATTGATCGTTTAGCGCCATAGGCTTATGGTTCCTCATGAATAAACAAACACCGCCGAATTGGGGCGGTGTTTTTGTAGGTAGAAGCGATGCGAATTATCGCTCTCCATTCAACACAACCGATAATTGATGCTTAAGCAGCGTTTTGGGTACAACAGAGCCGTAGCCTGCTTCCATTGCTTTATCTATTAGCTCGTTCTTGCTGTTCGCTGCAAACTTATTACGTAAGCGTGCGACGTGACCTTCTACGGTTTTTGTTGATATGCCCATGACCTGGGAGATAAATTGAGGCTTTTTGCCATAGAGCAAGAGGAAAAGCGTTTCTTGCTCGCGGCATGTGAGCTTCTCTGGTTTTGGTTGTAAGTCAGAAAAACGAAAGATGGATTGTTGATTTGGGTTGGTACTGATTGCACGACAAACCCAATACCCGACTTCAATCACGGCGGTGTCGGTGAGTTCCCTTCCGTAGAAAATGGTGCCTACGATGTCGCCTTTGTCATCTCGCCACGGTGTTTTAGTAAATATATGTGCTCGCCAGCGGCCATCTGGATAAGGGTGGATATCCAGAATTTTTAGTGACTCGCCAGTTTCGAGAACGTGTTTATCTTGGCGTTGAAATTCTTGCGCGCATTCAGTGGTTGGGCTGGCCATATCAAAATCAGTTTTACCCAAGCACTCCTCGGGCGACGTGTGCCCTAACAGTTCTGCGTATTCCTGGTTTACGTATAGGAATACCGAATCTTTATCTTTGCATCCCCAACAACCTGGTAGCTGTTTAAGGAGGGATTGTTCTATGGTATCGACTGAAATATTCACAAAAGGACTCACTACATACTGCTTTTACCAATACAGAGACGTCCGTGTTACATGGCTCGTATTGATGTTGCCAAGTAGGCAGTTACGTTGCTAGAACACGTTCGTTGATTGGCGCTCAATCCAATTAAATTCATGGTGTTCGATGTTTTCGTCAGGTAGTCATAGACAACGACGAAATGGAACGAAGAGTTTAATTGGGAAAATGGTCTGTTTCATTACAGATATGTGCGCTCACGGATGTCCGCCTAATGTTCGGCTTACAACTCGTATCGTCCTTGATCATGCTTCCTACAACTCAGTTGTAATGTGGTTGACGTTCATATCACTTGTGAGCGAAAGAGCAGCACCTAAGCATATGAGAGGGACAGTGAGACAAAAGCTATGATATCAGCTTATGCCATTGTTTTCATTGTTGAGAAGCGAAAAAAAAGCCAGCCTGAAGACGGGCTGGCAACACAAGATATAATCTTGTCGACGTGTAGAAGAGGTTCTAAATTACCTAGCGAGGGTCTGCTAAGTAAGTTAGAGGTATCAATGAGATACCGAGAGCTTTAGATCGTATGCATCTTAAAGCTCGATAACTAATGTATTGAATCAGAGGCATATTAGTAAGGGGGGAAATCCCTCTATGTTGAGCTTAAGAGTGGGTTTCGATCCGTTTCAGGGGCGACTTATCTAATATGGAGCACGGTGTTTTACAAAATAACAGATTGTTCGGTAATAAGGATCTTTACATTGATTGATTATGTATACGTAAGGTGTTGCCTATCTATCCGTTTTTGTTAATAAAATTGGTTGCTCACTGACCGTAAATTAACCTCGCATGATCATCGTTCCGGAACTATGATCATGTAAATGAACTTGATCATGCTGGTTTGATCTTGTCGATTGAGTTGGGTAAAAGTTGCAACCCAACAAAGAAGGTATATGATGCGAAGACGTAAGCTGACCGTGTAAAGACGACTGTTTAAAATGAGTGATTCAGATAACCAAAAAATCCTTTCATATCAAGAGATTATGCTGCCAAAACCGGCGGAGCTGATCACACTTCCGTCTTATATGGATTGCCACGATCATTCTTATACGCAGATCGTGATTGGTTTAAAAGGGCAAGCCGAATTTGAAGTGCGCGGGCGAGGTAATCTTGTCGGCCCTGGTCAAGGTTGTGTGGTTACCGCATGCTCTGATCATGCTTTCGGTGGCGTCATCAATCAATCGGATATTTTGGTGCTGAATATGCCCAAACCGACAAATGATGATCCCGAAATGCTTCAAAAAATCAATAACCTGGAGAGAGATCATGTCTACTTCCAGTTAGATAGTCAAATTCAGAAGCTGATACAGATGTTGGTTCAGGAAATGCGAAACCATCCGGATGACCTGCTGTTAAGTCGTGCGTGTAACGACACTGTGATTGCATTAATGCAGCGCCATATCTCGGCATTTGAGACCAGTCGAAAAGAGTCGCGCTTTGATTTGGAGGCGATTGATCGTTACATTGAGCAGCACCTGAGTCATAAGATTAGTGTGGCTCAATTGGCCGGGCGAGTGTTTCTTGGGGAAAGTCAGTTCCATTGCTTGTTTAAAGAGCAGATGGGGATTACACCTCATCAATATGTTCTCGGAAAGCGTATCGACATGGCTCGTGAATTAATCGAGCAAGGGCACCTTTCTTTAGGGCAAATTGCCGAGTTTACTGGCTTCTCAAGCCAGAGTACTTTTACTCATACTTTTACTCGCTTACAGGGAATATCACCTTCCCGTTATAAAAAACAAGTTGGATAACAACGCGTTTTTTTAGGTTAAATAATCATCAATCAGAATAAAGCCATGCACTATGCATGGTTTTTTTATGTTTTATTCACGTGACCTATCTCTCGTTTTTTTAAATTCTCTGTTCTTTGCAGTGGTTGATATGCCACTTGATCCTACATTTTCTCTTAGAACGAGCTCTTCACAAAAATCTTATTGATATTCTTGATATTTTGTTGTGAATGCAATGAAAAAATTAAAATTTACAACACAAAATATTACCTATTTGAATGTGACTATGTGGATGTTTTGTTATAAAAGCGAGTTTTTGGCAAAAATGTCGTAGTTTTTGACAAGTATTCTTATCGGCCTCAAAATACACTGCCAGCCATTGATAATCCTCGAAGCGGTTTTCGAGGAGTGAGATTGAGGAACACACATGTTTACAGCTACGAACGTGTTGACACCGGAATTTATCGGGCAGCCGCTTGATAAGTTGTGGTCACTGATCTCGCCATTATATATGGTGGACGAGTCTCAATGGCTAGAGCAACTATTGCCACTAGCGACGCCGACAGAGGATGAAAAATCGGCGATCACTACCCAAACGACCCACCTTATCGAAGCCATTCGTGCCGATAAGAAGTCAATCCAGATGATTGATGCTTTATTGCTGGAATACAGCTTAGATACTCAAGAAGGTATCTTGCTGATGTGTCTTGCAGAAGCATTAATGCGCATCCCAGATGCCGCGACAGCAGATTCTTTGATTAAAGATAAGTTGAGTGTCGCAGACTGGAAATCTCACCTGAAGAACTCTGACTCTGTGTTTGTTAACGCATCAACATGGGGCCTCATGCTAACAGGTAAAGTGGTTGGTCTTGGTGAGCAAGGCACCCAGAGCCCAGGTCAGGCTGTAAACCGTCTGGTAAATAAATTCTCTGAGCCTGTGATTCGTAAAGCCATGTATCAGGCAATGAAGATCATGGGTCACCAGTTTGTTCGTGGTCGCACGATCGAAGAAGCGCAGAAGAACGGTCGTCCAATGCGCGACAAAGGTTTCACCTACTCGTTTGATATGTTGGGTGAGGCGGCGTTAACTACAGCGGACGCGAACAAGTACTTCAAAGATTACCTAATGGCGATCGAAGCGGTGGGTCGCGAGACTTACGGTAACGACACCAGCCCTGCGCCTTCGATTTCCATCAAGCTTTCTGCATTACACCCGCGCTACGAAGTCGCAAATGAAGAACGTGTAATGACAGAGTTGTATGACTCACTAATGCAGCTATTGAAACGTGCAATTGAAGTCGACGTTGCAATCACAATCGATGCAGAAGAAGCGGATCGCCTTGAGCTTTCTCTGAAGCTATTTGAGAAAGTGTACCGTA
Source organism: Vibrio sp. 1159 (assembly GCF_033340395.1). NCBI lineage: Bacteria > Pseudomonadati > Pseudomonadota > Gammaproteobacteria > Vibrionales > Vibrionaceae > Vibrio > Vibrio sp. 1159. The sequence goes on along the minus strand of NZ_JAWOWL010000008.1, from coordinate 65,249 downwards.
GCGATCTTGTGAAAGGTTGGGGCAAGTTTGGTTTGGTTATTCAAGCTTACTCAAAACGTGCGCTACCAGTCTTGGTGTGGCTAAATGCACTCGCAAAAGAGCAAGGTGACGTTATTCCTCTGCGTTTGGTTAAAGGCGCGTACTGGGACAGCGAAATCAAGTGGTCTCAACAAGCGGGTTATGCAAATTACCCAGTATACACTCGCAAAGAAGCGACGGACGTTGCATACCTAGCTTGTGCTCGTTTCCTACTTAGCGAAGGTGTTCGCGGTAATATCTACCCACAATTTGCAAGCCACAATGCTCACACGGTTACGGCAATTGCTGTCATGGCGGAGCACAAAGAATACGAGTTCCAGCGCCTGCATGGTATGGGTGATTCACTGTATAACCATGTTATGAAAATGTTCGGTCAGCCAGTACGTATTTATGCTCCTGTCGGTAGCCATGCTGATCTTCTTCCGTACTTGGTTCGTCGTCTGCTTGAAAATGGTGCGAACAGCTCGTTTGTACACCGTCTAGTTGATGCGCGTTGTCCGATTTATGAGTTGACCCATCACCCTGTGGATGTGTTGACGGGTTTTGACACGCTACACAACGACAAAATTCCATTGCCTGCCGATATTTTCCCTGAGCGTAAGAACTCATATGGCGTCAACATTGACATCGACAGTGAAGCGAAGCCATTTGAAGCTCAGGTCGAAAGCTTCATGGACAACCAGTGGGTTGCAGGCCCGATGATCAATGGTGAACGCTTTGCCGAAAGCATGATCAAGGAAAATGCGGCTGAGATCATCACCGCACCATACGATCGCCGAATTGAAGTCGGCAAAGTGGCATTTGCAACTCTTGATCACGTTTCCGCTGCAATTGATGCGGCGCAAAGTGCTTTCTCTGATTGGAAAGGTGTTCCTGTTGAGCAAAAAGCGGCTTGTTTAGAAAAGCTTGCTGACTTAATGGAAGAAAATCTGGCTGAGCTGGTGGCGATTTGTCACAAAGAAGCGGGTAAAACGATTCACGATAGCATTGATGAAGTTCGTGAAGCAGTGGATTTCTGTCGTTATTACGCGAAACAAGCGCAAAACCTACAGCCATTTGAGCTAGAAGGTTTTGACGGTGTGAAACGCATTTCTAGCCGTGAAGGTCTTGGTGTGTTTGTGTGTATCAGCCCTTGGAACTTCCCGTTGGCTATCTTCCTTGGTCAGGTGACGGCAGCACTGATTGCGGGTAACACAGTGGTTGCAAAACCTGCTGAGCAAACAAGCTTAATTGCCGCTCGCGCTATTGAACTAATGCTGGATGCTGGTTTCCCTGCAGGTGTGATTCAGTTACTTACTGGTCGCGGCGCTGAGATTGGTCATGCACTGACTTCTCATGATGCTATTGCTGGTGTGGCATTCACTGGCTCAACGGCAACGGCGCAACGCATTAACGTTACGCTTGCGGAGCGCAGCGCGAAACCGGTTCCGTTTATTGCGGAAACAGGTGGCCAAAACGCAATGATTGTGGACAGTACTGCATTGCCAGAGCAGGTGGTGCGTGATGTGATTCGTTCGGCGTTTGCATCTGCTGGTCAGCGTTGTTCTGCCCTTCGTGTTCTATTTGTACAAGAAGATGTAGCAGACCGTATGATCAACCTGATTCAAGGTGCGATGAATGAACTGCATGTTGGTTTACCTTACCTACACAAAACAGATGTTGGTCCGGTTATCGACAGCAATGCAAAACAAAAACTCCTCGCTCACCTTGAGCAAATGAGCAAAACACAGACTAAAGTCGCTCAGCTACAGCTGGATGAATCGTGCCAGCATGGTGACTTTGTCTCACCAAGTGCGTTTGAAATCTCGGGCATCGATGTGCTGAAAGAAGAACAATTTGGTCCAATCTTGCACATTGTTCGCTTTAAAGCGTCTGAATTACCGAACGTGGTTGCGCAGATCAACAAAACGGGTTTTGGCTTGACGATGGGTATCCATAGCCGTAACGAAACCACGTACCGTTGGATTGAGAAACATGCTCGAGTAGGTAACTGCTACATCAACCGAGACCAAGTTGGTGCTGTGGTTGGTGTACAGCCGTTTGGTGGTCAAGGCTTGTCAGGTACTGGCCCGAAAGCTGGTGGTCCACACTACATATTCCGATTTACTCAACATCTTCTTGCTCAAGCAGAAAACGCATAAGGAGTCGCATTATGGTTCATCAGATCACCTATTTTAAAGATGCATTCTCTGCGTGGGAGCAGTGGAATCTGACTGATTTTGATTACAAATGCGAGCATGTTCTGGCATTTAAATCTGCACTAGAAGGGCAGCAGTCTACCGTTGCCAAAGTGGTTTCTTACCACTTGCAACAAGCATCAACTCTTCTTGCAGAAACTCACCAGTTAGTTGGCCCTACAGGGGAAACTAACGAACTGTATGCCGCAGGACGCGGTGTGGCTTTGGTGATTTGTGAAAACAACATCGAGCCTGCTGATAATGCGTTATACAGTGCTTTTGCGATGATCACCTGTGCCTTAATTGCAGGCAACAGTGTGGTCGTTTGCAGTGACAATGCAGAGCTAAACCAACTGGTTAAGCAAGCTGTAGCGTTGGCAAACTTCCCATCTAACTTAGTCCAGGTTGTTGCGTACGATGCGTCTGCCCCGTTGCTTGAGAGCGATGTACGTAGTGTGGGTTATGTTGGGCGTTCACAGATTGAGCATGCGCTCAATCTTCAACTAGCTAAGCGTGACGGTGCAATCGTCGGCTTAGTTTCTGAAACGGATTTAGAGTCACCGAAATTGGCTCATGATCCTCATCTCTCGTTGCGCTTCATTACTGAGCGCACTCGAACGATAAATATTACCGCGGTGGGTGGTAACGCAACTCTACTCGAGTTGGGGAACGAAACTCACTAACCTGACTTGTAATGCCAATCTGGAGTAACTGGACTGAGAGCCGGTCCAGATTGGTTTTTTATACTCTGATGTATTGCTGAGACGGTAAAATATCAGGGCAGGCAAGGAAGGAAATAATTATAACGAGGACTATCTAATGATAGAAAATAGCTTTGCTATCACGTCCACTTTTGTGGCGTATTTACTGATTATGGTTGCTATTGGCGTTTACGCGTATAAGAGGACTTCCAATTCATCTGACTACTTCCTAGGTGGCCGTAGTCTAGGTCCGTGGCCTGCTGCATTATCTGCAGGTGCTTCAGACATGAGTGGTTGGTTGCTGCTAGGCTTGCCTGGCTATGCGTACGCTGCGGGTATCGAGGCCTTCTGGTTAGCCGGCGGTCTACTTCTTGGTACATGGGCAAACTGGCTCATCAGTGCAAAACGCCTCCGTACCTACAGTATCCAAACTGACGCGCTAACGTTGCCAGAGTTCCTGTCACGTCGCTTCAACGATAAGTCGAAACTGATTCAGACAATCTCTGCGTTTTTCATTCTTCTATTTTTCCTTTTCTACACCAGCTCAGGTTTGGTCGCAGGGGGCAAACTGTTTGAGACGGTATTCGGTCTAGATTACACCTACGCTGTTATCATCGGTACGGTGTGTGTCGTTTCTTACACACTATTCGGTGGTTTCCTAGCGGTATCTTGGACTGACTTAGTGCAAGGTCTGCTAATGGCGGCTGCGCTAATGATTGTTCCTATAGCGGTAATGGACGGTGGTTTAGGTCAGCTAAGTTCTGATCTACATGACATCAACCCAGAACTTGCAACGCTATGGAATGACGCGAAAGGCGAACCATTGTCTGCGATTGCCATTATCTCTCTAGCGGCGTGGGGCCTTGGTTACTTTGGTCAGCCACACATCCTAGCGCGTTTTAAAGCGTCTCGTTCAAACAAAGATCTAACGACTGCACGTCGTATCGCAGTGATTTGGACGGCACTATCTATGGTCGGTGCAATGCTTGTTGGTCTTGTTGGTCTGGTTTGGGTTACGGGTCATCCGGGCACTCAACTAGAAGACGGCGAGAAGATCTTCATGCTATTGGTTAACGCAGTATTCCACCCTGTCGTTGCGGGTATGTTGTTAGCAGCAATCCTAGCGGCGGTAATGAGTACCGCTGACTCACAGCTCCTTGTTTCATCTTCAGCGCTTGCAGAAGATTTCTACAAGCAAGTATTCAAGCCAGAAGCGTCTTCTGAAGAAATCGTAATGATTGGTCGTATCGGTGTTATCGTTATTTCGCTTGTTGCGCTATTCCTAGCGATGACGCCTGATAGCTCAGTACTTGGTCTTGTATCTTACGCTTGGGCTGGTTTTGGTGCGGCATTTGGTCCTGCGGTTGTACTTAGCCTTTACTGGAGCGGTATGAACCGTAACGGCGCGTTAGCAGGTATTCTTGTTGGTGGTATCACTATCGTAGTTTGGAAGCAGCTAACTGGCGGTTGGTTTGATGTGTACGAAATCGTACCGGGCATCATCTTCTCTACGCTTGCCATCATTGTGGTAAGTAAAGCAACGGGTGGTGCTGCGCAAGACGTGTTAGACCAACACCAGTCGTTCGAGAAAAAACTGGTTGAACTAGACTAGTAACTTCCCGTATATGAACACAAAGCCCGCTATTTTAGCGGGCTTTGTTTTATCTGAAACTTAATTAACGTTAATGGCGGTAGCTTGAGATCAGAGCTTAGCATTGCTCGGTTAGATTGGAGTGTTAGTCGCGATGAATTTTGGCGTAAATAACGGTGTTACTCAGCTCTCCCGATGTAGTCAGACGTTCGTTTCTGAGCTCTCCTTCGAACTCATAACCACAGCGCTCGGCTACAGCCCGGCTCTTTTGGTTGGTGCTATCAGCATGAATTGCGATTCTCTTGGCGCCCAAGTCATCAAACGCATAGCGCTCAACTTCGAGCACAGCCTCGGCAACATAACCATTGCCAACGGCAGCATTATCTAACCAATAACCTATCTCAAAGGATGGTACGTCGGGATCTCGAATCATCAAGCCGACCGCACCCAGTAAGCGATCGCTTTCCTTTTCAATGATGTAGTAACGCAGCTCTTCTTCGAAGTTTTCAAAGTTTGCGATGGCTTTCTCTGTCCCTTCTATCATCGCTTCTAATGTCAGCACATGAGGCACCCACGGCAGATAGACTTCGAGAGTCTTTTGGCTGCGAACGACAGCTTGATGCGCCTCTTCGGCTCGTTCTAAACAAGCAGGGATGAGTTTGAGACGTTTCGTTTCCATGCCGACTCTCCTATGGGTGAAAAATGAACGGAAAATCATTTAAACAGATGTACTTAGAATGATCTAGTCAACGCCGTCATATTATTCACTTGGTTTGCCAGAGAGAAACTGAGAGAATCGAACCGTTATCAAACCAACTAGGTTCATTATGAAACTTTTAGTAAGAAACTTGGCTCGTCACATGACCGAGCAAGATATCCGCAAATTATTCTCAGCGTACGGCAAAGTAGAACTGTGTTCGCTAGTGCTTGATCAAGACACGGGTTTGTCGAAAGGCTTCGGTTTTGTCATCATGCCGGACGAAGCAGAAGCCATTTCTGCTCTTGAAGCACTGAATTTGACGAACGTAGAAAAAAGCAAAATTCGCGTGAAAGTCGCACAAGACTAATACAGAGAAAAGCCAGCGTTATTGCTGGCTTTTTTGTCTTTCTATTTAGAGACCAAATTGGCAACATTCTAGAATGTCTTCTCTTTTCGTTTTAGCGAGATTGATCATCAATTCTCTCTTCAAGTTGTTTCATTAAATCCTTTAACTGTAGAGAATCGAAATTGTTTGAATTCGGCACTTGGTAAGCGTCGTTGACTGTGTAGAGCATCAAGCTTTTGCTAGAGAAGAACTCTTTCTGTATTTGGACTTTGACAATGTCATCAAGAGGTAGACGGAAGTAAACCGTTGAGCCCTGGCGGTACTTCAAGGTGTTGGTGCTTGCATCGATATCTAGCGTTTTAGGATTGAACGCGCGGCGCGTGAAGTACGTTGAGAGCAGTTTCAATCCTATTATTGTGAGTGCTACGAGTCCAAACTCGACGATCTTGTCTGCTAGGTAGGAAAAATAGAACAGCGACAACAATACAGTTCCTAGCAAGAAAGGGTTGTTCTTGGGCAGATTTTGTGAAGTTTCATGGATGATCATCCGACATATCCCTCGACTTTATTCAGAAGCGACGAACGTGAGTTGGTAGACACAAACCTTTCGTTCTTTGCCTTGCATGCGCAATGTTTTGTCACCGATGTAAGGGATATTTAGTTTTTGGATCACCGATTTAGAACGCTGATTGTCCACCAAATGCATCACGGTTATTCCGTTTAACTCAAAGTGCATTCGAGCAAATTCGAGTAAGGCTTTGGAGGCCTCGAATGCATAGCCTTTCCCCCAATGTGGCACGCCAACCCAGTAGCCTAATGTACCATAGCCCTCTTCGATACGCGGTAAACTCACTGCACCAAGTAACTCCCCAGTGTTTCGCAAGGTAATAGCGTACGCCACGCCTTGATGCTGCTGATACATCGGATCGTGCCTATCTATCCATGCTTGCGCCATCGGTCGCTCATAAGGATGAGGGATGTTTGCTGTCATGTCGGCAATTCGCTTATCTCCAGCGAGTAAAGCCACTTGTTGGCAGTCATCGATATTGAATGGCCGGAGGACGAGTCTTTCGGTAGTGAGAATCGGTTGTATCGTCATGCATTTCTTCCTTGATGAGACGGCTATAGCTGCGAGCAACTGGTTTGCGGGGTAAATCGAGATAACAAGGCGTCTCGAAAGCTCGATCTAGCCAGGCGTGTAGTTGTCATGCGCCTTACTAAATAATAAGCCCGAACAATTGCTTATGTGTAATGTGTCGTATTATTACACACATAAGCACGTTTGCTCATATTGATGGTACAAAAGTTGAGGTCTGACCAATGTCTCAGTTTTTTGATACTTTCGTTCAATTTTTTGAAGATAGGGCACAAAAAATTAAAGGAGCTTTTTAATTGTGGAATTATTTTGAACAAAATATGTCAATTGTCAGTAGGACGAAAAAGTAGGGAGAAGAGAAATGCCGGATATATATTGCGCAGCTTGTAGAAAATCAACGCAACATAAAGTGATTATGAAGCGTTGCGAGCCTCAGTCTGTTGACTCGTTAACAGGCAAAATGGTGAGTTTTACACAGCTGATGGCGAAATTTGTATCAGGTGAACATTATTACGAGATGGAGCCTCAATACTACTGCCGTTGTTGTAATCATCGTGCAATTGGAGAGGTTGTTCCACATCCTACACGGCATACATCGGCCGCACTCTAACTCTGAGTGATAGCCATGATTAATGGCTAAATAGGGCGGCGTTGCCCGAACGACAGATCTATACAGGCGTGTCATGCGCTTTCAAATTTGCGACTCCGCGTGAGCCGCTAGGTTGCTTTTTCTCTTCATATCACGGTTACTAAGTGAGCGGCAATAATCATAGCTCTTTCCCTCCTTCGTTGTTTTCTGGTTATTCTCTGCTGAATTTCACATGCTGTGCATTTGATAGTTTGCAATTGTTTGAGCAACGATTAATGTGATGCTTTCTAAGTGGTTACAAGGAAGTGGGTTAATGAGTTATCAATTGGACCGGATTGATTTACATATTTTGAGAGTGCTTCATTCGAGAGGCAGAATTCCAGTTGTAGAACTAGCAAAGCTGATTAACTTAACGACTTCTCCATGTTCTGACCGTGTAAAGCGACTAGAAAAAGAAGGGTATATCAATGGTTACCATGCAGAGTTAAATGCGGAAAAGTTGGGGCTGGATGTGCAAGTATTCATCCATATTCGTTTAGACCAAACCAGTTTTTCTATTTTTGAAAAGTTTGCGAAAGCGGTGGAATTGATGCCTGAAATTGAAGAGTGCTACTCGCTCTCTGGAGATTTCGATACCATGATAAAAGTTCGTGTTAAGAGCATGAAAGCGTATCAGGAGTTTATGTCGAGTAAGTTAGGCACGCTTCCGGGCGTGATTCAAACTCGCAGTGAAGTGGTCATTGAAGAACATAAAACGGGATTTGGCGTGAACCCTGAGCTCCTTGGTTAGGCGAGGCTGATGTCTATGACCGCAGCGCTAATGTGTTGAGCATATTATTTAGCGTGACTTGGCGTATTATTTTTTCAAGATAAAAAAAGGAGCCGAAGCTCCTTTTTAATAAATCGGTGAGCGATTATGCCCCGATAAAGGTGCTGATAACGCCAATTAAACCACCAAAAACACCGCCCCAAACGACTAGCCAGCCAAGGTGTTGTTTGATCATCTTTTGCACCATTTCTTTAACTAATGCCGGTGTTAATTCGCTTAAACGTTGATCGATGATACCTTCAATGTTCTGCTTTATCTCATCCATCATTGCAGGAGATTCGAATTGCTCTTTCAGTGCTTCTTTGATGTTATCGCTCTTGCTCAACTCAATGATGGATTCTTGCATCTTTTCGACGAAAGGTTGGCGCATGGGTTGTAGCGCTTCCGAGCCGCCAAACATCGCTAGCATGCCACCAAACTGAGAGCCTTCAATTACTTCCACTAGGGAATCAAATGCTGGATTTAAATCTACTTTCTCAATTACTGGTTGAAGATCGATGTTCACACCGCCCGCCATTTCTTTATTCAAGAATCGGTCAATGTTCGCTTCAGTAAAAAACTGTTCCATCATTAAGTTTTTGATAGCCAGTTTAAACTCTTCAAATCGCGCGGGGATCACGCCAGAACCGTATAATCCAGGCACTTTCTCAAACAGCATATGGATGGCAAGCCAGTTGGTGATGGCGCCTGAGAACGCAAACAGCCCTGCATACCAAAGATAGTCGTTTTGTAATTGATGACCTCCAGCCATCAAAGCGATAGCGAGGACATTCGTTAGCAAACTTTTGTTCATAGTGACCAGTTATATATGAATATCGGAAAGAATAAGTGGGCCTGATTCTATACCTAAGTCACATTAAGATGCTAGGTTTTGCCGTGATGAGTAATCTTGTAGAGAAGGGACAAAAAATGAATGCTCAGAAAAACAAAACCCGACAATCATTGTCGGGCCACTGCTTTTTCTTAGAAAAACTAAGATTCTATTTTTAATTTTAGATGCGGTAGATCTTACAACAAAGTTGGCATTTCCATCTTTCTGAGTAGCCAAATAGCTTGTCAGCCCAACTTGGTTTGAGTTGTACGATCTGCATTGAACCACATTTACACATAAGCTAATTACCTTATTGTTAATATAATAACTAAGCCATCTATTGAGTATAGCTGTTTCTCAAAAAGTGAAATGACAAATGAAGACGGCTCAATACTCTGTATTGTGTTCATTGCAATGGATACGCAACGAGGCGGTATATTAGCAGAAAAAGTGTGAGCTTTATCATGGAGAGTGTTTCATATATGAGAAACCACAATGGCTATATGAGCATCTAGCCATGGATTTAAATAAAAAACGGCGCTTAAAGCGCCGTTTTTATTGAGCTTACCACTCGTTAAGAAGCGTGTTGATTGTCTAGTTCTTCAGCGATAAATCCGCCAGTTTGATGCGCCCAAAGCTGGGCGTAAATGCCGTTATTCGCAATGAGTTCTTGATGAGAACCTTGTTCAACGATGCTGCCTTTATCTAGCACGATGAGGCGATCCATTTGTGCGATGGTCGATAATCGGTGAGCGATAGCAATAACCGTTTTCCCTTGCATTAATTCATTCAAGCTTTCCTGAATCGCTGCTTCGACTTCTGAATCTAGAGCCGATGTTGCTTCATCCAATACCAGCAATGGTGCATCTTTGAGTAGCACACGAGATATTGCGATACGCTGACGTTGGCCGCCAGACAGTTTCACACCACGTTCACCAACTTGCGCATCGTATCCGACATTACCAAATGGGTCGGTCAGAGTTTCGATAAACTCATGGGCATGCGCTTGCTTAGTGGCTTTCAGCAAATCTTCTTCTGTCGCATCTGGATTGCCATACAAAATATTGTCTCGAATTGAACGGTGTAGCAGAGAAGTATCTTGGGTCACCATACCGATCTTTGAACGCAAAGAGTCTTGTGTGACTTCTGAGATGTTCTGTCCATCGATCTTAATGCTGCCGTCTTCGACATCGTGGAAACGAAGTAACAAGTTCACCAAAGTCGATTTTCCGGCGCCGGAGCGCCCAACCAAGCCTACTTTCTCTCCTGGTTTGATGTTGAGATCGAGATGGCTAATTACGCCTTTGTTCTCACCGTAATGGAAGCTGACGTTATCAAAGTGAATGCCTCCTTCAGTGACAACCAAGTCTTTTGCACCTGGTTTATCTTTAATATCAATAGGCTTAGAGAGTGTTTTCATTCCATCGACAACGGTTCCCATGTTTTCAAAGAGGGCGCCAACTTCCCACATTATCCACATCGACATACCGTTTACGCGCAATGCAAGACTAACAGCAATCGCAATCGCGCCAACGCTAATGGCACTATCCAACCACAGGTAAATCGATAAAGCAGCAACGGAAAAGACCAAAATATAGTTTGAGATCTCTACAGCGACGTCGAAGCCGGTCACTAGGCGCATTTGACGATAGACCGTATTCAAAAATCCTTTCATGCCTTGCTCGGCATATTGGGTTTCGCGCTGGCTATGAGAAAACAGTTTGACGGTTTGAATATTGGTATAACTGTCGACGATGCGCCCTGTCATTGTCGAACGTGCATCGGCCTGTGCTGAAGCGACGTCTTTGAGCTTAGGGACAAAATAGATTTGGATAGCGATGTAAGCGAGTAGCCAGACAATCATTGGGATCATCAAACGCCAGTCTGCCGTCGCTAACATAATGATCATGCTGGTGAAGTAAACCGTAACGTAAACAAACACATCCATAGCTTTCATCACGGTTTCGCGCACAGCTAATGAGGTTTGCATGACTTTCGTTGCGACTCGACCTGCAAAATCATCTTGATAGAAGTTCAAGCTTTGATTGAGCAAATACCGGTGTGCAAGCCAGCGGATAGACATTGGGTAGTTGCCCAATAACGTTTGATGAACGAGCAACGAGTACAAGATCACCAATATAGGCATGACAACCAGCAATAAGGCTCCGTAGAAAATCAAATCCGATTTGTTGTCTTGTAAGAACGTTTCTGGATTGCTGGTAGACAACCAATCAACCAATTGTCCCATGGCGCCAAACAACATTACCTCAACAACAGCCACAATTGTGGCCATCAAAGACATGATGATCAAAGGCTTTTCATAACCACGAGTGTAATAACGCAGAAAAGCGAACATCCCTGAAGGAGGCTGATCCGGTGTAGATTTGGGGAACGGCTCTGTAAAGCCTTCAAATCGTTTAAACATAACTCATCCTAAAGTTAAAACAGTGCCATTTGGGGTGGCTAAATCCATCGATTCACGCTGCTTTGGACGAAACCGCGTGTATGAGAGTTTCTTGCCTGCTCCTCGATAAAGCAGACCGATTGACGAGAGGGGCGAAAAAATAGTCTAACCGATTGTGTCTTAAATGTAACTAGTTTGTTATGAGTGTGATTGTCTATGGTTCTGATTCTTATGATGAATTCTTATCATGTTCATCACGGTGCCATAAAAGCTTAAACCTGCAAAGTGACAATAAAATTTAGGGAAAAATAAACTTAATGCAGCAAAAATTACTTTTGTGCAATTAAATTAATTGTCAAAACAGCAAAACTGAAGTTAACAATAAATTTACAATCTCCTCATTCTAGTGATAAGGAATATATTGGATGCTATTACACGAATCAGTGACCCAATTTGCTAATGGGAAAGAAGAAAGCACGCAAAGTGCTCAGCGCCAAACCGCAAACTGCGTAGTGATGGTGCCACCGAAAGAGTTTCGTTTTAATGAAGAAACCGCACAAGATAATGAGTTCCAACATAAAGTGTCACTCAGCCAAGAAGAAGTCTCACGTCGAGTAATGGCCGAGTTCGCGAGTATGGTTGCAACGCTGCGTCAAGAGGGCGTTCAAGTTGTTGAGTTTGATTATCCAACTTCAGATGTTGCGACGCCAGACGCGGTATTTCCAAACAACTGGTTTAGCACTACGCCAGATGGCACGTTGTACACTTTTCCAATGGCCTGTGAAAACCGTCAAAAAGAAGTACGTCCCGATGCGCTTGTGGCAGCACTAGCGCAAGCAGGGCGAGAAGTTCATCGACGCAGCAGTCTAACTGAATATCTTGACGAGCAAGCGTATTTAGAAAGCACGGGTGTGATGGTGTTTGACCACCTAAATAAAACGGTCTATGCCGCACTCTCACAACGTTGTGATCGTCTGGTTTTAGAGGATTACGCCGATCGTATTGGCTATGAACGAGTGATTTCTTTCCAAACTCGTTTGCCGTCTGGTGCGCCGATTTATCACACCAATGTGATGATGGCGGTTGGCGAACAGTTTTGCGTGATTTGTGACGAAGTGATCCCAGAATTTGAGCGTCGTTTTGTAATGAAGTCACTCGCCAAAGACAAGCAAGTCATCTCAATTTCGCTTGAACAGATGAACCAGTTCTGCGGTAACATTCTGCAACTGGAAACGATCAACGGCGACAAGGTGATTGCGATGTCGCAATCGGCGTACGATGCATTCTCACCAGCACAAAGAAACCAATTGGCAACGCACGGTAAATTGCTGCCATTCGACGTTTCTACCATAGAATCTATTGGTGGTGGTTCGGTTCGTTGCATGTTGGGTGAAGTGTTCTTACCGAATCGTAAAGCTGTGCTTTAATAAACTGCACATTTCTTTTCAGCCGCAGTGAAAGGCTGATGAAGCGTTCTCTTCAAGGGTTTTTAGCCGTTAGCTCTGTGGCAGTACAGACTAACGGCTTTTTTGCGCTTTTTAGTTTTCTGACGATTTGCGTAGGCGACGCTTGGTTTAAGCGCCTAAAATAGGATGGTTCACCTAGCAGATTGTGGTAAAGTCCGCGCCTGCGTTTTACCGCATCTTCATTATTTTTATTGCTTCTTCAACCCAAAGTACAAGGTTTTCGTTAATGCCATTTTCTACTCTCTCATTGAGTTCTGAGCTGATTCACGCACTGCCAAAAGACTTCAAGAAACCGACCGATATTCAAGCGTTGGCCATTCCTGAGCTGTTGGCTGGTCAAGATCTATTGGCTTTGGCAAATACAGGCAGCGGCAAAACCCTTGCTTATGGTTTGCCTTTGTTGGAAAAGCTGGGTGTCAATCCAGAGCAAAAAGCGCTGATTCTTGTGCCAACTCGTGAGCTGGCAATGCAAGTGAGTGAAGCAATTAACCAAGTTGGTCAAGTTCTTGAACTCAACGCAGTGTGTTTGTGTGGCGGCGTTGATAAAGAGCAACAACAGCAGGCGCTAGCGACAAATCCTCATATCCTTGTCGCGACGACAGGTCGTTTGGTTGATCTGGCAAACAACGGTTTAGACTTAAGCAATATCCATTACCTAGTGTTGGATGAGGCGGATCGTCTGTTGGATATGGGCTTTTGGCCTGACGTGCAAAATATTGCGGGGCTGATTTCAAACCAGCGTCAAACCGCAATGTTCTCGGCAACGTTTTCAGATGAGTTGAAGGGTAAAGCGAAGCTGCTTATGCAGGCACCAAAGCAAGTTGCAGCGCATCAAGAAAACAGCACCAACCAAGATATTGCTGAAACGCTGTACCTCGTCAACAAAGGCAGTAAAACCAAGGCATTGATTGAACTGATTCAAAAAAACGCGTGGACTAAGGCATTAGTCTTTATTGGTGCGAAAAAGAACGCCGATGGCTTAGCGAAGAAGCTGAATAAAGCGGGCATCTCAACCAATGCGCTGCATGGCAATAAGAGTCAAGATGAGCGAGAAGAAGCACTGGCGCAGTTTAAATCTGGGCAAATTCAGGTGTTGATTGCCACCGATCTACTAGCGCGTGGCATTCACATTGAGCAATTACCTGTAGTGATCAACTTTGAACTGCCAATGCATGCAGAAACTTACGTTCACCGAGTAGGACGTACCGCTCGCGCAGGCGAACAAGGTGTGGCGGTGTCATTGGTTTGTCATGGTGAAATGGACGCACTAAACGCGATTCGTCACCTGACTCAACGTGCATTGCTAGTGCAAGATCTGGCAGGTTTTCCAGTAACGGATAAGCCATCAACTGGCGAGAGCAAACGCGCGCCACGCGATAAAAAAGCCAACCGTCGAACTCATGCTAAGAAGAGCATTAAGCAGTTTCAAGGTAAGTCGAAACGCCCAGCCCCGAGTGCGAAGTAAAACAAAAAACACGCTCTTGACGGCATAGTCGGTTCAGAGCATGGCTTACAAATTTTACTTTTGAGTATTAACGGCAGTTGGGCCAATCAAGCGCATTTCCCAATCTTCGACTTCACCAGTTTCTAGACGGCGCTCGACCAACTTGCCCCAAGACTCGACTAACGGCAGCTCAGACAGCTGAGTGAGTTCTTTTCTATCTAAACAGCCAGTGAAAACCGCGCCCATGATGCGAGCCAGTGGCCATTCTGGATAAGGTCTTTCGCACAGAATAATCTCGTCACCTGCACCGATATCGCCTTCTTCCAACACTCGGAAATACCAGCCTGTTCGAAGCGTATCTTGCAGTTTTCTCGCCATGTCGTGTTGGTCAAAACGTACGTTAAGTTTCCAACAAGGCATGCGACCTTGCGACACTTCCAGTAGTGTTGAGCCGATGCGAATTTTATCTTTCAAGCAAATCGTGGATTCGGTGACGCCTTCGGAGCTGATGTTTTCGCCAAAGCCGCCGGCGGATTGGAAAATTGGTCTTTCGCCTAATTCTTGTTGCCAGATTAGGTAGTGCTCGCTTGGGTAAATATGAAGCGCTTTTTGAATGCCACCATGAAAGCGCGGATCGCCTTGTTCATCACTGATAAAACCAAGCTCTGTTGCGTGCTGGCGCTCAGGTAGCACTTGTTTGTTGATTGCGCTTTGCGCTCCATGAGCATAAGGGACGGTTTTCCCTGCTAGCACAGCTTTTACGACGCCGATTTTCTTCATATAACCTCCTTATTATTTGAATGAGAGATAAAGTGTTTACCTTCATTCGCGATGCGGAGCATGATAGCCTAGTAAACTCGTGTCGGTGTAGGGATGAAAAGACAACTAACAATGCTAACTCGCCAAATTGATTCGAAGTCAGGCGTCGTCACCTCCAATGAGATGATGGCCGCGAATCCCCATTCTCCTGTTTTAGTGAAAACCATCGACATGCCAAAAGGTTACATTGATGCGCTGCATCAACACACTTGGCATCAAATCATCTTTCCTATCAAAGGGTTATTGCAAACACAAACGGAGCATTATCAGCACTTGGTTCCGCACACCTCTGCGTTATTTGTTCCTGCGGGTGTTCAACACGAGTCGATTGCTCTAAGCAATACGATATTTGTTGGCATTTACCTCAACCCTGAGTTTGGTGCGACGTACGAGCCACAAGTGAGAACCATTGCTTTAACGTCGTTTTTAAATGAGCTTTTACAAGAGATCCGCAGACTGTGTGAAGGTGAGACAAGCCACGAAGAAGTGTTGCATTTACTGGCGGTGCTGCATGATCAAATTTTGAAACGCAACGTGCAGACATTTCAGTTATTGCTGCCACAAGACAGACGACTAAAACTGATTTTCGAGCGACTGACTGACGAGCCAGCGTTGAGCTGTTCGCTAAAAGAGTGGGGGGAGAAAATTGGGGCGTCTGAGCGTACTTTATCACGGCTGTTCGCCAAGGAATTCAACACTTCATTTCTACTTTGGCGGCAACAAATTCGGCTAATTTACTCGCTTTCTTTGTTAGATGAATCGTTGCCAATCCAAGCCATTGCAGACCTAGTGGGTTATCAAAATGACTCATCCTACATCAAAGCATTTAAAGCCTATTTTGATATGACGCCACAACAGTTTAGAGTGAACGGCGCATCGCGCAGGTAGAAATACAGAGCTTCGACTTCACTTAATGCTTTTGAGTAGAAGTCGCGAAACTTCCTTTTTGAATTTCAATTACATGGTATGAATAACAATGGCACCAACGATAAATACTCGAGTGAATCAATTCTGTTTTGGTCAACCCAAAACGTCGCTGTCGTTGGAAAAAGAGCCCCTCAAACCGCTTGCTCAGGGCAAGGTTCGGGTGCGACTGGAAGCCACCAATATTAACCCAAGTGACTTGCTTTCCATTCATGGTGTTGGGCAATACCGCCGCGTTCACGTACCACCTCGCGTGCCGGGATTTGAAGCGGTTGGGCGTGTGGTGGAAGTCAGTGCAGTTGGTCAAACTGACCTTCAAGTTGGGCAAAAGGTGTTGGTGGCGATGAGTGGTACTTGGCAATACTACATAGATGCCTCGCCTGAGAATCTTTTTCCGCTACCTGAGAGTTTGGAGAACGGCTATGCCTGCCAATTGTACATCAACGCGCTAACCGCGTGGGTGATCACCACTAAAGTAGCTAAGTTGAACAAAGACTATGTGGTGATCATCAATGCAGCAGGGTCAGCGATCGGTAAGATATTTGCCCAGCTCGCCCATTCACTGGGTTTTACACTGATTGCTGTGACCTCAAAGCCAGACGAGTATCCGTACGATACTATTCCAGTGTTGGACGCGAAGAAAGACTTACAAGCGCAGCTGCAAACGCGCCAACTGCCACAACCAACGGTCGCTCTGGACGCGATAGGTGGTGAGGCTGGCACGGATCTCATTCGTACCTTGAAAGAAAATGGCCAATACATCAACTACGGAACATTGTCGTTAACGCCTTATACGCCTGAGTTTTTTGAATCGATGAAGGCCAACAACATCGACTTTAGTACATTCTTTTTGCGGTATTGGGAAGAATCGGTAGGTAAAGGCGGGAGAAAGACGGTGTTCGCTGAAATGTTAGAACACTTTATTAGCAGCGACATAAAGTTAAACGTTGCATATGATCTGTCGTTAGAGGACTTTCAAACAGCGATTGAAATGGTTGAGCGACGCTCGTCAGCAGTGTCAGGAAAAATCATTTTGACGCTGTGAATTACAGTGGGCCTGTTGAGAAAAGGGAGGATAAAATCCTCCCTTTTTTATGGGTTTATTTGTAATGATAGGGCTATTTTAGATGGAAGATTTGCTCTGTTTCGAGCGATGTCATCGCACGTACTTGACGCCAAATGTAATAAAAAATACCGAACATCATCAACATACTTGGGATGGCAATCATTGGGTAACTGTACAGCGTCATTTTTCCTAACTCTTCGTTAAAGGCAGCAGTACCAGAAGGGCTAGTCACAATCCAAGTCGCAAGGAAGTAGTTCATTGCAGATGAGAACGCAAAAGTACTTGCAAACAGGTAGTTAGAAGACATAAGGCAACGTTCGAACGCATCGGTTTTACCATTTTCTTTTAAACGTTGGTTAATCAACGCGAGGTTCAACACAGTGTCATTCAGTACTAACTTCTGCATCAGCGGGTAGCGGGTAAACGTTGAACCCAAAACCGCTAAACCGATCAGGCCAGGAATCAGGGCTTCTTTTAGTGCTAACCAGCGTGTATCAAGCTCTAACAAGCCGATGCCACCAGTTAGTAGAACACTGATAAAGCCCAGAGCAGAAATAAAGTTAAATTTCTTGTTACGGACAAGGTCCATACCGCCATAAATGATAGGAAATAGCAAAGCGACAACCAGCGCCATTGCTGTCCCTAGATGCTCATCGCCACTAAACTTCATCAAAATGAAGGAAGGGATAAATACGTTGAAAAGGATTTCAAATAAGGGATTCGGCTTTTTCGCCGTCGTGTTACTCATAATGTTTTACTGACTCTACTCTATGTCGGCTGTTATTGTACTTTGACAAGAAGTGTTCATCTAGTCGCGCTTGATGTAAAGCGTTAAAGCGTCGAGTTGTGTAACGACTTATGAAATAGACCGGAGCATAGCCAGTTAGTTTACATGATTGACTACTTTTTGTGTCTTAATGACTCTCCTTCTGTGCGATGATCTGATTACGCGCTCTGAATAATCGAGTCGCCACTGTGTTGTGGTTGAGCCTCAAGGCTTGGGCAATTTCATCATGATTCAACCCAGCCACTAAGCTCAAGAGCAACGGCTCTCGGTATTTGGGTTCGAGAATCATCATTTGTTTTTGAAGCCAATCTTGGGCCATGTCGTAGTCACTGCCAGGGTAGGTTTTTGTCTGTATTGCACACTCATCAATGTCGACAAAATCGTACTGTTTTCTATCAAAGCGCCGAGCATTCTCACGACGCAAAATAGTAATGAGCCAAGACTTCGCGGCGTTGGGGTCATTTAATTTATCAAAGAATCGCCACGCTTTCAGAAAGGTTTCTTGCGCTAAATCTTGAGCAAGGTGGTGATCTTTGCATAACCAATACGCGAGACGGTAAATCTCTTGGTATCGATCTTTCGTCAGTGCTTCGTAACGTTTATGTTTTTCCATAGCATTAAGATAAAAAGTTTGGAGAGCACGTTGTGTCTGCCAGATGAACGACAACCCTTTTTATCGCTTTTACAGTGATAAAAAGGGTTGTTCGATTAGGAAGACAAATTCGAAGAGTTAACCTTCCAAATATCGAAGGGTGACTCTGATTTCTTTCTTACACGCTTAAAATGGTTGGTTGGAAAAGCGTGAGTACTGGATGGCATCTGCGACTTCCTGAGCTTTAGACTCTGAAGTCATAAGGTGAAGTAGCTTAAGAGCAGCTTGATAGCTAACTAGGCTACCGTTCGAAGTGATAACGCCATCATCAATGACAAAATTCTGGTCGACTTGTACTTTGACTGCTGGGTAATCTCTTTGAAAGCCGTTTTCACCTCCGGCCCAAGTTGTTGCTTTTTTGCCGTTTAAAAGGCCAGCTTCGGCTAACAAATACGCGCCAGAGCAATTACTTGCCATCCAATCTGCCGCCTTTGAGGTAGTTTTAATAAAGTGAATGAGATCTTTATTTTCGATTAGTGCATCCATGTCATAGCTGGATGTTAAAACCAATACGTCGAGTTCCGGCAGATCACCAATCCAAGCATCCACACCAATTTTTAATCCTTCTTCAGTGGTGATGGTTTTCTGATCTGAGACGGAAATGGTGAGCACGTCATAATCACTAAACCAAGTGAGACGACTTGCGACGCCAAAAACCTCTAAAGGAGCAGTAACATCAGAGGTCAGTACGCCATCGTAAACCAGAATACCAATTCGTTTATCTGCGGCATGTGCTGTTTGAAGCATCCCAAAGAATAGGACTAGTGTCGCTATCAATAGTTGTAGTGCATTCTTCAATCCGTTTTTACCCATGGTTTTTTCCTCGTTAACAGAGCATCAAGTTATTGAGGTTCATTATATTTAGGCTAATTAGTGATTGAAGAGCCACTTTGTCTTTACTAAAGTGAATAAAATTCATGAATAGAGTTCATTGGTTATATGGATAAGATACGGTCCCTACGATTTTTTATTGCCACTTTAGATGGCGGTAGTTTTGCTGCGGCTGCCAAAGTGTATGGCACTGACCCTTCGACCGTGAGTAAAGCCATACATCGTCTTGAAAGCGATTTGGGTATACAGCTTTTTCAACGTTCTACGCGACAGAGCCGCCTGACAGAAGCTGGTCGTAGGTACGCAAATACTGCTAGGTTTGTACTGGAGGAGCTGGCGGCATGTGAGGATTCATTAAAAAGTCACAATGATGCGCTTTCAGGGCAGCTTAAGATTAATGTGCCAGTCTCGTACGGTCGCCTCTATATTCGTCCTTTATTAAAAGAGTTTTGTCGCCGCTACCCTAACATCACTATCGATATTCATTACGATGACGCCTACGTTGATATTATTGAGCAAGGTATTGATGTGTCGATTCGCTCTGGTGTCGTTCACGATAGTCAATTGATTGTGCGTCAGCTCAGCCCTATCGATTTTATCATTTGTGCCAGTCAGGATTACTTAGCGCGCCATGGTGTTCCGAGTGGCCCGGATGTATTCAATGACCATTCTTGGGTTCGTTTTCGTTTTAAACAAACGGGGAAACTGTTGCCGATTCGGATGCCAGAACCAGACGGTGCGAGTGAATATGACCCCGAAAGAAACTACATTGTAAATGACGGTGAATCCATGGCAGAGCTTTGCGCAGAAGGCTTAGGATTAACTCAGATCCCTCATTTTATCGCGAGAGACTGGCTTAAAGCGGGGCGTTTAGTGCCGATATTTCCGAGCATGCGCCAAGCAGGAAATGGCGTGTATCTTCTCTATGCCAACCGGGAATATGTGCCTGCCCGAGTGAGGGTGTTCATCGATTTTATCACTCAAGCAATACAGGATATGGATGAAACGCCATTCCATACTTGGGCTGAAACGTTGCCGATTTATCGACCGAACCAAGGCGATTGAAAACTTCATGTGAGTCTTTGGTTAAAAAAACCTAAGCTATATGGTGCTTTTATTGGTTTTTGTTAGTTTATTGGGCGTTATTATCGAAAAGCGCAGTTTGCTCTTCGTCACTCATAAAGGAAAGACAATGCCAACTAAGATCTTAGTGCCTGCTTTGGCCCTACTTCTCAGCGCATGTGGCGGCGATGGGGAGTCGTCAGCCCCAGCAGAAAGCGGCTCACAAAACACAGGTTCCACATCGTCACAAGGCACATTTGCCGAGCAGATGCTTGCAGCGGTCAACAGCGCCCGCTCTACTACACAACAGTGTGGCGCAACCACCATGCCACCTGTTGGGGCCCTGACTTGGAGCTACGATTTGGAAAGCGCCGCTTATCGACATTCAAGCGATATGGCGAACAGCGATTTCATGAGCCACACAGGCTCTGATAGCAGCAAAATGTCAGATCGAGTTAACGCAACGGGCTATGCTTGGAGCGCCATTGGTGAGAATGTCGCAGTAGGGCAAAGCAGCATTAACGCCGTCGTTAATGCTTGGTTATCGAGTGAAGGCCACTGCCTTAATATCATGAGTGCGGATTTTGATCAGATGGGCGCGTCGCTTGTCGAAAATCACTCTGCACGCTACGGGTATTACTGGACTCAGGTTTTTGCCAAACAGCGCTAATGCGATAAAGAAGCCCGATAGATAAAAAATAAAACGCCAGCAGTCACTATCTGCTGGCGTTTTATTATTTACATCTCTTTTAGCTTGTCAGGTTACGAAGTTTTGGGTCATCCGCCAGGTATTCAACAAATTCAATCTCAAAACCGGCAGGGTCAACAAAATACACATTCTTGCGGTATGGTTCATCAGCACCAGGTTGGGCAATCGGATAACCTGCATCGGTTAGTCTTTTGATGATTGCATCGACGTTGTTGGTCACATAAGCAAAATGCGCTAGCCCAACTTGGTGCCCGCTCAACTCGCGGTTTTCTCCTTCGCCATGGTCACTCATGGCTATGTATTGATACTCGTCGCCAAAATGTAGCCAGTTTCTTGGCTTGCCACTCCATTCGCCTTTACCTTCATCACGCACGTACCAATGTGGAAATGCAGTTTGGTAAAACTTCAGCATTTCAGGGATATCTTTCACGACTAAGTTAATATGTTCTAGTTGGATCATGATGTGCTCCTTTTTGTCATTTTCTAGCCAACGATGAATATGCTAAAACCTCAAGTAAAGTTGAGGTAAAGGGCTTTTTTGATTTTATTTGTAGACGCCATGTATAAAGGTCAGGCCGCTGACACTGAAGAGTTGGCTCACACAGAAATCATTGAAACCTTGTGCAAGATTGGAAAGATGTTACATGATGGGGACTTCCAGTTAACCGTTTGATTTAAGTAAGCAAAAGATGAAGGTTTTTACACTTAATCATGATGTTGAGAATTTCCCTTTTTTACAAGAAACTCAACTAGAGATTTCTATACAATACTCGGATGGCGATTTGCGGGAGTTATGTGGTGAGCGTGTCGCTGATACTTGGATGATTATTGATTTGGAGTGGGTGAGTGATAACCACATGCTTACAACAAAACCTGATTTTGCAATCTGGCGTGCAGGCGAGTTTGCTTGTTCTGAGTCCGCATATAATCAAATAAACGAAGCTCTTGATTCCAGTTGTGAGTTTTTGCCATTACGCGTCGCTGGCGAGCGTTGGTATGCTATAAACATATTCAAAACTTGCGATGCCATTGATAAGGATCGCACTGTGTTAAATGTAAGAGCTAATGGTAAGCCAAGTCGTGTAAAGCGGTTTAAAAAATTAGTGTTGAGTAGTAAATCAATCAAATCCGGAGGCTTGTTCAGGATTGAAAATAACGGAAGCGGTGTTTACTGCAATGATGAATTAGGTGGTTTGTATGAAATTTACCATCGTTGTCAGCTAAAAGGTCTGATATTTGAAGCAGTAGAAACGAGTTAAAGCCCGCAATGTTTCACCCTAAGTGTATTTCGGCAGCTTTATTTTACTCTGTTATTTCTAGCAATAATTTGTTTTCCCCCCAAAAAAACCAAAAAAGCCAGCATTTAGTACCTGCTGGCAAAGTCTTTGGGCTTCTAGGTTTTTTGATTTTATTTCTTGTTACTCATCGCTGTCACGGTGCCCCGATTGGTTTTCAGGGGAAGAAAACACTGCACCGTGCGCTTTGTGTTCAAGAAATTTGGAGATTAACCTTGCTTACGGATTAGGTAGTCAAACGCGCCTAAGCTTGCTTTTGCACCTTCACCCATCGCAATGATGATCTGTTTGTAAGGAACCGTCGTTGCGTCACCCGCTGCGAAGACACCTTCCAGGCTGGTTTCACCACGGCTACCAACTTCAATTTCGCCGCGCTCAGAAAGCGCTACTTCTGAATCTTTTAACCATTCTGTGTTTGGTACTAGACCGATTTGGACAAAGATACCTGACAGTTCAATCTCTTTGATTTCATCTGTGTTACGGTCTTTGTACTTCAAGCTTGTTACGCGAGTACCGTCGCCCACTACTTCTGTGGTTTGCGCCATCGTGATGATGTCGATGTTTGGTAGAGAGTTCGCTTTGTCGATAAGCACTTGGTCTGCGCGAAGTACGTCTGCAAATTCAAGAACGGTTACGTGCTCAACAATACCTGCTAGGTCGATAGCCGCTTCGATGCCTGAGTTACCACCACCGATAACCGCAGTTTTCTTGCCTTTGAATAGCGGGCCGTCACAGTGTGGGCAGTACGCGAC
Source organism: Vibrio sp. 1159 (assembly GCF_033340395.1). Classification (NCBI taxonomy): domain Bacteria; kingdom Pseudomonadati; phylum Pseudomonadota; class Gammaproteobacteria; order Vibrionales; family Vibrionaceae; genus Vibrio; species Vibrio sp. 1159. The sequence continues at coordinate 42,159 of NZ_JAWOWL010000008.1, read as the reverse complement.
GCCTTTGTTGCGGTACTCTTGCTCACCCGGAACGTTCATTTCACGCCAGCGAGCTCCAGGGCTTAGGATGACACTCTTACTTTTCAGCGTTGCGCCGCTTTCAAGTTGGATATGAATCAAGCCATCATCTGTGTGTGCTGCGCCCATCAGTTTTTGCGCTTGTTGCTCAGTCACGACGTCTACGTCGTATTCTTTTAGGTGCTCTGCTAGGTCAGTCGCCAGTTTTGGACCTTCAGTACGTTTTACCGAGATAAAGTTCTCGATTGCCATGGTGTCCATCACCTGACCACCGAAGCGTTTAGCGACAACACCAGTGCGAATACCTTTACGCGCTGCGTATAGTGCTGCTGCACTACCACCAGGGCCACCGCCGACAACTAGCACGTCGTATGGGTCTTTTTCGTTCAGTGCTTTGGCGGCTTTCTCGCTCGCACCGTCATCCACTTTGTTTAGGATTTCAGTCAGAGACATACGGCCTTGACCGAATAGCTCTCCGTTTACGAATACGCTTGGTACTGCCATGATGTCACGTTGTTTCACTTCATCTTGGAAGAGTGCACCGTCGATCATGGTTGCTTTCACTTTCGGGTTGATCGCCGCCATCATGTTGAACGCTTGAACCACGTCTGGACAGTTTTGGCACGACAGTGAAATGAACACTTCAACTTCCAACTCTTTATCTAGCGCTGCGATTTGTTCAATCACTTCCGGCTCTAGTTTGATTGGGTGACCACCAGAGTGCAGCAATGCCAATACCAGAGAGGTAAATTCGTGACCCATTGGTAAGCCAGCAAAGCGAAGTGCTGTGCCTTTTACTGGATTGGTCACCGTCATCACTGGTTTACGTGCGCTTGCGTTGTCGTCACGTTCAACGGCGATAAAGTCGCTCATCTCTGCGATTTGGTTCGCCAGAGACAGAATGTCATTCGATGCTTTGCTTTCATCTAGACTAACCACTAGACGAACGTCTTCTTTTACATTAGCCAGATATTGTTTGAGTTGTTGTTGGATCGCTTGGTCTAACATAGTTGTTGTTACCTTAAATAAACAAAAGAGTGGTTACTCTGGATAAAATCAGTAGGGAGAGAGCAAACCAGGCAGAAGGTCGTCAAGGTATCTAACCTGGAATGCTCTCTAAGTTAAGCGTCAATTAGCATGTCAAATTGAGCTTAAATTCAGTGGCTTAGATTTTGCCTACTAGGTCTAGAGAAGGAGCTAGCGTCTCTTCGCCTTCTTTCCATTTTGCTGGGCAAACTTCGCCTGGGTGTGCTGCTACGTACTGAGCTGCTTTCACTTTGCGTAGTAGGTCTTCTGCGTCACGACCGATACCTTCAGCAGTGATTTCCATTGCTTGGATAGTACCTTCTGGGTCGATTAGGAACGTTGCACGGTCTGCAAGGCCTTGACCTTCACGCATCACACCGAAGTTGTTTGTGATGTTGCCTGTTTGGTCGCCAAGCATGTAGTACTGGATCTTGCCGATTGTTTCTGAGCTATCGTGCCAAGCTTTGTGAGTGAAGTGTGTGTCTGTTGATACTGAGTACACTTCAACGCCGCGTTTTTGTAGCTCTTCGTAGTGGTCTGCTAGGTCACCTAGTTCTGTCGGACATACGAATGTGAAGTCTGCTGGGTAGAAGAAGAATACAGCCCATTTGCCTAGAACATCTTGTTCTGTTACTTCAACGAATTCGCCGTTTTTGTATGCTGTAGCTGCAAATGGTTTGATCTTTGTATTAATCATTTTTTACTTTCCTCAGAATGTTTTAGGGTGAGCAGTTCTTGCTTTCGGAAAGTATATTCGCATCGGATTGTGTTTAAGGAAAATTGCTTGTAACTATCCTATTGATAGCCATTTCCTATTTCACTTGATAGGGAAATCCGATGTAAGTGAGTTTGCTTTGATAGGTTTTATTGAAGATGAAGGCAGATTAGCAATAGAGAATACCGATGATGACCTTAAGTGGATCGTCTGGCTAAGATCGAAAGAGCCTGCATCTCGGCAGGCTCTTTCTAATAGGAAGTGGGGAAGCGGATGCTTCTATTTTGTTAGCTCAGATTGTCGAGCACTTTGCCACACAACTTCTTCAGCATGATCATTTCATCTAGCTCTAAGGTGATTTTACACATCATGGCGTTTGGCACTGACTTGGCTTGTTCTTTGAGGACACGACCTTGTTCTGTTAGGTTTAGTACGCGAACGCGTTCATCGGTTTCACTTCGGCCGCGTTCCACATAGCCTTTTGCTTCTAAGCGTTTAAGCAGAGGTGTGAGTGTGCCTGAGTCCAAATGCAGTTGTGACCCCAATTCTTTCACGCTGGCACCGTCTTTCTCCCACAGCACCATCATCACTAAGTACTGCGAATAAGTCAGACCAAGCTCATCCAACAACGGGCGGTACGCTCGGATCACTGCATTTGCTGCGCTGTAGAGCGGGAAGCAAACTTGGTTTTCGAGTAAGAGTTTATCGTCGTTGGTCATGGTGTTGTCGGTGTAACACTGGCTCATTGGCGTTGCCTACCTGCTCATAGAGAAAGAGAGTCATAAAATAAATTGTGCACAATATAGTTGCGAACGATCTTTACTTCGATATAAGATTGCAAGCAATTAAATTGTGCACAACTTAAATTAAGAAGGACACTCGCATGACTACTCTATACAAAACTCAAGCTACTGCTTTGGCTGGTCGTAATGGTCAAGTAAAAACAGATGACGGTCTTCTCGATCTAGAGCTGTCATACCCGAAGGAAATGGGTGGCACAGGCGCAGCAACTAACCCAGAACAGCTTTTTGCAGCGGGCTATTCAGCGTGTTTTTCTAACGCGATTCTTCACGTAGCGCGTGAAGGTAAAGTAAACCTGAAAAGCGCACCCGTAACCGCGGAAGTAGGCATCGGTCCTAACGATAACGGTGGCTTTGCACTAACAGTGAGCCTAGCGGTAGAGCTAGACATGCCACAAGAACAAGCGCTAGAGCTAACGCGCATTGCACACCAAGTTTGCCCATATTCAAACGCAGTTCGTGGCAACATTGATGTGGCAGTAACGGTAAACGGCGAAGCAATTTAAGCGGTTCTTATCACTGCACAAAGACAAGAAAGCCTGCAAATACGCAGGCTTTTTCTATATTTGAAGTAGAAGTCTAAATTTAAACTTAATTTGGTTTGTTCGAAATGCACAGGTATAGTTGGCAAGATTAGGTCAAAATCTAAACGAAAAATAGAATGTGATTAGCACTTTCTATTGATTCAAATATTTCGGTCAAACCTGCAGTATAGCTCGGCTGGGTTCGCTTGTTGTTACACCAGCGAGGTTGCCGATAGGAGTCATGTGATGAGCACTGAAACGGTAAGTTATTTAAAAAAGAATGCTGCGAAGCTTGAACTGGATGAACCAATGACGATTACGCAAAATGGTAAGCCTATTTATGTCGTTGAGTCTTATGAAGAACGTCAGAAGCGTGATGAAGCCATTGCTTTAATGAAGTTTGTTAGCTTTGCTCAAAATGATGTTGCGAATGAACGTGTAAAGTCATCAGAAGATATGAAGAGCACGTTAGCAGCACTCAAAGATTGAGTTTGATACGAGCATGGAAGCAAAAGTTCTCTATACACAAACCTTTGAAAATACGGCTATTCAGAGTATTAACTATTTATCGAACTGGAGCGCTCGCAACGATGTGATTGATAGATTAATTGCGGTTCAGCAGAGGTTTGAACACAACGTTTTGAATAACCCGTCTATCTATCCCCCTTGTTATGAACTGACAACAATCGGTGTTTACGACATCCGGCAATTTAGCTTTGATGGATTCAAGCTGCTTTACCGAATTGGTGACAAAAATACTATCTATGCTCTAGTGATTCTGAGTGATAAACAAAACCTACAAAACGCATTGATTGACCATTGCATCATGTTCAAATGATTCTATGAGAGACCGCATTAACGCGGTCTCTTTTGCTTTCTGGCTCTAGTGTATTAACGCGACTCTAGCGGGTAAGAGCGGTAGCTCCACATGCCGTAAGTACGCAGAGCATCGCGGTAGATACCAAGCAGTTCGCCATCGCTGGCTTTGGCTAAGTCTTTAAGTGGTTTGTCTGGGTAGCTCACTGTGTCAAAAGTGATGTCTTGCGGGCCAGTTTGCCAGCTTGCGATTTCAAACAAGGTTTGACCACGGCGCACATGGCTCGCTGAGCTTATGATGGTTGCGTGCTTGATGTTATGACGCGCCAATGCGTAGCTGCTGAATAGGGCGTTACCTACCGTGCTGGTGGCGTAGTTTTCTTCAATGATGCGATCTTTGCTGATGCCTTTTTCAATCAGCCAATCCGCCATTAACTTGCCTTCGGTTTTGTGGTTCTTCGGTACACCACTCGTCAATACGATCAACGCGTCTGGGTTTGCTTTTGCCATGGCTAGCGTGGTTTCCAAACGCTCAACCAAGATTTGATGCATTGAACCATCTGGGTTCAGTGCGTATCCCAATGTGACGATTGCGCCTTTGTCATCCAGTTTGCCTTTGTCGGCTTTCTCTTTCAGTGGCGTGGCAAGTACGCGGTCTACGGTGTCGAAGATGCGTTGGATGTCTGCGGCTTTACCTGCATTGAGCTTAGTGAGCGTAGCCATGTGTTTCGCTGATTCCGCTTGGTTGCCCTCAAAGCGTTGCCACACTGCTAAGTAGGCGTGCAAATCCACATCGTCTGGCGCAACAGAAAGGGCTTGTTCAAACAGTTCAATCGCGCGGTCTGCATTCTTGTTGTAGATCTGCGCGTTTGCTGCAGAAATCAGTAGGTCAGTACGGTACGGCTCGAGTTTGTATGCTTCTAGTAAGCGGTCGGTAACAATCTCCATGTTGCTCGGCATTTTGGCGGTAAAACCCGCATGCGAAATACGCGCAGGGGATTTGAATGCTTGTACCGCGTCATTCAGCAGTTGGTCGACAACCTGACGTTTGGTGACGATCTGTGAGTAGTCGGCGGAAGATTGAACGGCAGCATCGTTAGCCGCGATAGAGTATGGGGCAGCAGTCAGCGCAATTACGCTACCAAGAGCAATAGCAAGTAAGTTCTTCTTCATGGAATGTCCTAGAGGTGCTGTAGTACCTAGTTTTTATTGTGCTTAGTGTTGTAGGTCGAACGGGGTCGATGGAATTTTTTCAGTCTAGGTTCGCTTCATGAATAATCTGTGAAATGAATCCCAACTCAGCCGAGCGAATGAACGCGCGTGGTCAAAACGCGAAGTAGGATCACGAAAATACTGAGGTATTCGTTTGTGTTCTAAGTCATTGGATTAAAAGATAAACAGCGTTTGGAAGAACGGATTTAAGCAACCAGAGTAAGAAATGAAAAAGCCTGCAACGATGCAGGCTTTTGGTTTATTTGATGGCAGTGCAGAAGCTAACGTCTGCATGGTGCGTTTGTGGGTCGAAGCTGTGGTAAAGCTCAAAGCAAGGACGATCGTCGTTCTCAATACCGGATTCAATTACCTTGCTCATGACATCATCCCACGCTTTTGAGTATTGGCTCGGGTCAGTAATGTGTTGGCGCATCACGGCATATTGACCGCCGGGGAAGTCTTGCAGCTCAATGCCTTTCGGAACTTCGGTATCTTCTGGCACCATCAAGCAGATATCAGTACGGCACTTCTCGTCTGGCGTGATTTCTGGGTTGTCATGGTAGATGAAGATGCAGGTATTGCCTGCCAAACCTTTCATTCCTGCCCATTGATACAAGCGACCTGATGGCTCCTCATAGCCTTGGCCGTAAGGGCCGTTTACGCGAATGTAAGCCAGTTTTGCTTTTTCAAAGTTTTGCGTTTCCATTGTCATGCTCCATTTGGTGAGTTCAGAGCCAGTATATGAATCGCTTGGTGTTACTACGTTTCCATTCTTGCGCAACGTGTGTCCAATCTTGCTGTTTCGTGCTAATTCAGAAAACTGCTGATAGTTTTCGCAGTCACGAAAGGCCGTGGGTGTAACGCCATAATGTTGCTTGAAGGCTTTGGCTAAGCTCTGTGAGCTAGAAAATCCGTACTCTAGGGCAATGTTCAATACTGGTTGCTTGGATTTGAATAAGTCATCGGCGGCGGCTTCTAGACGCAAACGTCGAATGAAATCAGCCAATGTCTCGCCTTGCACGGCTTTGAAGGTGCGATGAAAGTGATAAGGAGAAAGGTTCGCCAGCGCGGCCTCTTCTGGCAGGTTGAGTGGTTCATTAAAGTGTTGTTCTAAAAAGCGAATCACAGGAACCAGTCGTTGGTGGTAGTCGACGCGCATCGGGGTATTTCCTTGTTCTGTTCAGCTTGTATTCTCTGCTCAAAGCCTACTGCAATCCAACAAGCTTGCAAGGGAGCAGGGTGAGAAATGCGTGGCGAGATGAGCGTCAATCAGTCACACTCAACGAGCAGATGTTTAAGCAAAAACGTTGCGCTTATTATCTTTACTAACCGCTAGGACAATCATGATAGCTTGGAAACAGTCTCTGCCAGAGTACGAATGGCTCATTCATCAAATTTGGTACTTGGAAGTGCCAGAGGGTGAAGTCATTGACCCCAAGCCGCACCTTATTCCAAACCCGCGTGCTCATTTACTCTTTACGCCACCAGTGCAAGGCTACAGCTACGACACGGGAGACACAAAGCTTGCTGGCAAAGGCTGCCATTTATTAACGGCTAACGAGCATTTGCTGTTGTTGGAAGATACGGCTCCCATCAAGCGTATTGGTATCACCTTTCGTCCAGAGGGTCTGTATGCCATTGAATCACGGTTTAGTGATGCATCCCAAGTAGCAGCAATTAACCAATGCGATTGGTTTGATTGGCTCAACGCGGCGTTTGATGTGTGCTTTCAACAAGGGTTATGGCAGCTAGAGTTGCAAGATTCACCGCAATGTTTGCTGAACTACATCAAACAACATCTAGATGCGTTAGATATCGAACCTTGTTGCACCAAACCGTTTTTGGCATCGCAAAAAGCGGTATCCGTGATGGACGCTCAAGCGCTACGCTCACCTGAGCTAGCGATGGATATTGATGAGATAGCCAAACAATGCGCCTGTTCTCGAAGAACGCTTGAGCGCAGTTTCAAGCAAGTGGTGGGGCTGAGCGTTAAGCAGTATCAACAAATGGCACGTCTGGAGCAGATGATTTTGACCCTCTACAAACAAGAAGCGATTGATTGGGCGAGTTTCTCACAACAATTTGGTTTCAGTGACCAATCGCATTTGATTCGTACCCTCAAACAGCAGCTAAGAAAAACGCCAAGCAAATACTTGAAAAAGCGCGACTTAACCATCGATATCTATGGCGATTTTGAGTCGTAATACATTGCTAATCAGCCCGAAAGTTGTCGCAAAAATCCAATTTTTCTCTTATCCGCTGGGCTACTATTTTCAGCAGATAACGAGGTAACACATGTCATATCAAAAACTAAAACAAGGCGAAGCCATCCCATTTAACGAATCGTTGACTATCCAACTGATTCAAGGCTCTGATCTACAAGGTATTATCGAGATGTTGAACGACGATAAGGTCAATCAATATCTGTTCTTCGCACCTGCTGACAACAACCTATATGAAGGCTTCTTTGACCCTATTATTGAAAATACGGCACAAGCGAGCAAAGACGGTGTTTGGCCAGATAGCCCAACGTTCGTGATTCGTGACCAGCAAGGTCAGTACATGGGAATGTGTGCAGTGACCGCAGTGATGTTCTTAACTGGCAACTACGAAGTGGGTTATCAATTACCTACTTACGCATGGGGCAAAGGCGTTGCAACCCGTGCTTGCCAAATGATGACCGCGATTGGCTTTACTGAGCTAAACGCCCATAAAGTCAGTGCGGATTGCTACGCTTCTAATGCTGGCTCTTACAAGACGTTAGAGAAAAATGGTTTTACTCAGGAAGGCCGTCAGAAAGACTACTACAAACTAACGCAAGGCTTTGACGACAAGCTCTATTACGGCATAACCGCAGAACAATTCGCGTCTTTAAATCGCTAATAATTAGCCGACAAAAAGTAGCTAACAACAAAGTAGCCAACAAAAAAGGCCGTTAACCCACATGCTCGGGTTAACGGCCTTTTCTATATTCAGCGCTAAATGGCTAACACTTAGTTGCCTTGGTTTTGGCTTTGAAGCTTCTCTTTTGCTTCTTCAACCTTTGAGAAATCCAATCCCAACTCGTCTACGGCTTCTTTAATTAGCGCAGGGTTTTGCATCACTTGCGCCATCAGCATTTGTAGCTTGTCTTGTGGCAAACCTAGTTGGCTGATTGTTGCCATTGCCGCTAGAGGGTTTTGCGTCAGAGTCTGAAAAATCTCGTTGATTTGTTCGTCGCTGATATTGTTCTCTTTCAGCAAGGCGATAATTGGGTTCATCATATTTCCTTTCAATCATTCATTGGATGACACTGAGGTGCAGTGTATCACTCGGTTACCTGTGTTTGTACTAGCTGAATAATTGGGGTAATCACTCAACTTTTCAATACCCCGTTAGTTCCATATAACCTGTCCCAGAATGAGAGCCCTTAATGCGCACAGGGCCTTCCCAATAAGGCACTGAAAGCGGCATTTTCGCGTTCGGGTTGAGTGCAGAAACGGTTAGCTCGATTTGCTGCTTAGGAATCGACACTTGCCACTGGGTTGGATACTTTCGCCCTTGGATTTCTGTTTGCTTAGTCGCCTCTAGCTGAATGTCTTTCTGTGGGATAGCAATGCCAGAAGCATCTTGCTGCATCAGCCTTGCGCTGGAGTAACTGGCTTGTCCGGTTTTGGAATCTCGCAATTGGAACACCACCAAGCTGGTGTCGTCACTCAACCTTAGGGCAAACCAGTCCCAGCCTTGTTGTGAGTCGAGTAAGAGTTGCGAGCTCCACTCTCGGTCTATCCAGCCTTTGCCCGACACTTGATGGGTTTTGCTGTCGATCGTGACTTCACCGGAGACATCAATAAACGGTTGGCTGTAGTAATACGAAGCCACCTGACCATCGGCGCTTTTGGTGCTGTACCCTTGCTCTCCTTGTTTTTGATACGGTGCGCTGCTGGTAAGAGTGAGCGAATAGCCAAACTGTTCGGAGTTTGCATTCAATGTGGCAGGGAAGAGATCGGTGGTTGAAGAAGTCCACTGCCAATCATCGAGATAAACCCGAAATGGTGAAGTGTCGACGCCAGCGAGAGAGGCTTGATCGCGCGACCATTTTTCATCGGCGTAGTGTTTGTCTGCGGTCGTCACTGCGCTGTGCGCCATGTAGATTTGTTGAGCTTGCCATTCGGTTTTCTTCACGTCATCTTCGCCCGTTGGCGGCGCAGCAGCAAAGCGAAACTGTGTCCACTGGACGCCAAGTGGAGTGCCATCTTCATCAATTAAGTTAGCGGTTAAGTACCACCATTCATGACGAAAGTTTGGGTGTGCTTGATGGTCTGCAGGGAAGGTGAGTTCAATCCCTTTTTCTACGGGTGTGAATAAGTTGCTCTCGCTTTGTGTATCTCCACTGCCCAGCAACGTGCCCATATTTTGCGTGCCCATATTTTTTTGTTGGGCATCTTCACAACCGAATAGGAATAAGCTGCTTATGAGTAGAGTAAGCTTGCTTGCCAATCGAACCATCACAACACCTCGCTTTGCAAACTGGATACGACAGGCTTACTGACCAATCGCCACAGCGGAATCAAGGTTGCGATCACTGCCACCAAGATGGTGATTGCCGCAATGCTCAGCGCATCACTCCAATTCCACAGATAATTTAAGCTCCAACCAAAAGCGCGCAAGGTGACAATATCTGTCAGCACATATCCCACCATGGCTCCTAAAGGTAGGGCAATAACCAGCGTAAAACTGACTAAAGCGACGATCTGTCCGACCACCATGGTCATTAATTTACGACGGCTGACGCCAAGTGCATACAGCCTTGCAATAGCGGCTTTACGCGCGTCGAGTAACATGAAACAAGCACTGAACAAGCCAATCACCGCGACCATTAAAGTCACACCGTTGAGTGCGCGGGTAATGGCGAAGGTCTGCGAGAAAATATCCAACGCGATGGATTTGATTTGCGCCTGATCGTAGAGCTGATTTGGGTGCAGATTCAATTGCTCGCGCAGTTGCTCGTAGACGATTTGTGGGTCACCCGAGACTTTAATACCAAGGCTTGTTGGCAGGTCGGTAAAGCCACTCTCTTGCCATAATTTGGGTGCTAATAAGACTTCACCGTTGGGTGAGCCGTAATCGTGGAATACCGCACCCACAAGCAGGTTCTTATCTGGAACAGCATCAAGCGTGAGCTCGCTACCCAGTGATAAACCCAGTTTGACCGCAGTAGGTTCACTGATCGCGACTAACTTACCTTGATAAAAGCGTGACCAGAAGTTTTCCAAGTGCGATTTGAATACCATGGTTTGTTCTAAGGTGTCTTTGTCTTTGGTGCCAAGCAAAATCGGTAAGCCTTGCAGGTTATCGTCGACGTAGTATTGCTTGTAGACGGTCTCAACCTTATCGAACTGCCCTAATGCGCGCTCTACATCAGCGATTTCTCCTTGCGCAGGGCTGACGTAAATATCGGCGTGCAGCCTTTGTTCTAACCACTGTTTAAGGGTGGATTCAAAGCTGCCCACTAAGGTGTTCATCCCCATATTGGCAGTAACGGCGAGTAGCAGTGCCATCATGGCGAGAGAAAGCGGAGAAATCAGCTCGCGCAGCTCAGCAAACAGATACTGCATCAAACCGGAACTGGTGCGTTTTTCACACCAATTGGCTAATACGCTGATTGTTTTGGGTAGATACAAAGGAATCGACACCACAAGCACGCCGAGCCACGCCATGGTAAATCGGTGGTGCTCACTCAGCCATAAACCCGCAAGCGCAAGAATCGTTAACGCAGCACCTATCAAAAACAATTGGTTTTCGTTAGAGGCTTCAGGTGCTTGATAAAATCCGCCATGAGAGGAAAGCGGTTGGCGCACTCGCTGTTTAAAGTGCTGCCAACATGCCAATAGGGTGGCGGCTAACGTGAGCAGCAATGCTTGCGCCCACCATTGCCACTGCCAAGTGCCGGGCAGCAGTGTTGCGCCGTAAAGTTGTTCTAAAGTCAGTGCTACGGTCGGGTGCAGCCAATGGCTGAGCTGTATGCCCAACACAAAACCGAGGGAAGCGCCGATGGTAACGAGAAGAGTGAGCTCAACTAACAGCGCAGAGAACACAATGCTCGGCGCAACACCCGCTTGTTGAATTTGCACTAACAGCCGATTGCGTTTCAGCAAGCTGTACTTTACGCCGTTGTAAGCGATGAACAGCCCGACTAAAAACGCGAGTAAGCTCATTGCGGTGAGGTTGAGGTGAAAGCTGTCGGTCAGCGAACCAAGGTCTGTACTTTGGTTATTGGAAATCCATTGCCCTTGATCGCTAATCAGATTCTGCCAATTTGCCTGCGTGTCTTTATCCCCTTTATCACCCGAATGGAAAACTGCAATGTAACTGAGCTGCCCTTGTTTATTGAGCAGTTGCTGGGCAAAGCCAATGTCCATCAACATTCGGCTACCTAACTGCCATTCGTCTGGTAGCACCACCACTTGGGTTGGAATGTCATCCAGAGTTAGGGTTTCTACTTCCCCTAAGTTTTGATGTTGAGATTGGCTCATCATCACGATCGGCTTACCGGCCAAAAGCTCAGGTAAAGGTAAAGCACTGTCGAACAAAGACACGTTTTGTTGGTTTTCTGACGAATAGCGCGAACGTGAGGAAATTGCGGCAATCAACTCACTACCTTGCACTGACCAGCGACGCCCTTGTTCGTCTCTCACTCGCCCTTCGATTACAGGTAGTGCTGCACTGAGCCCGTTTTGTCTAAGGGTGAAATAAAGAGACTCGGGCAGATAGTTTTGCCCTGCTGGTGGAATAATTAAGTTCTGAGCTTGTGCGCTAAGCTGCTCGGTAGATTCCGCATAACTTCGTTTGGCATTGAGGTTGATGGCTTGCACCGCAACGAATAAGGTCACAGCCAACACGATACCGATCAGAATCGCGGCGGCTTGCAGTGGCGCCTGCCGATAGTGCGCTGCAAACAGATTCAGGGCGAGTCGAGTATGAGTGAATCTGTTGTTTGATGGCTTAGTTTGCTTCATGGTGAAGCTCATGTTTGTTTACTTGATGGCTGTTCTGTAGCTGACTGTTATCCAATCGCAGCCGTGCTTTCATAAATTCAGCGCATTCATGGCTGTGGGTCACCAAGAGCACGGCGGTATTGCCTTGGGTGGTGATTTCACTGAGTAGTTTCATCACTTCCAAGCCTGCTTTTTGGTCGAGGTTACCTGTGGGTTCATCGGCGAGTAGAAGCTTAGGTTTGTGTGCCAATGCGCGCGCAATCGCGACTCGTTGTTGTTGACCTCCGGAAAGGGCAGAAACATGCCTGTCGAGAAGTTGGCTGATACCTAGAGTCTCGACCAAATAATCGCACCAGTCGTTCCATTTCTGTTGATTCAAATGCAGAGGGAAGGCGATGTTTTGCTGCACGTTGAGCGGCGTTAATAGATTGAATTGCTGGAAGATAACACCGAGTTTTTGATGTCGAAATCGGCTCCATTGTGGGTCTTTCCAAGCCGCCGTGTTATCGCCATCTAACCACAACTCACCATCGGAAAGCGGCTCAAAGCCAGCGATGACATTGAGCAAAGTACTTTTGCCGCTGCCACTTGCGCCCGTCAGCGCAACACTCGCTCCTGTGTTCAACGTGAAGTCGACGCCTTCCAACACGCGATGTGTCTCTTTGCCATCGACAAAGCTTTTGCTGGCGTGTTTGAGTGTGACAAGTGGGCTTTCCATTTCCTCTCCCTGTATTCAAAAGGTGTCGTTTCTTTTGGCAATGCTTATTGCTGTTCGTTCTTTAGAAACTTTAGACAACAATCAGATAAAAACAGCGATTTACATCGATTTCTTAATAACTTGTACTGAAAAGAAGAGGGAAGAGATTAAATGAGGAGGGATATGACAGGCATTAAAAAAGCCCGAGTCAAACTCGAGCTTTCAAATACATTCAGCGTGGTCAGCTTACACGTAGTACGCTTCAACTTCGCCTTTAAGTTTGATTAGCATTGGGTTACCGAAACGGTCTTTTGCTTTAGGAGAAGCAATTTTTACCCAACCTTCGCTGATGCAGTATTCTTCTACGTCAGTACGCTCTTGGCCGTTGATACGAATACCGATTTGGTGCTCGAAGCATTCTTTGATGAAGAATGGGCTACGTGGGTTACCCGCTAGGCGATCTGGTAGAGCTGGTTTAGCTGTGTCTGTCATTTTGTGTGACCTAAATTCCGTAAAAAGTGCGCTATTGTAGTCAGTGCACTGTGTGTGTTCAAGATATGTTGAGAGTCGATGCGTTGTTTAACTTTCAAGTAACTCCTACAACCCCTTTAAATACTGCGCGTTGGCTGTTGGTTGAATCATGGCATTCAGCGTTTGGACGGTTTGTTCGCTGTGTTCTTCAAGTAGAGCTAAGAACGCGTCAATCAACTCAGGTTTGCTTGCTGAGACTTTCGTTTCGGTCTGGATATCACGCAGATCGATCAACACATCGGTAAACAATTGCGGCAGATCGTGCAGCACTTGCAGGTTTAAGATGTTGTGCTCGCTGTAGATTGAATTGTGGCTGCCTTTTTGTTTTTGCACCAAGTAAGGATTGTCTTTTAAGTTGATGATAGACGTGCGTTTGTCACAGCGTTTCAAACAACTTTTGTTGACCTTCACCTTACGGCATCCTTCGGTTTGTTGAAACAAACATTGGCGGCTCGTGAGTAGAGTGTTCGGGTGATAAATGCTGTAGAAGCTGCGCATGTTTTTCGGACGCTTTATGTGACGCACCTGCTTCATATTCAGCTCGTTAGAAACAAACGCGCCACTTGCCGCGAACTCGTCTTGAAGGCATTTAAACGCGTATGAGTTCACCGTGTTCAGTTGTGGGCCTGCCACCCAGCCTAAGCCGAGCTCTTTTGCGATCATGCCGACACCTGAGTTGTTGGTGATCAACAACTCAGGTTGGATGGTTTCCAAAAATACGCGCGCGGCGTGGTAGTCTTCGCCAATCAAAATGGCTGGGAACCAAGGTTTGAGCATTGGGTTGGCTTGGAACAATTCAATCATCGCGCTCAGTTCACCAGACAATCCCATTGGCAATTGATAGTAAACATCAACGTCGTGGTATTCGCACAGCATGGCTTCTTGTGCTGACGAGATCAGAACCGATAATTTTGGCGCACCTTGGCGAGGTTCTGGTTGAGGTAACGTTGGCAGAGTTGGCACATCAATCGACCCTTTCAAGCTGCTGCCGGATACTTGTGTTGAAGTGACATCGAACGACTTAGTTTGCTCTGCCACTTTCTCAATGATCGCGGTTTTGTCATCGTAGAGTTTCTTTTTCACCGCTTGTACATCATCAGCAGACTGGCATTGGTAAACCTTCGAAAAATGCTTTACAGCATGGTCGCGCGGGTTGTCGATGTACATCGCCTTGCCGAAATCACCTTGCAAAAATGCGTTGGAGAAATCACGGTTGAACACTGTGTATAACTCTGTGGTGTCTTCAGAGAGTTCCAAACCCTCGCACAAGCGATCAATCTGTTTACGCCAGTTATCGACCACGGTGTACACGTAGTGGGATTTCTTAATGCGGCCTTCCACTTTCAACGAATACACACCCGCATCAGCAAGCGCTTCCAAGTCCCCAAAGGCGGAGTTGTCTTTCATATTGAGTGGGTAGTTGTTGCCTGTTTTGGTCGTTTCGTACTGTTCGCGACAAGGTTGGCTACAGCGTCCACGGTTACCTGATGCGCCATTGCGAGCGGAACTGATGTAGCAAATTCCGGAGAATCCGATGCAGTATGAGCCGTGGACAAACACTTCCATCATTACGTTGTGCTCGCGACCAAATTGCGCCAGATGTTTTATCTCACTGATGTTAAGTTCGCGAGATAAGTTTACTCGGCTTGCGGTGAGCTGGTTGAGAAAGAGGATTTGGCCTTCGTTATGCGTGTTCAGTTGCGTTGAAGCGTGCACATCCAAATCGGGAAAGTGATGTTTGAGAATGTAGGCCAGACCGAGATCTTGTACGATCACGCCATCGATTTTGGTGGTGTTCAGTTGGCTGAGCAAGCGAACAATCGCTGGAATTTCACTTTCTAAAATCAGCACATTCAACGTTAGGAAAATCTTACAGCTGTGCTGATGGGCCAACGTTAACACGCCATTTAAGTTATCTAAAGTGAGGTTGGTCGCTCGGTTACGAGCATTGAAGCGGTCGAGCCCACAGTAAATTGCATCGGCGCCAGCGGCAATGGCGGCTTTGATGGAATCTAAATCACCACCGGGTGCTAATAACTCAAATTGATCGCGTGTCACTACTTTTCTCTTTCTTACTAAAATAGGCTGCAAATGTTACGTATTTCACGCTTTTGATGCTCAGCTAGTTAACGCTTTATTAATCTGAATCAATTAATCCGTGTTACACGGTCGACTCTTGAGTGGGTAGAGTGCAATTCGCGATAGCGGAATTTGACTTCTATAGTTTTCCTACACTTGGTTTTTCTATATCTAGTTTTCGACTCAGAGAGAGGAAGGGACGACAAATGAAAAAAGTAATCATTGGGTTGGTCGTGGCGTTGACGTCATTGAGTGCATTGGCTGGGGAGGGTGTGGTAACCGTTGCGAGCACGCATTCAGCAAAAAATACGGCGGATAAATTTGTCGCTATCGCGCAAGAAAAAGGGTTGAACGTCTTTGCGCGCATTAACCATCAAGAGAATGCCACGAAAGTCGATATGACGTTGCGACCAACCGAAGTTATCGTGTTTGGAAACCCTAAAGTAGGCACGCCACTGATGATCTGTGCGCAGGAAGTGGCGCTCGATTTACCCCAAAAAGTGTTGGTGTATGAAGATGATGAAGGCAAAACGTGGTTAGCTTATAACGATCCTATTTATTTAAAGCAGCGCCATCATATTGAAGGCTGTGACGAGGCATTGAACAAAATCAGCGGCGTGCTGGGCAATTTAACCAACGCGGCGGCGAAGTAGGGCTGGTTATTGGCTTCGCTTTTTTTACTCCGAAAACGAAAAAGCCAACCTCACAAGGAGGTTGGCAAATCTTACCTAGATTGGGGGAGGTAAGATCAGGAGGTGGCGAGTACGCTGTGCACTTTTGACTTAATTGAGTCAGACTGCGTGCCGAAAATCGCTTGTAAACTGTCGCCAATCACTAACACATCTCGCGCGCCAAGTGCTTTTAGCTTAGCAACATCAACGTTAGCGATGTCTTTCACCGAGACACGCAGACGAGTGATACACGCATCGACTGACTTAATATTGGCTTTCCCACCCAATGCCGCCACTACATCTACTGCAATTTCATCAGGCTGTCCGGCGATCTTCACTTCTGCAATGTCGGTTTCGCGACCCGGCGTTTTTAGATCCAACTTCACAATTAGGAAGCGGAACAAGCCGTAGTACAGCGTCGCCCAGATTGGACCGATGATGATGAACATCCACGCGTTGGTCGACATTGGGTAGTAAAGGAAGAACTGAATCGCACCGTGCGCAAAGTCCGTACTGTGTTTGATTTCCAAAAATGCAGTGATCGCAAACGCAATACCAGTTAGGAAAGTATGGATTACGTACAGCACTGGCGCGACGAATAGGAAGGTAAATTCGATTGGCTCTGTGATACCAGTTAACCAAGAGGTCAACGCCGCAGACATCATCAAACCGCCGACGATTTTCTTACGCTCAGGAGACGCGCAGTGGTAAATCGCCAGTGCCGCTGCTGGGAGCGCCCACATGGAGTACATAAAGCCACCAGACAGATAACCTGCGGTTTTATCGCCCGCGAAGAAGCGAGTGAGCTCACCAGTAAACTCTTTGCCGGTTTCTGGGTCTACATAGCTGCCAACTTCGAAGAAGAACGGCGCATTCCAGATGTGGTGCAAACCAACAGGGAGTAATGAACGTTCGCCCGCGCCGTAAACCGCCCACGCAAGTACAGGGTTTTGGTACGCTGCCCAATGAGAGAATGCATCAAGAAGTTGTCCGACAGGTGGCCATGCAAACGCGAGAATCGCACCAACGACGATCGCCGATAAACCGGTGACAATGGGCACAAATCGCTTACCCGCGAAGAAGCCCAAATACTCCGGCAGTTTGATATTGTAGAAGCGGTTGTACATGATTGCCGCGACCGCACCGATAAAGATGCCGCCAAACACCCCGGTTTGCAGCGTCTCAACGCCCATGATGGTAGCATCAGTTTCTAAGCCGCGCAGACCTGTCACAATACCGAGCGATGCGTTCATAATAATTAGGCCAACTAAGCCTGCGAGCGCAGCGGCACCGTCATTGCCTTTTGACAACCCGAGCGCCACACCGACCGCAAACATCAACTGCATGTTGCCGAACACGCCTTCACCGGCGGCGAGCATCACTTTGTTGACCGCGTCTGGAATAAACGCAAACCCCGCGTTACCAATACCCAGCATCAAGCCAGCCACCGGTAACACCGCCACAGGCAGCATCAACGACCGCCCTATTTTTTGTAGTTGTCCAAATATACTTGCAAACATGGTTTCCTCCTGACGAATGCCAGTGTTGTAGGACCTGATTCCTTCAGGTCATGTTGTTTCACGTAAGGTCAGGATGATCATAGCGAGCAAGGCGGCGCCTAAGGTTACAAAAGGCAATCAGTTTGTAAGTGGCCGCTTACAAATCTCTTACACCGAGAAGTGAAAATTGCAATCGGCTCGATTGTGAATATGCGTTTAAGAATGCATCATATTGGCCAGCGCCAAACTCAGGGGCAGGCACAGGGACGGACACAGGGAAAGTAGGATGGAAAACAAGCAGATACTGGTCGTCGATGACAACCTCGACCTTCGCGAAGCATTGTCAGATTACCTTGGTCGCGCAGGGTTTGAAGTGCTTTGCGCAGAAAACGGCGGCGTGATGTGGCAACTGCTCAACGATCACCATCCTGATTTGATCATCCTCGATATTATGATGCCCGGTGAAGACGGTTTTACCCTGTGCCAGAAACTGCGCAAAAACTCCGATATCCCGATCATCATGCTGACCGCCGTCACTGAAGAAGCCGACCGAGTCGCAGGGCTAGAAATGGGCGCCGACGACTACATCACCAAGTCATTCAGTCCGCGCGAACTGCTCGCGCGCATCAAAACGATTCTGAGACGCAGCCAATCGACCGCCAATAGCAAACTGACGCGTAAAGTGCGTTTTGACGATTGGTTATTAGATACCGTAACCCGGCAACTGACCCACGTTGCTAGCCGCGAGGTTAAGCAACTGAGTGGCGCGGATTTGTCGCTGCTCGGTTTGTTCGTCAACCACGCGCAATCAATATTGTCTCGCGATGACATTGCGCGCGAGATCTGGGGACGCGATGCCGACCCGTTTGAACGCGGCATTGACGTGCAGATCAGCCGCTTGCGTCATCACCTTGAAGATAAAGACCGTTCGCTGATCCTAACGGTGCGCAACAAAGGCTACATGCTGACCACGGATGTACATTATGAGAATTAAACGCTGGACGGGATCACTGGTCGTTCGTACCAGTGTGTTCCTGTTGCTGGTGATCATTCTGGCGCAGGTATTATCCGGGATTATCTGGTATCAACACGCCAGCGAACGCGACAAAGAAGGCCTGACCACCACAGTCAAAAGCTTAGCACTGAGTGCTTCTTCTACCATCGCCTTCTTTCAAACCCTCCCTTCGGAATATCGCCACTTGGTGCTCAATCAACTACGCAACATGGGTGGTACGCGCTTTTTCGTCTCACTCAACAATCACCAGATTGACGTCGACCCACTGCCAGAGAGCGAGCGCAAAACGTTGGTCATCAACCAAGTTCGTGAGGTATTAGAAAGCGAGCTGAGCGGCATTCCTAATATCGAGGTGGAGTTCACCCAGCGCGACAAACTCAAAGTGTTCAACAACGAGCTACCTATCGACGAACTGCCGTTATTGTGGGCGCATTATTCGCTTTCGTTTGGTGACCTCAATCCGCCTATTCTGGTGATGCAGGTCGAAGTCGCACAGAACGAATGGTTTTATCTCGCGGCGGTGCTACCCGCGCCTTACATCAACCTAGAGACTAACTATTTTGAGCTGCGCCAATGGCTCACGCTATTACTGTCCGCGCTAATGCTGTTGCTGTGTACCTGGTTTATCGTTCGTAAAGAAATTCAACCCATTCGAGAGCTGGCAAAAGCCGCAACCCTAATGTCGAGCCGATTAGACGTGCCCGAAGTCTCTGAGCGCGGCAGTAACGAACTGAAAGCGGCGGTACGTGCGTTTAACAAAATGAACCGACGCATCGACAGCCACATTAAAGACCGCGAGATGCTGTTCAGTGCCATTTCACACGATCTGAAAACGCCGATTGCTTGCCTAAAACTACGGGCGGAAATGCTGGATGACGACGCCGACCGAGAACGCTTTATCCGCCTGAGTAACGACCTAGATTTGATGGTCAAAGGCGCATTGCAATGCATTAAAGAGACCGATATCCACGAGGAAATCGAGCCGATCAATTTCACCCAACTGATTCAGCACATTTCCGCCAATATCGCCGATGCGCCGGACACAATTCGCATCCACGGTGAAATCCGCACCCACTTTGCTGGTAAACCGTTAGCGATTAAGCGCTGCATTCAGAATCTGGTCGATAACGCGCTCAAATACGGCCATCAAGCGGACATTACGCTGAGTGAAAGCCCAGAGTCGATCCAGATTGAAATTGAAGATCACGGTGACGGCGTTGACGATTTATTACTTGAAAAGCTCTGCCAGCCATACTTCCGCGCTAGCAACGATAAAGAAGGCAGTGGGCTGGGGTTAACCATTTCACAGAGTATTGCAAAGGCTCATGGCGGCAACTTGTTGCTGAGCCATTCTCAGTTTGGCGGCCTCTGCGCCACACTGACTTTCCCGAGAGACTGACTATGAACAAACTGGCATTCTTGTTCCCACTGTTGCTCGCCCCTTGCGTCGCTCACGCTGAGTCTCCACAAGGGGTAGAGTTTTTACATTGGTGGACTTCTGACGGCGAGCAGCAAGCGCTGCAAACACTTAAAGCTCAGCTAAAACGGCACGATATAGAGCTGCTGCAAAGTCCGGTGTTAGGCGGTGGTGGCGACAGCGCGATGACGGTACTGCAAGCACGCGCGCTGGCGGGCAACCCACCGAGCTTCGCGCAAATCGAAGGGCCAAGTATTAAGGCGTGGGATGCCATCGGTATTTTGCACAACGTCAACGCGGTAGCGGATGAGCAGCGCTGGGACGAGGTGCTCTACCCGCTGTCTATCGAAATCAATAAAACACAAAACGGCTACATCGCCCTGCCACTCACACTGCACCGCTTAAACTGGCTGTGGGTCAACCACAAGCTGCTTAAACAACTGAATCTGTCCGCGCCGAAAAACTGGCAAGAGATGTTCGCCGCCATGGAGCTTGCTAAGCAAAATGGCTTCGTGCCGATCGCGGTCGGTGAGCAGCCGTGGCAAGTCGCCCAACTTTTCGAGAACTTAGTGATCTCCACTGGCGGCGTTGAGTTCTACACCAATGCGATGGTTAAACTAGAACGCGACAGCATCGACAGCGATACCCTGCGTCAAGCTCTGACGCAATTTCGCCGCCTGAGTTTGTTGATCGACAACCAATTACCCGACAGTAAGTGGGATACGGCGACCCAAGCGCTAGCCGACGGTCAAGCGCTGTTTCAAATCGGTGGAGATTGGATTTTAGGTGAGCTGCTCACCAATCAAGTCTCGGTTCCGCAAGAGGTCGGTTGTTACCCAACGCCTGACAGCGATGGTGTCTTCCTCTACAACATGGACAGCTTGGTGTTTATGTCGAGCAAGTCGTTTTCTGCCGAGGCGGCTCTGCAAACCGCAAGCGCGCTGGCAGACGTCGAGTTTCAAGCCAAGTTCAATAAGGTAAAAGGTTCGATTCCGGTACGCACCGATATTGACATCAGCGATTTTAATCCGTGTCAGGTCCAGTCATATCAAGACTTTCACTACGGCGTTAAACACAACCTCGCTGTGCCGAGTATGATTGATTCGATGGCGGTCAATCCGGTTGCTCAGCAAGCGATAAACTCGGAAATCTTCCGTTTTTACCGCAATCCCAAGATGGAACCCGACGAGCTGATAAAACGCATTATTGCTATTTCGCAAAGCGGTTAATGGCAATGAATTTGTGCCGAGTGGAATAAAAAAGCCCCAATGATTGGGGCTTGAATGAAGCGAAGTATGCCGTTTAAAAATAGTGGAAGATCGGCGGTTCATGCATCAAGAAGTTTTGATGGGAGATGTTCCACGCATACGCGCCCGCTAAGGTAAACACAACGTAATCACCAATATCGACGTGGGCGACGTGTTGATTGCGTGCCAGCACATCTTTGGGCGTACAAAGCTGGCCGACAAAGGTCGCTTGTGCATGCTGAATTGGGTGAGAAATCTCATGGTGTTGCTCGCTTTTCAGGATGACGAATGGATGATCATGGCTCTGCGCTGCTGGCGTGCGGAAATGGTGGGTTCCTCCGCGCGCGATGACAAAGTTTTCGCCAAGATTTTGCTTAATATCCAGCACTTCCATTACGTAATAACCGCATGCCGCCGTGATGAAACGTCCGCATTCAAAACGCAGTGTCCAATCTTGCACTTGCTCTTTAGCGATGAGGAATTCCAACTTGTCGCAAAACTCCATCCACGGAAAGTGTTGCTCAGGGTTTTGGTAGTTGATGCCCATGCCGCCGCCCAAGTTGATCATCAGCTCACCGAGTTCGAACTCCTGCTGCCACGCCTTCACGACTTGGAAATAGCGCTGCATCAACGCTAAGTGACGTTCAACATCGAGCTGATGCGACATCAAGTGAAAATGGAAGCCTTTGAGTGACACTTGCGGGAAATCGCGCAGCAACATCAAAGCATTACTCAGTTCGGACTCGTCCAAACCAAAAGGAGTTGGCTTGCCGCCCATCGCCAACTTGCTGAGCGTGATGTCGCCAATATCGATGTTCATACGCAAAAAGATCGAAGTAGGGCGGTTGAGGCGCTCGGTTAGTGCTCCAATGCGCTTTAGCTCGGTGAGGCTTTCGACATGAATTGCATCAACATCCAGCTCAATCGCTTGTTGCAATTCACTTGGCATTTTTCCTGGGCCACCGAAGATCAATGGCTTATCGAGTTGTTGTTGGTGGAGGTGTGTCAACTCCCCGCCAGATGCCGCTTCAAAACCATCGACATACGGCGCGAGCGTTTTGAGAATCGGGCCCGATGGATTGGCTTTGGCTGCGTAAAATAGCTCGACATTTTTCGGCAAAACGTGACGCAGTTGTTTGATGTGTTCTTCTAAGGCGTTTAGGTCATACACGTAAGCGCACAAGGGTTGATTTTGCTGCTGTGCGAGCGTGTGAACTTGTTGGCTAACGCGTGTCGGTAGAGAGAGGGAATTAGACATTTTGCGCTCCTTTTTCGTGTTGCTGCCAAGGCGCGGCGACTTGGGTATAGCCCGACTCCTTATCGGCTTTTTGCATCAAACGAGTGGTGAAATTATTTTTGCTTGGGAAGTGACCGCCATTCAGCAACGCTTCTAGTTCCGGCTGTTTTCCATTCACTGACTGCCAACGCACAATGGCACTTTGCACCGCATTCCACAGCGTTTGCTCTAGTGGCTCATCACCTTCTGCTATGAAGAAAATCGCTTCGCTGATGTTGTTGATAAAGGTGCAGTATCCGATGCGATTCCAGCCTTGTTCGCGACTGTAGTAAACCGATTGTCGCGCGCGTTCAGACAAGTCAGTTAATGTTTCTTCTGGCCAAAACTCCGGCAGTAACTTGGTGCCTTCCAAATCACGAATCCAGACACAACACGGCATCTCTTGCTCAAAGCCAATCAAGGTGTTTTGCAAATGCGGCTCAAACGCCACTCCGTGTTTGAAGTAGTAATTAAACACGCCCGGAATTAGGCAATGCAAATAGCGTTCAAACCACAGTGTCGCGATATCGGAATAGCGAATTTGCGTAGTACGCGCTTTGTTTTTAAGGCGTTGAGCAATACAACTGTCGCCGTTTTTGTCGTAAGCAAACAGAGCGCCAGCGAGGGTTGGTTTTAAGATGTCGACTTCGCTCAGCGAGAAATTTTCGCGATACAAAATCCCAAACGATTCGCGCGCTTTGGTGTTGTCATCCCAATTACGCTCAGCGACACTTTCTAGATTTAATGTGGTGGCGTAAGGCTCTGTCATCACTTTAAATACAGGGTTGTGCAGCTGTTCGTTTTCTCGAATCGGTTTGAGAATCGACGTGAGCTGCACGGCGCTGTCGAGTTCGTACCACGCGTTTTTGCGCACGCAATTGGTTAATCGTACGTTGATGGAGAATTTCGCAAACCAATCCATATCTGGGTGGTAGAGGGTACGAACTGAAGAGGTCGGCTGCATCTTTTCACCACTTAAACCCAGTGGCGTGATCTTGCCTTGTTCAATGGCACGCTTCACGCTTGGGTTGCTCAAAATGGTGTAGCTTTCCCAAGGATGACAAGGGTAGAGGGTCTTCCCATTGCTGGTGGCGTGTTGTGGCGCGAGCTGTTGTAGCATGTGCTGAGCAGGGTTAGCTTCTCCGTCGGAACTCAGCACATCAAGTAAGGACGTATCCACTTCAAACCAGTACAGCGGGACTTGCGCGCCGACTTCTGGAGAAAACGCCAAGAGATCATCCATGGTGACGCCCGAACGACTTTTTGGGGTCGGATGGAAAGTATGCCCCCAAATCAGAGACTGTTCCGAAGCGATAAACTCGTTGTGATGCGATTTGGGCGCGACGTTGAGAAACTGCTCGGTAACCAGCACGCTATTTTCCAGTTGTTCGATCAGCTCATGGTTAAATGGGATCGCCAATACCTGCTTGAGATAGTTAAGCAAAAGCGTAAGAGTTTGCGTGGCATCCAATTTCGCCCAACCAGATCCCGGCATTTTCGCCCATGGCAGTTCTGCCAATTTGATTTTGCCCAGTTTGCTCGCGTAGTGAATCGGCAAAACCAGCACGCCATTTTGTTGAGAAAGATAAACGGCTACCCGCTGCTTGGCGGAATAGTTGCGTTTTAACGTTTGGGGTAGCGATGTCGATTGGTAGTGCCATTCCACTTGTTGATTCGGTAGCGCAAATTCACGTAAGTAACAATTAAGAACACCCATAATCGTGTTGAGTTGGGCCTTCTCCCGATTGAGCTGCACATCATGCGCGCGCAACTCGCTAGTCTGAGAGGATTGAGTTTGTAACATGTTGATTTCCAAATTTTGAATGGAGAACCAGCGCGATCAAGGTGATTACGCTGACTATCGCAGAAAGTAGGAAAGGAACCTCAAGTAGCCCCAAGCTAGAAATGAAAGAAGCGCAAAATCCCGCTGCCACGCCACCCCATTTGGACATGGCATCAAAGCGAGAAAATACTTTGCCACTGAGTTTGCGATCCAGATGGCTCGCAAGATGCTGATGCAATCCGTGATAGCAACACACCATCGCGATGCCGAAGACAATTCTCGCAGCAATGAGTGCGGTTTCGGACGCAATCAAATGCAAGGCAGAGCTCACGGCAAGCAATGCAAACCCGAGCCACAACGTGCGCAGCGGTTGATGGCGATTCAGCCCATCTGACAACACGTGGATTTTGCCTGCCAGCAACAGATAGATGCCATGCGGCAGTGCGTACAAAAAACCGATCCATGCGTGGTGAGTGATGCCATATTGCTGCACAAACGGCGAGAAATAAGGAAAGGTCACCACCATGGAAAACGCAAACCCGAACTGAGCAAAGAAGATCCAACGAATGGCATGCATTGCGTTTTTCTGTGCAACCGGTTTTTCTTGCTGAGATTCTGAGTTTGGCTTTTCGAGGTTTCGTTCGGCAGGTTTATCCGCAGGCAGTGTTAGCGTGATGCCCATAGCAATTAAAGGCAAAACGCATAACCAAAGATACGCGTTGAGCGGGTTGGTCTCTGACAAGCTCCAGCCGAGCCCAATGGGCGCAACGATCAGCGCCAAGCGAGCAGATAGTTGGGTTTTATTGAGTGACTTGCCGAGTGTTTTGGCTTCTTTAATTTGACTAGATAAGTAGCTGTTCGAGGCGGCCATGGTGCCGCCAAAGGTTCCTTGAACAATAAGACCAAACACAAACATGGCGAGGTTGTCTGCCAAGCCGCACAGCGCAAACCCTGCTGCAAGGCCAAGTTGTGCACGCAAGAGTGAGCGGCGGCGACCGTAGCGATCGGCAAAGTTGCCCCAAAATCGCGCCGCCAACGCAGTACAAAACGTAGGTAGGATAAACAATACCCCTGCCCAGTCCGCATCAATGCTTGCGCCTAACGTTGGCAACACGACGGGTAGAAATAGCGGCATACCTAACGCGGCAAACGCAGCGATAAAGTGGCACAACAACACACTGTAGATGAGTTTGGTCATAATCGTTAACGTACGCTTTTTTTGATGGCTTCTATGTAGGCGCGTTGCGCTTCTTCGCTAGAAAGCAGTAAGAAATTCGGGGCCGACAAACCATAGAACTTATTGATGTCGCTCGCGCCGGAGGCTTCTTTCGAGAGCAAACTGCCAGAGCTCAACAAGTACTTGGCGTACAAATCAGGCGCCTCTTGCAGTAACTCGCGTGCCAGTTTCGTCTCTAACCCTTCGCCTTCTAATCGGTTGAGTTGTTCTGAAATGCTTTTGGCCACGATGGCGTAAAGCGATGCTGAAGAGGCAATGCCCTTCGCTGCCATGGCTTCTACAATCGCTGCGATATCCAGTTGTAATGTGATGGTGGTAAACATCTGACCGAGCGCCAATTCATTGTCGACTTTGATGCGTTGATCGAGCAGTTCATCGCAATCCACTGGAAGTAGTTTTGCGCCGTGTTTTTGGGCAGCATGCTCTGTTGCAAAGTGGAAGCGCTCTGGCCAAATTCGCGCTGCGTCGTTGTCTTTCATCGCGAGCGTCATTTTGCCCTGTTGATCAAATGCAATGATGGCGTTTTGCTGGTTGGACTCCAATGCAATGCCATAACGAAGCCACAAGGTAAGGTGTACTTGGCATAATAGGTCGACGTAATCTTTGAACCACGCCAGCGTATCTTGTTGATAGTACTGCTCTGCCAAGTGTTCTAAGAACAAGCGGTCGTCAGGCATTGGGCTTGCCAGTGCGGCAACCGGAACTAGCGCTTTGTCTTCGCAATGAATAAGTGGGTACTCACGTACGATGTACGCGAAGGTTTTATCCTCGCCGACGTGTCCACCGTGTTTTTCGTTGCAATGGAACAAGCGACTGTTTAAGTCTGCGTCCGTTTGTTCAAGGTGGCTGAGTAGGCGTTCAAACCAGTGGCCGTCATACAGTGTTGAAGGCTTGATTAAGCGAATGTTTTTCGTGCCTAGCGATCGCATGATCAGCGGAACTTTGATGTGAATGTGCGGTGCGTCGTTGACGACCACCGTACGAACGGAAAGCGTCGGCGTCACGTCTAGATACGTTAAAGGCGCTTCTATCATACCTTCGGGTAAGGCTTCTAAAGATCGCAGGGTGAGCGGATGCGCAGGGAACAGTACGTGGCTCAGTGCAAAATCAGCAGGAAGCCCAACTTGCTCCATGGTTGGCCAGCAATCAGGTTGTTCGCTGGTTAATGTCACCAGTGATTTTTCAATCGCAATCCAATGCAGAGCAAAGCTTGGTGCAAACTCGGGCGCGTACTTAGCAAGGTCTTCATCGCTCAGACCAAACTTCGCCCGCGCAGTTGGATAGTACGGATGGTCAAGGTAAGAAGCGATCTGGTCGGCTAGCAGCAGTTTTTGATGCCAAGAACCAAGCTCGGATATTGGTTGAGAAATGTGGTCTGCGTGATGATGAAACGCTTGGTCACACAGCGCTTTGTGTTGCTCTGCACATTCTAGTTCTTGAAGGTATCCCGCCAACAATTCGTGAGAGCTGTCATGCGCCAGTGTCGTTAGTAGTGCAATCCACTCTTTGTAATGTTGTTGATGTTCGACTTGGCCATTTTTCTCCACCCACCAACCTTGTGGTGTTTCGTCATTGGCGTGACCGTAGCGCCAGTGCTGCATGTAATACGTTGGCGCAACGGGTAAATACAACGTGAAATCAGAGTTGGCAAATATCAGCCAGACTTGCTCGCCTTGAGGAACAATTCCCTCTTTTGGCGCTTCGCTACTGAACTTGGCTTTTGACAAAATGCCAAACATGTCTTCGCGTAAGCAAGTGTCGATCAATCGTTGCGTTAGATACAAAGCGTTGTCGTTCATGCTGCCACCTCACGAGTCGGAGCTAGATCGAAATTGCTAAGCGCGTTCTGCAGCGCTTGGTCGAGGTTTCGCCCTGATGGTGAGACAATCGAAATTCGGGCGAGATAATCCTTATTGGAATAACTCTGTTGGAAGTGTTCTCCAGCGGTTTTTAGTACCTGTTGCTGGGTGATGATATCGTCATCGTGTTGGATGAACGACGTCGAACCTCCGTCAATCACACCACTGTGCTCCGCAACCACATAGTGCACGTGCGCTGACCCATGAATTTGGTAATCGCCGGCCAATCTTCGGCCCAAATGCAGACCCAAAATTGTGCTAAACCAACCGAAGTGAGCGAGATTGTTGAGCAAGAATTCGCGGCCATCTCCAATACTGCGGTAGTTAATTTCCACCAGAACCGGGCCATTTTCCGTAATGATAAATTCGCTGTGGCAAACTCCAAAACCAACGCCGAACGCTTTAAGTTGAGCCAAGCAAGCTTCTCGGTGAGCAATGCCGTTTGGTCCGTTCCAGTCTGCGGCGGTTTCGATAAAGTAAGGTGGCTCAGAGAGCGACACATCAAAACCGCCCACGGCGATAAGTTGGTTACCGTCTCCTAAAGTTTCGAGCGTAACCAACGGTCCTTGAAGAAACTGCTCCACCAGAATGGCGGCGTTTGGGTGCTTTTGCCAAAACGCCTCGCAGTAAGCATCGAGCTCGCTTTGGGAGTCACAGCGCTGTACATCTAAACTTGCCACGCCTTCTTTGGGTTTTGCTACGACAGGGAAGGCCATGCCTAATGCCACATTCGAATGGCGATGCAGCAAACAGCTTTGTGTGTTGGGTAAGGATTTTTCATTTAACACTTGTCGAGTTAAGTGTTTGTTTTTGGCCTTTAACGTGACAGACCAATCTTTGGATGGGAGGCCAAAAAATTGCGCGCAGATGGCGGTGGAAGTTTGTAAGTGATCACTATTGCTGAAAATAGCGTCTGGCTTTAATTCATGCTCCGTGATGGTTTCGATGAGTTCTAATGGGTTGAAGACATCACATTCTAGAATGGTATCCGGATTAAAGTGACTATCATGACTCGCCAACTCTAAATGGCTGAGCTTATGGTCGGTGATAAGAACGACGTGAAGGTCCATCGCTTTAGCTGCAGGCACAAAGCCGTGAGTGACTGCATCGTTAACGACATGACTTACGATAATCATCGTAGATTTCATGAGCTTTCCTAATTTTCTAACATTTTCTTCTAACGTTGATAAAGTCGCTCACGGTCGTCTTCCAATGTGCCTCTCTCGAGACGGAGGGCAGAAGTTTTAGTATTTATTGTTATGATATTTGGTTTTTTTTGTTGTTAGTTGTGTTTTTAGGGTAAATAAATATAGAGCATAAAATTAATATTGCAAATAGAAATAATATTTGTTCTTATTTCCATCCGTTGGCTTTATAACAACTAAACGGAATTATGGAATGAATAAATTATTGACCCTGACCCCCTTGGCGGTCGCGATTGGTTCTTCATTAGTAGCACCAAGCGCAGTGGCTTCAGAAGAGACGAACTCAACCCCATCAGCAACTGAAACGATTCAAGTCTTCGGTCATCAGTACGAAGGTTATGCTGAACACATGCCTCAATCAGGCACCAAAACCGATGTGGAATGGCTTGATGTGCCACAAGCGGTATCCGTAGTAACGAAAACAGAAATGCAAGACCGAGGCGCGGTGCGTTTAGTGGATGCGCTAGATGGGGTAGCCGGGGTCAATAACACCTTGGGCGAAGGCAGCCGCGATCAGTTCATGATCCGTGGTTTTGATTCACTCAACGATATGTACCGTGATGGCTTGCGAGATGACGGTACGTTGCAGTCTTACCGCAGCTTAGCGAACGTTGAACGCGTTGAAATTGTGAAAGGCCCTGCGGGTGCTTTGTATGGCCGTGGTTCGGCTGGGGGCATCATCAACTTGGTGACGAAACGCGCTAACGGTGAGAATTTTACTCACGTAAACGGTAGTGTAGGCAGCAACAACCAATATGTTGGTCAGGTCGACAGCTCAATGGCGTTTACCGATAAGGTCAACGGACGTATTAACTTGGAATATCGTCAAGCCGACTCGTACGTTGATCATGTTGATTCAAACGATTTCTTCATTGCACCGACCATTCGTGTGTTACCAGCGGAAGGTCACACCATTGATATTGACGTGGAATACGCCCATCAAGAACTAGTGCCATATCGTGGTGTGCCATCAAAAAATGGCAAGCCAGTTGATTTGCCAGTAAGCACTTACTTTGGCGGCACAAACGACTATCAGGAGTCAGACAGTCTCCGTATTGCGGTGGATTACGAATGGCGTCTGAATGATCAATGGGTATGGAACAACCGAGCGGCATTCAACCATATCGAACTTGAGCAAAAAGGCACGCGTCAGGGCAAAGTGACGGGTAATGAAGTGTCTCAAACCGTCAACAACTTTGGTTACGATCCACGTACTACGACCACTTTACAATCTGAGTTGGTTTGGGAAACCAGGGACAATCAATTGATGGTGGGTGCAGATTTCAACCAGATCGATATCGACCTAACGTTGGCAAGTGACAAAACGCTTCCTGCGCAAAACATCTACGACCCAGTCGTTGGTCCAACGTCTGATCCGGGCTTTAAGCCATTTCGTGACAATACCACCACCACGACAGGTTTGTATGTGCAAGACGTCTATACGTGGGGCGATCTTTCTTTGATCGGTAACGTGCGTTACGACTCGATGGAACTCGAACAACGAAAAGCGGGCTCAGATAAGGAAAAATTGGATGATGACAAAGTCAGCTACCGTGCTGGTTTGGTATACCGCATCAACTCCGACACATCCGTATACGCCAGTTTAGCGCGCTCTTGGCAGTTACCGTACGCTGGTATCTACATCAATCCAAAATTGGCGGAATTCTTCCACACCGACTTAAAAGAGGTGGGTGCGAAAGCGTACCTTTTGGATAACGCATTAATGTTGAATGCGGCACTGTTCCAGATTGATCAAGAGCAACCACAAACTAACGTGGACGGCGATGTGATCGATAAAATTGAAGTGCGTCACCAAGGCATTGAATTAGAGGCTCGCGGCCAAATCACCAAACAGTGGGACATCTCTGTTGGTTACAGCTACTTAGATGCGGAAGACAAAGCCACAGGCAAAAAGCCTAACGATGTATCAGACCACTTGTTCTCTCTTTGGAGCACTTACCAATTGGATGACAACTGGCGTTTAGGCGGTGGTGTGAAGTACGTGGGCGACCGTTACGCAGGTAACGACGAAGCCGTCGCACTTGGCGATTACACAACGGTGGATTTGATGGCGGCGTACACCACTGGTCGTCACAAAATCCAAGCGAACGCTTACAACATTTTGGATGAGAAATACATTCTTGGCGCAACAAACGGCACGTCTGGCTTAAACCAGATTGGCTACGGCGCACCAGCCGAGTTCATGCTCAGCTACGGATATCAGTTCTAGGCTTTTTGTGCGTAGTTAGCGCCTGTTAGCCGATTTTTTCCTCATATTGAGGATGTTTAGCCCCGAGAGCCTACGGGATGTATTCTGCCCGAGGCTCAATTTCTCGCAAAGGAGATCTTAATGTCTTACCAGAATTTGGATGGTAAAGTGCGTGTACGTGCTGGTTTGTCTACCACTTACAGTGTGCTTGCGATTGCAATCGCTTCTGCCACATCCATGAGCGCGGTTGCCGCTCCTGCTAAAAAAGAACAAACTACCGCGATGGAAACCGTCGTTGTCACTGGTAGCGTGATTGGTAAATCTGAAATTGAAGACGTCAAAGAGTACCCAGGTGCTCGTACCGTCATTACCCGCGATCAAATCGAGAAAACCGCCGCAGGCTCGATTGATAACGCGCTACAGCGCGTGCCGGGTATTAAAGTTCAGGATGAAAGCGGAACGGGCGTATTGCCTAACATTTCCGTACGTGGTTTGAAAGCAAGCCGTAGTGGTCATGCTCAGTTCTTGATGGATGGTGTACCGCTAACACTTGCGCCATATGGTCACACTGGTCAGTCTATCTTCCCAGCAACACTGTCGATGCTTGATCGTATTGACATTGTACGCGGTGGTGCTGCAGTACAGTACGGCCCAAACAACGTCGGTGGTGTGATCAACTTAGTGACCAAACCGATTCCACACACGTGGCAAACTGAAATCAGTAACCGCCTTACCGTGTTTGATGGCGGTGATGCGCCGCTGAATGATTTTTACCTACGCACGGGCGGCTGGTTAAGCGACACATTTGCACTACAGTTGGAAGGTAACTTCCTAAAAGGTGAAAGCTTCCGTGAACATTCCGATACGGACGTGAAGAACTTTCAAGCTAAAGCACAGTGGCTATTGAGTGACACTCAAGAGATTCAAGCATTCCTGCAACGTTACGATGCTGAAACGCAAATGCCGGGCGCACTTTCGCCACAAGACTACGAACAAGATCGTCACCAATCGAAACGTCCTTACGATGATTATGAAGGTAAGTCGACACGCTGGAGTGTTAAGTACATCCACGATTTGCCATTTGCCGACAGTGCCGAGCTAGAAGTGCTAACGTTTGGCCATAAGTCAGAGCGTCTTTTCAAGTGGGGCTTTAACAGCGCGGGTGGCCATTGGGCGGATCCGGCTCTGCCAGCGACGGACGTTCGTACCTCTCCACGTGAATTTACCGTGTATGGTATAGAGCCAAAAATGGCGATGTACTTTGGCGAAGGTAAATCCGTTACTCAAAACTGGATCGTGGGTACCCGTTATGTTAATGAAGACATTGACTACAAACTCACTCAGACTCCAATCGCCGGTGGTGCAACCAGCGTTCCGCGTGATTGGCATCTAGATACGGACGCGTTTGCTGGATACGTTAGCAACGAAATTGGTTTGTTCAATGATACATTGAAGGTAACGCCTGGGTTGCGTGTTGAGTCGGTTCGAATGACGTTTACCGATCGTGGTAAAAAACAAACGGCAGACAACACCGTGACGGAATGGTTGCCAGGTTTGACGGTGGCATACAACTTAACTGACCAGTGGGTGACGTATGCGAACGCGCAAAAATCACTTCGTGCGCCACAAATTGCCTACATCCGAGGTTTGGGTGAAGAAGGTAGCGAACTGGCTTGGAACTACGAAGTCGGCGCGCGTTACACCCAAGATGCGACCAGCTTTAACGCTGCACTTTATCGCATCGACTTTGAAGATCAATTGCAATGGCAAAGCTCAACGCAGACCTTCGATAACATCGGAAAAACACTTCACCAAGGCATAGAGCTTTCTGCTCGTTACGTGCCTGAAGCACTACCTGCACTGAGTTTAGGCGCAAGCTACAACTATCTAGACGCTACGCTTGAAGAAGAAGGCGCGAATAAAGGTAATCAACTGCCTTACACCTCTAAGCATCAGCTTGGTTGGGATGCAACCTACGCATTTTACGGCATGGACACCACGCTATCGGGCTTCTACTTTAGTGATTCGTATACCGATAACGCCAACACCAGTGCCGAAGATGCAACTGGCGCAACGGGTAAAGTACCATCTTACATGGTGTGGAACTTCAACTTGGGGACGGATTTATACAAAGACGACAAAGGCAAGTTACGCATGAATGTTGCGGTGAACAACTTGTTTGACGAGGAGTATTACTTCCGCGGGATTGATACAAGCCCAGTTGGTCGGTACCCAGCTCCGGGACGCTCTTACACACTGGATCTGAACTATCAGTTTTAAGCGTTTCGTTCACCGAGTTTGAAAAGAAAAGTCGCCAATTTACCTTGGCGACTTTGCCGATCTTAGATACTGGAAAACTCTTAGCACTGGAAAAAAGCAAGATGAAAAATAAAAAACAATTTACGATCAAACACTTTTCAACCGTTTTGCTGATGCTACTGAGCTCAGCTTTGATGTCATTTAGCGCATTTTCTCAGGCGCGCAGCGTGCAAGATGAGCAAGGCACTTTTGAGCTAGAAGCGATACCTCAACGTATTGTGGTTTTAGAATTTTCGTTTGTCGATGCATTAGCGGCAGTCGATGTCTCACCGGTAGGCGTCGCCGATGACAACGATGCCACACGAGTCATTCCTGCTGTTCGTGCCAAGGTTGAGCCTTGGCAATCGGTCGGCATGCGCTCGCAACCGAGTTTAGAGGCGATTGCGGTGCTCAAGCCGGATTTGATCATTGCTGATGCAGAACGTCATCGCGCGATTTATCAAGATTTGCAGCGAATTGCGCCAACTTTGCTGTTAAAAAGCCGTGGTGAGACATATCAAGAAAATCTCGAATCCGCACACAAAATCGGCGTGGCAATTGGCAAACAAGCGAAAATGACACAACGAATTGAGCAGCACAAACAGACCATGGCGGAGTTCAAACAGCATTTTGCAACACAAGAAACCATTCAGTTTGGTGTGGTTTCTGACAAAGGGATGTGGCTGCATAGCCCGGTTTCTTACGCTGGTGGCGTTTTGAGTACGCTAGGCATCCAAAGCCCGCTGGCTCCATCTGAGCAAAAAGCGTATATCCCAACCAGTTTCGAACTTTTACTAAAAACCAACCCTGATTGGTTGTTAGTTGGACTTTACTCTCAACCAAATATTGTGGATGAGTGGCGCAAAAATCCATTGTTTAAGTTGCTAACTGCTGCAAAAAAACAGCAACTTGTTGAGGTTTCTCCTGAACTGTGGTCGTTAAATCGCGGCATGTTGGCTGCGGAAGAAATTGCCCGCAATCTTGAAGCGTTATTGGAGCGCTCATGAGTGCGGCGATAAGCTCGGAAAGCGCGTCTTCGGTTAGCAAATCGCATTGGAAAGCGAGCTTGTTTGTCTGTGCTATGGCGTTGTGTACGCTCTCAGGCTATGCAGCCTCAATGATTGGCTGGTCCAACTTTTCTTTGAGCGTTAATGATCTGACAAGCTATTGGTTTGCGTTTGATGAGGGCAATATGCTGCATCAAATCCTCGAGACGCTGCGTGCGCCTCGTACCTATGCTGGGTTACTAATTGGCGCTTCGCTTGCGGTATCTGGAGTGCTGATGCAAGGATTGACTCGTAACCCTTTGGCGTCGCCATCCATTCTCGGCATTAATGCTGGTGCGGCTTGTTTTATGGCCTTGGCGTCCATCGGCGTACCATTCTTTAGTCAATTGAACCCAATCATCAACGCAGTACTCGGCGCGCTACTAAGTGGTGGTGCGGTCATGTTGTTGGGTGGTTTTTTCTCCGCGCGTTCTCACCCATTGCGTTTAGTGCTAGCGGGCATTGCCATCAGTGCACTGCTGATAGGGTTAACTCGTGCGTCGGTAATTTTGGCGGATGACATGGCTTACAGCGTGTTGCATTGGTTAACGGGTTCACTCTCTGCCGTAGATTCTGAGCAGTGGCAGCAACTGTGGCCTTTTGTGACCTTAGGTTTGGTGCTCGCCATG
Source organism: Vibrio sp. 1159 (assembly GCF_033340395.1). Classification (NCBI taxonomy): domain Bacteria; kingdom Pseudomonadati; phylum Pseudomonadota; class Gammaproteobacteria; order Vibrionales; family Vibrionaceae; genus Vibrio; species Vibrio sp. 1159. Next base: position 7,373 of record NZ_JAWOWL010000008.1, on the reverse strand, counting down.
GGCTTAGCGCGAAACTTAAATTTACTCGCGTTGGGGGACGAAGTTGCTGTTGGGCTAGGTGGTAACATTCGTCTTACGCGATTAATCAGTGGTTTAGCGGTTGTGCTGTTGGCGGGTACTAGCGTGGCGATTGCTGGGCCAATTGGCTTTGTCGGGTTGTTAGTGCCGCACTTGGTACGCCCGATTGTTGGTCACAACTATCACATTCTCATTCCGGTTTCCGCTTTGTGTGGCGCGGCATTGGTGACGTGGTCAGATGCTTTATCACGATCGATTGCCTTTCCGGCTGAAACGCCAGTGGGCGTGATTACCGCGCTGTTGGGCACACCTTGCTTTATCGCGATTGCAATGAGAAAATCATCATGATGAATCAAACCAAACTGTTTGCATTAGTTGGATTGTTGCTGATTGCGTCTTCTCTCACGCTGTTTGTTGGCGAGGCGAACATGTCGGCTCAACAGGTTTTTGCATTACTGTTTTCTTTCTCTGACTCGGACTTTGTGATTCACCAATATCGATTACCGAGAATGTTGCTCGCCATTGGCGTGGGCGCTGGGTTGGGGCTGTCAGGCGTTTTAGTTCAAGGCGTCATCCGTAACCCACTTGCCTCACCAGATTTAATGGGGATAAGCGCCGGAGCAGGACTGGCGGCTACCGCTTGTTTGGTGCTGTATCCGAATGCGCCAGTGGCAATGTTGCCGATGGTCGCTATGGCGGGAGGCTTGCTTGCTGCTGGCTTTATTGCTGTGCTGGCTTACTGGTCGAAACCAACACCAGCACGTTTGGCGCTGATTGGTGTTGCTGTCAGCGCATTTTTAGCCAGCGGTATCGATTTTCTTCTGATTGTGCACCCTATCGAAATCAACACGGCGATGGTATGGCTAACCGGCAGTTTGTGGGGACGAAATTGGCAACAAGTGCCGTTTATTTGGAGTGCTCTATTGCTGCTACTGCCATTGGCGTTTTGGCTGGCTTGGCGGCTAGATGTTATGGGACTGGGAGAAGAAAGCGCTACTACGCTTGGCACGAAACCAAGACAGATCCAAATTCTTGCGCTGATTGCTGCCGTGCTATTGGCGAGCATCAGTGTGTCTGTGGCAGGCACGATCAGCTTTGTTGGCCTGCTTGCGCCGCATCTTGCGCGTTTGCTGTTTGGCCACAACCACAAGTTGTTGATTCCAGCCGCTGCAACCCTTGGCGCTTTGTTGGTGATTTGCGCCGATGGTTTAGCGAGAGGCTTACAGCCGCCAATTGAGCTACCAGCGGGAGTGCTAACATCTGTTATTGGCGCACCATATTTCATTTTTCTTTTGTATCGTTACAGAGGTTGGTAAGCATGTTACGAACGCAGAACTTATCCGTCGCGTACGGCAAACAGACCATCATTCCAGATCTCTCTTTGTCGATTCCTCAAGGTAAAATTACCGCACTAGTTGGTCCAAATGGTTGCGGTAAATCGACACTATTAAAAACCTTGGTACGCATCAATAAACCTGCTTCTGGCCAAGTGTTGTATGACGACAAACCACTAAGCAGCTACGGTGATAAACGCTTGGCGCGTTCGTTGTCTTTGCTGCCGCAGATTCTTGTCAGTCCTGAAGGTATTACCGTCAGAAAACTGGTCGAATATGGCCGCTCGCCTTATCTCTCTCATTGGGGCAGGTTAAGTCAACAAGACAAAGCCTTGGTCGAGCAAGCAATGCAAGATACTGGCGTGATTGAGTTTGCTGACAAGCCAGTTGAATCGTTGTCTGGTGGCCAAAGACAAAGGGCGTGGATTGCGATGGTAATGGCGCAAGATACCGACGTAGTGATGCTTGATGAGCCAACCACTTACTTGGATCTCTCTCACCAAGTTGAGCTGATGAAACTCATGAGGCAGATGAACGACAAAGGCAAAACAGTGGTGGTAGTGCTGCACGATCTAAACCAAGCGTGCCGTTACTGCGATCATTTGGTGGTGTTGGAAAAAGGTCAGTTAGTCACGCAGGGAACACCGCAAGAGGTACTGACAGAAGGTATGTTGGCATCGGTGTTTGATTTACAAGCGAGAGTATTTAACGACCCAATCTCAGGCACGCCGATGTGTGTGGCGGTGTAGGTTTACGTCTTTCGAAAGCTATCTGCAATAAAAACGTCGATCCATAAAAACAAACCCCTCTAGTAACAAAGTCGCTAGCGGGGTTTGTTGTTTTTAAGAGCGTCCTTAATGTGGCGTTTAAGCCAGTTTAAACGTTGCCACTTTCGAGTTGAGATCCTCAGCTTGCGATTTCAGCTCAGCAGATTGATTCATCGATTCTTCGGCACCAACTACCAAGTGATCGGTCACATCTTTAATGGACGTGACGTTTTGCGTGATTTCATTGGTTACGTGCGTTTGCTCTTCGGCGGCTGTCGCAATTTGCGTTGCCATATCGCTGATCAGCGCAACGGCCGCGTTGATTTCATCCAGAGCCAGTGCTGCGCGATCAGCATCTTCCACCGAACCTTGCGCGAGCTGAGAGCTTGTATCCATGATAGTCACAGCGCGTTGTGTGGTTTGCTGCAAGGTCTCGATCGTCGAGCGAATTTCTTCGGTTGAGGTGTGTGTGCGTTGTGATAGCACGCGAACCTCGTCTGCAACAACGGCAAAACCGCGACCTTGTTCACCTGCACGCGCCGCTTCAATCGCCGCATTCAGAGCCAGTAAGTTGGTTTGCTCTGCGATGTCTCGAATCGTTGATAGCACGGTTGAGATGTCTTGCGCGTGCTGGTTGAGCTCACCGATGACAACGCTCGCTTGGTTGACTTCAGAAGACAAATTATTGATGGACGATTTGGAGTTGATCACCAACTCATGACCATTTTGTGTGCTTGCTGAAGAGTCTTGAGCGGCTTTAGCCGTCTGCTCTGCATGTGCGGCAATCTCTTGCGTTGCCGATGCCATTTCGGTCACAGCGGTCGCCACCATAGTGATTTCTTGTTGCTGATGGTTCAGATCAGAAACCGACTGATTCGCGCGAGTCGTGCTCAGTTCTGATTGCTGGCTTAGTTCTTCCGCTTGGTGACGAATATGACCAATAAGCTGCTGTAAACTTTCAACAAACTGGTTGAAGTTTTCAGCCAGTTCACCAACTTCGTCACGGTTTTCTACTTTGATGCGTTGAGTCAGATCGCCGCTACCGTTGGCGATTTGCGCAAGCGCATTCGAAACATTGTAGAGCGGACGGAACAAGATGTTACATAGCAGGTTAAACAAAGCCACACAGATAACGACGACGATAGTGGTTGCGATGATTTGATCCCAAACTGCATCGTAAAGTGGGGCAACCAACGAGTTTTGATCTAACACTGTGACCGTTGTGAGTTTGGTACCCTCTATGTGGCGCGCGTAAATCACATATTCGATGCCGTTAATAGAGACGCGACGTTCTGTACCTGAACGTGCGGCTGACGTAATGTCGTTGTTGTTGAGGCCTAGCTTGCTAACCGGTTGATTCAGCAGTTTACCGTTGTTATGAGTGAAAATATTGCCCTGTTCATTGGCAATAAACATATAACCTTCACCCGGTAGGATCACTTGGTTGAGGCTGTTCAGGATATCACCGATCTCTACGTCAGCACCCAGAACGACGGTTTGACCATGCAATTGCAGGGCTTTACCGAGCGACACCACATTCGCACCAGTTGCAGCAGCAACGGTCGGATTATCCATAAAGACTTTCGATGGATTGGCAATGGCGTTGGTGTACCAGCCCCACTTGCGAGGATCGTTATTACCTGGTGGCAAAACCACCCCATTAGCGTTGTCTTGTGACCCGTCCGGGTAAGCGAGGAAAACGTTATCGAACGCGCCAGAGTCTCGGACTTGTTTCAAATGTGTAACCAGAGAACGTTTCTCTGAATCAGAAGAGAGTGAAGTCAGTGCGCGCTCTTTAGAGAGTAGCCAGTCCTTTACGTATTGATTGTAAGATGCGCTAGTGCTTTCTAGTCGCTGTGCGACTTCGACATCGAGCCTATTTAATGAATCTCGAAAAGACAGCCCCTCTACCAGCACTCCCCCTAGAATGATGGCGGCACTGGCAGAGATTGCCAGTTTGTTTTTTAATGATAGATTTTTGAACATAAAGCGAATAATAGATCTTTGAATAATAGTTGTTGTGTTTTTATTCTCATCAGTGCTCTCTGCGCTGTTGAATATGCAGCAGAAAGTCAGATTCGAATCTGTTCAATAATTATATTTTATTGCTCAAAATAAATACTGACTCCATGTCGCGAATTTGAGTTTTACACCAAATAAGCAAAAGGATTTGGAACGATATTATTTATGTATTTGTAAAGTAAGGATTTGTCGATTTTTGTAAATGAGAATTGATTTCAATAAATGGTGATCTTTATCACATTTGCGTGTCTGATAATCCATTAAAAATGTGAAGGTTATAGCACCGGATATATATTGATTAGCTTAATCATTGTTATGGGCAATCGTTATGCGCAGTATATTGTTAGTCCCCGCGTTATTAGTGTCAGGGTGTGCTCTGATACAACAGTCGACGCCGATTCAACCTGACGCCAACTGGCACGTGGACCAGTTATCGAACGGTATGAAATACCATCTCTATCCAACAGAAGACCAAGAAGTCTCGGTCCGTTTGGTGATGAATATCGGCTCATTCCAAGAAACATCTTCTCAAAAGGGTTACGCTCACTTTGTTGAGCATATGGCGTTTAATGGTAGTGAGCATTTTACCGGTAACGACGTTGTCAAACTTTTTGAGCAATCTGGTGGTAGCTTTGGCGCTGATATCAACGCTTTTACCAGTTATCAGCAAACGTCTTACCAACTTGACCTTGCGAATAATACGAAGCTAGAAGATGCCCTGAAGTGGATGAGAGATATCGGTAACGGACTTGAGTTTGCTCCTGAGCAAGTAGAGAAAGAAAAAGGGGTGATTCTTGGGGAATGGCGACGTGCTAATCCAGATGATAAGTCCTTTTCTATGCATGCTTACCAAGCCTCGATTGAAGGCACTATGTATGGTGAACATGACCCAATTGGTACTCGCGAAGCGATTCAAAACGCTTCCTCGAGTAAGTTAAAGGCGTTTTACGACAAGTGGTACCAGCCACAAAATGCCGAGTTGATTGTGACTGGTAATATCGACGTAGATTCACTGTCCAAGATTATCAAAAGCAAGTTCTCGAACTGGGAAAGTACCTCGGATACGGTAATAGAGAAGCGCCGTGATATTCGAGTGAACAACGAAAACAGAATCTTGCCAAGTAACACGATGGAATCACCAAGTCTTCATTTAGTGATTGAGCGTGGTCTAAGTGGCAGCGCGACGATTGAGCAACAACATGAAGTGTGGCGTGATGAAGTCGCAACACAACTCATTCAACAGCGTTTGATCCGTGTACTCAGTGATGCCGCTGAACCTTTTCAATACGCTTATGCAGAGCCCTATTACTCTAACTATCAGCGTATGATGTCGGCAGGGATTTCGTTTGCACCAGATCGCCGCGAACAAATGCACCAGACTTTCATTCGTACCTTGGCGTCGTTAAGAGATTATGGTGCGACTCAATCCGAGTTAGATAGCGTTATGTCAAATTGGCAAGGTGAACTTGCAAATATTGATTCAGATTGGAGTCAGCGTAAGCCAAACAGTTACGCAGAAGCACGTGTTTTTCAAATTGGACAAGACAGTGTCAGCCAATCAAAAGAGAATTATGCCCAGAGTTTGGCAGAATTCATCAACAACGAGAATTTAGAGAGCATTAACACACAATTGACGGCTTTGTTATCTCAGCAGCCAAGCTTTTTTATTGGTTTGGGGAAAAGCGAAACGTCAGAACAGTTCAATGGTGTATTTGCCGCTCTAAACAGTGCCTATCTTCAAACTGGCGAAAAACCGTTAGAGATGTATGACAAAGTGGATGGATTCTTAAAGCCTACCCAGGAAGGCAGCATCACGAGCATGCGTCAGGAAGCGGGTGGTTTTCAAGTCTATACGCTATCAAACGGTATCGAAGTGTGGTTCCAAAAAGATACTAAAGCGGGTGGTCGAGCGTATATTTACTATGCGAGCCAAGGTGGTAAAGCCGCTGTTGATCCGACGTTGTATGCCGCTTATGAAATCGCAGCAACAACGGCAATACGCAGTGGGTTAGGGACATTTTCTGGTTCAGAGCTAGATAGCTACTTACGCAAAAACAACATTGCGCTTGGCGCGATGCTTGATGCGACCAGTCACGGAGCTCAAATTACGGCGCCAAATACGCACCTAACTGATGCTTTGAATGGACTATACAACCTAGCGACGGAGATTAAAGTCGACGAGCGCCAGATGGAAGCAGCGAAGCAAGAGTTTAAACAGCAGAGCGGCGCTTTTTTTGAATCACCGATGGGAAAACTGATTCAAAAAGCAAACGGCAATTCTTATTTGCCGGGTAGTCGTCATCGTATAGTGTCCAGTGATGATGTTGAACAAGTGACTTCCGAGCAGATACTAGCGGTGCATGAGCAACTTTTCAAAACCAATGATGGTTTTAAGATGGTTATTGTTGCAAACGTAGAGCCGGAAGAAATTACACCACTTTTGCGTAAGTATGTGGCCTCTATCGAAATGAAACCGAGTCGTTCGATTGATTATCACGTTGCGTTTAACCCGGAAGTGCCGGAGCGAACTGTGGTTGCGGATGGGCATGAACCTTCATCGTTGTATGTAATGCGTTTGACTAATACGAGCGATTACCAACGTACGGCAAGAGACACGGTTATCGAAGATATTTTGCAACGTATTAGTAATGCACGTGTTTTGGATATTGTGCGAGAAGAGTCTAGCCTTGATTACAGCCCGAGCATTTACACCATGACACAAGATCGCGAACCCATCTCTGATTGGCTCTTGGAGTCTCAAGTTGAGCCCGAAGACGTGGCACTTTTAGAGAGTAAACTGGGCAAAGTGTTTGATGGTTTAGCGTCAAATATTACCCAAAAAGAAGTGGATACGGCCGCGAAACAACTGGCAGTCGCGATGCAAGGATTGGATGACAACCCAGCACAGAGATCATGGGCATATACTCGTTATTTGGTGCATGATTACGGCGTCGATGTGTTGCTTGACGTTGAGAAAGTGGCTAAGAGTGTGACGTTAGATGAAGTGAAAGCGCATGCAAAATCAGCTTTTGGTCCACAAGCAAAACGCTCGGTAATGGTTTTAAATCCGGCCGAATAATCACGTAGTTTCTGACGAAAATCGTGGCAATAGTAATAAAAAAGACGGCGTGAAAGCCGTCTTTTTTAAGCACTTTATGTGCCGTCCTAAATAAGGTTGACACTTTCTACCCCCAAAATTGGAGAGTGTTATGAAATCAACAACTAAAAGAAC
>NZ_JAWOWL010000007.1:72414-166703 GCF_033340395.1 Vibrio sp. 1159 | reverse complement strand
TTGCAGGCTCACTGGTATCTAGAATTACGGATAATTTTCAGATTTTGAAACCAGCATCTTCAAGTTGAACGGGTATAATCTAAGGCGCTTTTGTCCCCGAGCGTGCCTTAAACCCGATGATATAATACAAGCCTGAACAAATATTTGTTAGTGCTGTTAATAAATTAGTGATAAGTTCTTTATTGCAACCTTCAAATGGGTATAAATCAAAGTTTCTGATCCAGAAATCGTGAGCTAATTTTTCGAATCAAGAGTCCCAAAGAAATGACATCTTTCATTGAAGCATATAAAAGAACAGGAAACTCAATAATCGCCTATAAACAAGTCGTAAACTGTGACGATAAGTCTTTGAAAGAGATAGTCAAAGAGTCATTTTCGTCTTTAGAGCAAGTTTTCGAAGAAGTGGATTTTTATGTATCAACCGAAACTAAACGCGGCATTCTTAGAAATACAGGCAAAATAATAGGTGGTATTGTGTCTCTCGGTGGCTCTTATATGCTGGAATTGCATAACAAGCACTATTCTGACATTTACGAAGCTATTTATAAGCCAGCTTGCAATATAATTGAGTCAATTGAAAAAGACACTAATGATTGCCTATCTTCGATAGGGGAGCAACTGACTGAGCTAAACAAAACACTCAAGCCAGTTGGAAATATTCTTAACTCAAGGACAAACAGTGATCCAGCAACGCGAGACTCTTTGACTCGGATTAACAAGTTTAATACTGGCTTTAATACATCTTTAAATACGGGTTTCGGTGGCCTAGTGGGCGGCTCTGCGGCTCTTGGCGCATGGGGACTAGTTTCGCTGATTGGTTCCGCGTCTACTGGCACAGCAATATCTTCCTTGTCAGGTGTTGCTGCTACCAATGCTACGTTAGCTTGGTTTGGTGGAGGGTCGCTTGCTACGGGTGGAGCTGGAATGGCTGGTGGATTTTGGGTTCTAGGAGGTATTGTTGCTGCCCCAATAGTATTTTTCTCGACGAAAAGCGCTTATAAAAAAGTAGATACTGTCAAAGAAAAGAGAAATGAACTGACTGAAGAGTCAGATAAGGTCATGAAACTAACAGTACAAGCCTCGACTCAGTTAATAGAAGCTAGAAAACAACAGGCCCAAATAGCAGCTTTGATTGCCGAGTATGTTCCTAAAATAAAGGGCGAACTAAGATTATATAAGTTTCACCGTTCATTCTGGAAAGACATCTTTGGCTGTACAATGAACTCAGAGCAACAGAAACACTATAATAACTTGAACAAACTGGCAAGCGAGCTTCTAGATAAGCTAGGTATTAAATAAGCTTACATACTACTGCTAAAAAATTCCGAATATGGACTTTCGTTGCTTACGTCTAAGACAATGAGGTTTTCCACCGAGCGTGTTATTGATGTATATACAATTTCTGGGGTATCCTTTTGGTCCATTAGATAAAAAACCGTCTTAGATTCTAACCCCTTAAAACTGTGAACCGTTGATAGCTTTATCAGACCGCTATTGGCGTAAAAATGGTTCTTCTTAATGCGTCTTGCTCGTTCCATATCAGAACGTAATTCTTTGTTCTTATATACATATTGATGTAACTCATCTTCAGACATTGACTTGAGTTGTTCCAATGAAACTTTACTATCATAAGCCTTTATCATTTGATGTAATTCTTGATAGGTTTCAAACATACAGTGAGTCTTCTCTATTTCATTAAACTTTTGGACCAACTTTCTGACGAGGTAAATGTTTGACGACAATATGACCACGTCATTCGGATTAAAGTTATTAACCCTGATAGTTTTTTGAATAAGTTCAAAAGATTTCTTTTCCCAGTCACCACTACATTGATGAAACTCTAATATCTCAAATGTAAATCCTTGTTGTATAGGGACTGTTTCTATCAATTCTGAATCTGAATACTTTTCAATTAGATACTTTGACTGGTAGTCTTTGAATACTTGGTTGAGGGGGGATTCCAAACTGGTTCGGTACGAACGTTTTAACTTCTTCCAACTTCCAAATCCCTGTGCAATCACAGCCGCACGCTTGTCATCGCGCTCGTAAATGTTTTGTGATTCATCGCCAAATAACACCATCTCACCTTCAGAAGAAAGAAAATTGTCTCTTAATATCTTGACCCATTCACTCTCAAAATCCTGAACTTCATCGACGAGAATTGTTTGGTATCGAGTTAACTGGTAATTCTGAAAACAGTCTTTTTTATACAAACCATCTAGGCTAAAGCGTGCTATTAAATCAGAGATATCCTGTCCACTAGCGTTAATTTGACTGTTATAGAATTGGTGGTAATTGGTAACCGCAAAATTTTGCTCATCACGGTAACCTAATATATCACTAATCCTGTCTTTTATTAGATTTTTAAGAGTGATGTTAAACGTTACAATTAGCACTCTTTCCTTATGTCGCTCGTGCGCATTGACAGCTCTTTGGGCGATTATTGTAGTCTTTCCACAACCAGCAACACCTTTAATCTTTTCCTTCCCTACGCAACTTACAGCCAACTTAGCTTGCTTATCGTCTAAGGAAACAGCTTTACCTTGCTTTAATACATGTTCACAAGGCATTAGACGACGCTTCAGGTCATCATATACTCTATCATCGAATAGTACTTGAGATTTGTAGTTTTTGATTTTACTTACTAATTTATGAGTTTGTTCGCCAGAAAATATCATCGCCTTATCACGAACTATGCGTTTTTTAGTCCGAGATAATCCTTCTGCACGTCTATTATAAGTGTCTACATCGATACTGCATTTACGTTTAGCATTGAGAAGTTCACTTGTTTTCAGTCTTAAGTCATTCTCGGCAGGTTGATATAGCGCGTCCACTTTATCTTTATCTGCCTTATGCAAATAGACAATTGGTTGGACAAGGTTAAAAAAGTTTCGGTTGCCTAGTTGCCCTATGCCTAAGACGGGCAAATGTAGCTGGTACAAATTCTTTTTATAAGTAAACGCTTGTGACTGAGGAGACGATATACTAGATTGCCCATTAGCGTATTTCACTGACCACTTGTTATAGCTATCAACTTGATAGTTATCCAAATTGTAGTCTTTAACTTCGATTACAAATATCGCGACACCCTCTCTAATGATTATAAAATCAGGTCTGTCACCATCCAAAAAGGGATTAAAAAACACCTCAAAGTTATCGTCTAAGTTTTCTTCAAAGTAATTGAGGAGATGTTGTTCACCCTCAGTAGGTTTCACTTTTAGTCGCAAGATATTTTCTATAGTAGGGTAAAATTTAGCCATAACACTTTCTTATAATAATGGTAGCCTGAATAAAGCATCTACAATGACGATAGAGTAATTGGAGTCGGTAAAACAAATTCAGCTATTAAAAGAATAGGTCAATTGATAGTGATAAAAACGTGTCCTCAATCACAGTGTCTTCAATGATAGGCTGAAAATTTTTAAACCATAAATGTTCTAGATTGGATGCTCTAAGGCGCTTCTGTCCCCAAGCAAGTCACGACCGAAACCTCTCTACATTGAAGTTTAATGAATAAAAACTCACTTTCACGCTATAAAAAGCACAAACGTTACATTAGAAATTTTTGGGTAAACACCGACCCTATTCAAAAACTAGTTTGTTGCCCGAAAATGATAAAGGGGCAAAATCGTCTCAGAGAAGAAGGCAAACTACGACAAATGGCACCGAAAAGTTTCGTACTTTATTGTCATAGTTCTAATCTTTATTGTTCGAGTTTCAAACTTTGTTGTCCACCGACAAGAAATTGCTGAACTTAACGAACTCACCAGTAAAGGTAAGCACAACGCCAGAAAGCTAAAGCGTGCCCAAATCCTTTTACTGGCAAATCACAGGCAACATACAGACGCTGAAATATGTCAGCTCTTAAATACCAGGACTTCAACGGTCTATAGAACCAAACGCGGCTTTGTTGAAGAAGGCCTACAATCTGCACTGGAAGAAGGAAAACGTCTTGGGCAGTCGAAGGCATTAAGCTCAAGCGAGGAAGCCACGCTTATCACTATCGCCTGTACCAAGCCACCTGAAGGGGTCGCTCGATGGACGCTTTCTTTAATTGCAGACCGGCTGATTGCTTTGACAGACTTAGAAAGTATTTCTCTGGAAACAATCCGCTCGCGACTTAAGGAAAATCAACTCAAACCATGGCAGAAGAAAATGTGGTGTATTGGTCAACTTAATGCGGACTTCATTGCACAGATGGAAGAAGTTTTGGAGTTGTATGCTCAACCTGCCAACCCCAAAGAGCCGGTCATTAACTTCGATGAGGCCATGAAGCAGATGGTTTCCCATACAAGAGAGCCTATTTCAGCTAAACCTGGACAACCAGAACGGATCGATTATGAATATCGCAGGGAAGCGGTAGCGAATATCTTCCTGATGTATGACCGACATAATGGTTGGCGACATGCGAAAGCAACAAAAACCAAAAAGTTCGAAGACTTTGCTTGGTGCATGAAAGAGTTAGTTGATGAACATTACCCGGATGCAGACCAAATTCATGTTGTGTTGGACAATTTTACCACCCACAAGGCTGGCGCACTTTATCACACGTTTCCTGCGGGAGAGGCTCGCCGAATATTAAGGAAAATCACTTTCCACTATACCCCTCCTCATGCCAGTTGGCTCAACATGGTGGAGATTGAGATCGGCGTTATGAATCAGCAATGCCTTAATCGACGTATCGGGAGTTGGGAGGAATTACATCGGGAGCTTAAAGCTTGGGAGACTATGCGCAATGCAGAGAAAGCATCCATCGAATGGTTGTTTGATGTAGACAAAGCCCGGAACAAACTTCACCGGGCTTATGATGAACTAACCATTCAAAACTAAATGGAAAAGGTAGTAGTTTGCACTGACGGTAACGGAAGGTAAATTCAAATTAAACGTTGAATCTTGCATGTACTGATAGTGTTCAACATTGGCTCGTTCAGCGGCTAAAGAATGGTTACTTTGCTGCAAAATTTCCCAAGCTTGCTGGAACGAAATGGGCGCAGCGGATACCGATGAAATACCCAGCAATGAGCACATCAAGAGAGTGAGTGATTTTGGCTTCATACTTTCCGTTCAGAATCAGGTTTAGAGTTAATGCTCTATATTATAGATTTTCGACAGGGCTGAGTAGTATTTTGTTGTAACAAAAGTCGAATTGCTGATTCGAAAACCCGAACCAGCAATAATGTTATATATGAATATTATGAGAATAGTAGGGACATAAGAAATCTGCGCGCCATATGAGCTTTTTGGTCCCTTGCATTGTTGTGAGTACATCTTTTCCAGACATTTGTGGGAACGCAAGCAAGACACGTAAGTTTTCATGATCTTCGGTTTCTAATTCATAGGCCCGGACATGAGTAAACGTCGAAAGGAGATGCTCGTTTAGCATGTCTCGTGAAAGGCATATACCTAAAGCATCTTTTTCCATTGTTACTTTCCTCCTGACAATGTATAGGGTGAGCTATCTACCACATTAGTCATTATAATCGAGCGTAGAATGGCAATAACTTTTACTCCTCACTGCTCCATTTAGTATATAGGTAACCACGCAATTAGGCAAAAAATACGCGAATCTTAATGTGATCAATGACAGATTTTCGAGTGTAAATAGGGAAGAGTTATTAGCTAATAAATTTATCATTAATGAATCTTTGTCTTCCTTTATTTTATATTTATAAATCATAGCGTTAAGTATTATTATTTCGAATGACTGACTTTCAACCAAGCCAAGTTAGCTAGAATGATTTTGGTAAGCGATTAATTATCAGCGTTATTGATCAGAACCAGCAAGCCTTTTAGGCTTTACCGATATTCCATGGTAGAAGGGATTCGATTTGTTCGACTGTTTCGGCATACGGCAGGTTCGTCAGAACAGTATGAAGATACTCATATGGCTCCAGGCCGTTTAGCTTCGCCGTTTCTACAATGCTATAGCAGACCGCACTGGCTTTTGCCCCCTGTGAGCTATCTGCAAACAACCATGCCTTTCTCCCTACCACGAACGGGCGGATAGCGTTTTCAGCCAAGATATTACTGATACGTAACTCGCCATTCGTACAGTACACGACAAGCTTTTCCCACTGGTTTCGCATATAAGTGATCGCTAAGCCTGTCAGACTGTCTGCGGGAACTTTGTTGGCATTATTTTCGAGGAAGATTTTCAGCTTATCCAAAAGCGGAACACTGTGCTCTTGACGATAAGCAACGACTTGCTCTGGGGTGTATCCCGCTTTTTCTTTCAGCTCATTTATCTGACATTCAATATGATAAAGCTGATTAATATGCCCGAGTGCGGTATCGGCATTGCTAACTTTGGCTTTTTTACCTTTCGGCTGCGCCGCTTGCGCTTCAATAAATTTCCGGCGCGCATGATCCATACAGCCCACTGGAGTTAACTGATATTTCTTGCAGGCAGCGTTGTACCCCGCATAACCATCGGTTTGCAGGTAACCTTTAAAGCCGTCAAGCAATGTAATTGGAACCTCTCCGCTTCGGGATGGGTCATAATGGAACAGAACGCTCCGCTCACTGGGTGGCCCACCCAGTGATACCCACATCTGCTTGTCGGACGTAGCTGGCTTACCCGGCTCTTTCAACACCTGGATGCGAGTTTCATCCATCGCAATGATATGGCCTGCATTTTGATGCTCCCTGAGCAGATTCACCAACGGCTGAAGCACCTGCGCCGATTTCATCACATAGTTGGCGAGTGTGGCCCTGGAGATATCACCACCGTAGCGGCTGAGCATTTTTTCGATTCGGTAAAGCGGAAGACCGTCCACATATTTAGACGTAATGGTATGAGCAATCAGGCTGGTGCTACCCAGTGAACCTGGCAGTGGATGCTTTGGCATCGGCGCTGTCACCATAGTCTGGCCATCTTCTGTGTCGAACACCGCTTTTTCTTGCATGTATTCCAGGACACGAACTTTGGCGGGTACGATATCTAGCTCTTCTTTCACTTTGGCGAAGAAGGTGCTCTTAGCGCCAGTTTTTTCTGCATCTGTCAGGTACAGGAAGATTTGTTCACGCGGTAAATCGTTAGACAGTGGCTTACGGCCACGAGGTTTAGATGTGTTCTTTTTCTTCTGGTCTTCATCCTGCTTTTCATGAGCGTCAAGCACAGGATCGGTACACAGTTCCGCTTCGTCAAACAACCGGAACTGGCCAGGATGGGTTTTCTCGCTACTTGGGGTAAAGCGTTTGATTTTCAGGTGGCGAACGATTTCTTCTAAAATCGCAATGCGGTCTGACTGAGATTTCAAACGTTCAGACTGGTTTTGAAGTTGTGCTTCTTTTTCTGCTAACTGAGCACGAAGTTGCTCTATTTCACTCAGGTTTTCAGAAGAGGAAGTCATGATTCAAATTGCCTTTAACGCCTTATTTCAACAGGGTTTATTGTACCAAATTCCCGTTAATAAGTCGCTAAAATAAGGACTCATATTCCAACTTTTTATGCCCTTGCATCAAGGAGATATCGTAACCATCAAGCAGCCAGTTTATCTGTTGACCCGTGAGTGTAATGACTTCATCTGTTCGCTTGGGCCACTTGAATTTTTCTTCAGCAAGTGCTTTGTAATAGAGCACGAAGCCGTTGTTTTCCCAGAAGAGACATTTGATTTTGTTGCGTCGCTTATTGGTAAAAGCATACAAGTTGCCACTGAAGGGGTTGTGGCCTAACTCTATTTCAATAAGCGCACTGAGTCCCCGGTGCGATTTGCGAAAATCAATCGGATCGCGATAAAGATAGACGCAATTGAGGTGCTGAGCTGGTCGGAGTGTCGGCTGCATTTATCGAAGCTCCCTGAGAAGTTGGGCAACTATCAAGATATTCGTGGCACTGACATCCGTGATCTGAGTTCCATCGGGTAAGCAAATCGTCGGCCCTGACTGGGTGGATATCCGTGTTTCGAATTGAGCCACGACAAATCCAGACCGAGTTTCTCCTTGGTTAGTTTGCTGAGTGGCGTGATATTTTTGTTTCCAGTAAGTGAACTGGTGAGGGGTAAGCCCATGATGACGGCAATAGTCAACTTGAGTTTGCTGGGTTTGCATCCATGCCTGGATGTGTTCAAACCAGGTATCCGGTGATAGTGACATAGTGAAGAACTCTTGTAGTGGTAATGACGGCGGTCATTATGAGCCTTTACGAATGAACTAAGGCGCTAATTAGATGGTACGCCCCTCCATTCCACTAAACTCGACAGTATCGAGTATAGGAAAGGTGACCATCATGCTTAATACACAAATTATCGGTATTGATTTAGCTAAACATGTCTTCCATCTTGTAGGCCATGACGTAGCAGGCCGTGAGACATTCCGTAAAAAGTTAACTAGGCAAAAAACTCTCCAGCTTCTTTCTGTTCATGAGCCTGTTACTGTGGCAATGGAAGCATGTGGTGGGTGCCATTGGTTTGCCCGAAAATGCCAAGAATATGGGCATAAAGTTAAGCTAATTCCAGCTCAATACGTAAAACCTTATGTAAAAACCAACAAGAATGACTTCATTGATGCTGATGCCATTGCGGAAGCAGCCATGAGGCCAAAGATGAGGTTTGTTTCACCAAAAACAGAGCAAGCCCAACTAGGTCTGGTGATACGTAAAGTTCGTTCTGGTTACATCAAAGAGCGAACTGCTTGTATGAACCGAATTGGCTCTATGCTACTTGAGTTTGGGATCAGTTTTCCCAGAGGCCATCATCAAATGAAGGGGCTTTTTCAATGGCTAGCAGATAATAAAGAACCAGTACCACCACTTCTGATTCTCGAACTACGACAACAGCTCGATTATTACAATATTCTAAATCAATGGATAAAAGAGCAAGAGAAGAAGCTAGATCAGCTCAATAAAGGCAACGAGCTTATGGAGTTATTACAGAGTGTTCCCGGAATTGGCCCAATAACTGCCTCGTGTTGTTTATCTGTTATTGGTAATCCTCATGACTTTTCCAATGGAAGAAACTTCGCAGCGTGGATAGGTTTAGTTCCCTATCAATACTCTACTGGAGGTAAACCCAGAATGCTGGGGATATCTAAGCGTGGCAACAAAGAGCTAAGAACCCTATTCATTCATGCTGCAAGAGCTATTCTTTGGCGAAATGCTTCGGTAGAGCAATATTTCGGAACATGGTTAATTGGGCTTAAGCAAAGAAAACCATTCAATGTAGCAGTTGTTGCATTAGCCAACAAGCTTGCTCGAATAGCTTGGTCAGTAATGGTCACGAGAAAGCCCTTTGAAATAAGAAGTTAAACAGAGTTTGCATATGATAATGATAGATGACAAAACGGTCAGACCACCAGATTGAAGACCTGCGGGACAAAACAGCAATTAAAAGTGCTTAGGCGCTTATGAGGACAATCTGGCGCGGATCTCATCGTAGAGCGGGACGGTTAATGAATTGAACGTCTCATATAGACTCTGAATACATTGTCGCAAACCAGCTCGGTTATTTTGAGTTATCAACTTGCAAAACCGGGGCGTACCATACATTTTGTCCCGGAGCTAAGAGGGTAAGAGAACATCTGGGTAGGTTACTAAGGCTCGACACATTAGATCCGCAAGGATATAGTGCATCGTTTCTCACTAACCCACTAACATCCGCTTTTTAACAGAACACCTATGAATAACCATTTATCCCCAATCGACAAAAATCATTTGAAGAAACTACTTCGCTTAGAGTTAGATCCGACATGGTCTGATAGTCTGTCGGCAACACCTGATATGTCTTGGGTTACGCCCATAGTGTTAGAAACACTATTTACTGAGTTGATGATCCACACCCGAGGCAATCAAACAAAGGCTGCAAAAATGCTTGGTATTAACAGAGGAAATTTAAGCTCAAAAATCAAACGGATATCAAATCGAGAGCTATGAACCTCAACAGCAGATTTAAACGCCAAGTTAAGTGCATCTAAGCCGCCTTGTCCAAATTCAATGTTATTAAAGCTGGAAAATACAATATGTTAGTCTTTAACTGCACTAAAGCTGCTGCTGAATTTTTTACGGTGACACGTCAAGGTCAAAAGTGTTCAGATCTAGAACCTGCACCACATAAAACCATCTCAGAATCAATTGAAACGCCTATTTTCCCAAATGGGGTTGATGCCGACAAAAATGGTCAATTTCAATGGCAATGGGTACTTCATTGTGTATCCATTAAACGCAAAAAATACTTAATGGCAATGGACTATCAAAGCCGCTTTTGTATTACGGTACTTGCATGTAAGAAAGGTGATATTTATCAGTTTCTCAACACCTTTGAACCCATGCTTAAGGCATGTTTTCACAGTTTAGCCAATCAAAGTGGTGTCGATGCCGTCGAGATTGAGAGCTGCATTGACCATTACGACAGAGCGGTGAATGATTGTGCATTCCATCCTAGAGGAGACCGTAGCGTGCAGGCACACATAAATGACGTGCTTTGGCACCTTGAACGCCACTGCTATGAAGATGGCATGTTACTTGAGGATGTTGACCTACTTGGGTTTAATTTGTTTGCCAATCAGTTTCCTCGTAAGAGTAAGCATCGAAAAACGTTCTTTTTTTCAACTGAAGAGTTTGTCAAACACTGGCGCGAATGGGTATTTGAGAGCGTCCCCTTGGATATGAGTAGAGTCATTAATCTGAGTGATTACAAGAAGGCAAACAAAGAGTAATGTCATGCATGAAAGTTCGTAATTGAGGGCATTCAATTCAAGGTATGAACTGTACCACCGATTTTGGACACCAGTTAAGCGAATCTAAGGCGCTTCTGTCCCAATCCAATCGGAAGGCAACACTCATTTTTACCTGAAAGTGAATGTCGCTATACGTGTTGCGCGATTCTTAACAGTGGTATCACAAAATCATGAAGTTGCTTCTCTATAGATTCTACTGTTGTTAGCGTACTCGGCAATATAGTTGACATTGGAGCCTCTATATCAACGACCGGAGCTTTCCCATGAGTTCTGTCTACTGTCCTCTTACAAATGGATACTTCAGAACCAAAATCAAGTCGTTTCACGGCTTGGTAAATATCTTCTTGTCTATTTGGATTCGCTGAAAGTCGAACAAGGAAACGTTCAGGCTTAATAGGATTCACGTAAACCGCGCTAGCTAGATTTGCGTTTTCATGCTCAAAATACCGTTCAACAATGTCGCCAACGCCAATTTTCCAGCCGCCTTGCTGCGCCTGAGCCTCCGTCGTCCCCCAGAACTTAGAGAAGTTTTCACGTTGCTCTCTTGGCGCCTGTCGAGATAAATCCCCTATAGTTGGGTTAGGAGGAACAAAGCCCATATACTCAAAGCCGATCTTCAGTTCTTGCACTAGCGGGTTACTATCTTCGATCAATAGATCATAAAAGTCTCGCCAGAGAAAATGCTGCCTATTTTGCGGCTTTACATATCTAGAATGATTTAAAACTGTCGCTGAAGGCGATTTCAAACTAGTACGGATGTAGAGAACCCCATCCACATCAAGTTGAAGATACCGCTCAAGCTGAGGCATAAAGTCTGTGTCCTCATTACCTCCAGTTTCCATCGCATCCAGTTTGTTTTCACAAAGAAATACACTACCGTCATCAAACGTGAGTTTCATGTCTGGACGGCAGTTAGGATAAGCACATTGTGTTTCAACAGATAACAACGTTTTAGTACATTGCTCACCAAGCACCAGTCGCACAAATGCTAAACGAAATTGCTCTAATGAATTAAGGCATGCTGCCAAAAACTCAGTAAGGTGATCTTCTCGTGCTTGGGTCAATCTTTGGGTATTTCGAAATAGACTCATATTCCACTGTGCTCGATAGATTAGTGTAGTGCTCTTAGCATAAGGCAAGGACGAATAAAAAATTGGAACATTAAACTAAGAATTGTCAATAAGATCAGTGATACCGACTCGCTTTTGTCCCGAAGTGACCTTGCCAACATAAAAAATCATTTTTACTGCATGATTGTTGTTGCCGTCACATGAGCAGGATTTGGGCAAATTCCGGTTATCTTCTAACATGTATGTTATAGCTGAAAACGATTTTGGGGCAAAATCGTCTCAGAGAAGAAGGCAAACTACGACAAATGGCACCGAAAAGTTTCGTACTTTATTGTCATAGTTCTAATCTTTATTGTTCGAGTTTCAAACTTTGTTGTCCACCGACAGGAAGCACTGTTGGATTTGGAGTCCTTACCCCGGAAACAGATCCAGGTTCTTTATTTATGGCTATCTACCAATTGCCGTTATCTCTTGCGATATTCGGTGCGTTGCTTGGGAAGATAATTAATCAAACTAGGGATGTAATTGAGCGAAATATGAATGGCACAGCTAAATTTAATAACTACAAGGGTCACGTGATTGTTGTCGGATACCGGGGCGAAGAAACCGACACCTTAATCAAATGTATCTTGTCTGACTCACGTCGCCAAAACGGACATATACTCCTTTGTGTTAAAGATTCCACAATGACACATCCGTTAAGTGATTTGACTGACGTTGTATTTGCAAAAGTATCATCTTTTTCAGATGCCAATGAACTTCGACGAATAGCTGCACATGCGGCCAATCGAGTGATAATCCACGCTGAGAATGATGAACAAACTCTGACTGCTTCTCTAGCACTATCAACTGCTGTGAATGATAAATGCCACATAGTTGCTTATTTCGACTCACCTGCAAATGCTGAGCTACTCGACAAACACTGCAAGAATGTTGAATGCGGTACGAACCGCACTTCATCTCTACTTGCTCGCGCTATGCAAGATCCTGGCTCCAGCCGCGTGATTAGCCAATTACTAAACCCGCAAACGGGTGCAACTCAATTCTCTCTGCAAGTCCCTGTTTTAGACTCTCCAGTCAGTGTAGGTCACCTATCTGGATTAATGAGGATGAAGAACAAAGCGACGTTGATTGCTGTATCCACTTTGCAATCTGGCGACGACGTAATCCTAAACCCTGACGATAGTCATAAAGTTGAATCGGGACATTACATTCACTACATATCCGCAAACCGGTTGATGGTTGATGAGGTTGACTGGCAAGCAACTTAATATTAAATATTGGCCGCTTCGTAACAGCGGCCACTTAATGACTTCCCAATCAAAAACTTAACTCCGAACTGACTTCTTCTGTGGCCCAATTATGGTCGGATACTTCAACACGAATCATTCGTGCTGTTGAATGGACTTCGGTTTCCTAACTCAGTGTCTCGGTTGAATCGTTCGAGTTTTATGTTTAAAAAAATTGCTCCATCGTAGCCAAGATAAACCTATCGGAACTGCAAATAGAATCGCCGCATCGATATACAGCAAATGAAATTCTTCCAGATGCCAGAAATAGATTGATGCCCAAACAGCCAGCCCCAATAGACAAAGCCCTGCTACGAAATAAAGTGGCTTTTTCTTAGCCTCTAGTTCTGCCATATGGTTGATTCCCCTTTTACTTTTCTTTGATACCCAGCTTCTTCCGTGCTTCAATTACGTCAGATTTATTTACGAATAGATCACGAATACTGCTTGCTTCAAAGGATTTAGCAATAAACAAAAAAATAGATATAAATGACAATATGACTAAAAATGCCGTCACTGGACTTTCAAAAGCAAGCCGCCATCCGGAGATTGCCATCTCAAATATACTTAGCTGTGAAACTTCGCCATGAGTCATAATCTTCGTTTCCTATGCCAAACTATCCCAATCAAAATCCAAGAACTGCACTTCTTTTGAATGAGTAATGTAAAAATTCTGTTTAGCTCTTATTCCAAGCAAATCGTACATGAACGATACATGATTCGGATCGAAAGCTTCATTCCATAAAATGTTATGGTGCAGTTGAATGTTGCGGATTATCTGTTTATCGACACTACCCGATAAAATCAATTTGTTCATTTCGGTGGGGCTGATAATAGTATCTGGATCTCGAAAAGAAGTTCCCTTTAATGACCCCTCTCCTAGCTCACGTTCTAACTCATGAACCGCATAACCATACTCATGTTGCCCTAACCATGCCTGTTGTATTTCAACTGGTTCATCACTAACTTTGTCTTTTAGAGCGTATGGGTTTTTTACAGAAATACTTTGGTAGCACGTGTCAAAGTTAGGGTCATAAGCTCGTATCTGAGTCATGTAACACTCACTACTACAATAGTTTCGCAACTGGCGATGTATCAGCCGTAGAAAGTCTTCACATGCATACTCTGAGTAGATATTGTGAGTAGTAAAGTAATCGCTACTTTCATGGCTTAAGTAAGGATAAACCTGAATATCATCTTGGTCTGAGAATCGACAATCAACGCCAATACTCTCGTCCATGTATGGCGTTAATTTGTCATCCATCCGTGCTCTGTATGGACTTAAATCAAATCTAGACTTTTTAGCTAGGTTGCTGCCTTGTGGGATGTCATAATAACGCAACAATTTGGGCATTATACTGCCATGCTGTTCTTGAAAGTCACTTTTTATAGATACTGGATGAAGCTTTTCAATGCTTCGCTTTGTATCGTCATCAACGTCAAATAACCAATTGTTCGGATAGTTTCGTAACATTAGATTACGGGCTAAACGTTTTGAGCCCCATACGCCTATTTGTACAAACATTTATACGTCCTATACTTCGGTGGTCACTGCCACCAGCCCAGTTTCCCATGTTAGCTTGTCTGAATAGCGTTCCTATGTTGTAGAATAAAAAGCCATCACAACCTATAACTTACTGATTGATATAGGTGTCATAGGAAATTTTTATCTACCAGCTAATAGTCTGCTCGCGGGTTTCAGCTCAGTGTTGGAAGGATATATAGTGGCCTTAGCATAGTCTTCGAGCGTTAATTGGTCGACGTGGCAACTACTTTGTTTGGCAAGTCTAGGGTGTTTGTTAACCCATTCTTGTGCTGCTCTCTGACATGGACTTCCAACAAAGTAATTAAGGTAAGCTCCAGTGAACCACTCATTTTCAGCCTCTATAGGGATGCCGAATTGTTCAGCGAATACAACAATATCATTCAAACTAAATTGAGTTAGATCGATTTCTTGTTCGTCGTCATAGCGGCAAAGATGATAACCCCGTTTAAACCTATGATGTGGTTTGGGTTCTAAGTAAGCAATAATCGCATTACCTATTTCAGCTGCGTGCGACAAAGGATTGTCGAGCTCAAAGATACTCAGTCCTCGATAGTTAACGATTGCACTAAAGGTTCTATTTTGAATTTCACATTGAAACACAATATCGCGCTTATTCATTTAGATTCTCACTGCAAATAGTATGTAACCTAAGATTAGCAGTTATTGTCCTTGTTCATCCACGGAGCAAACTCCGACGATACTGTGTTTTCATCTTTAGTAATTCACATACTACCGGATACACGTAATCACACTAGGCAACCGGAAAGGGAAAGCGTATATCCCTGCTCGTTCTTCGATTGACCGCGGCTTGGTTGTTCGTGAACAGGACAGTCTAAGAACCTGTCGCTTAAATAACATTCCAAACGGTGATGAGATAAATGAGTTAAAGAAGAAAGCCCTCCGATTTTTGCATCCGTTTGAGAGGTTCCGATCAGAAGTGCATTTTGCCGTCGAACGCCTACATGACTCCATAGAGGTCACAGGTAACTCCACGCAGCTTAGCTTGGTTCGACAACTACAATCTGAGAAGCCAGGCAGGACTGCCAAGAAGTTGCATGCGGTAAACTCACCGAAGAACAACAACAGGCATAAGTCATGCTGGGCTTCTGACGGTTTTTGCGAACCACTTACTCAATTGTTGTGGTCAGAAGGTGGGTCGGAAGAAGTTAGACCAAGCTAAAGAAATTAGAGTCGAAATTATCTCAGAAAGCGAATATTGGGATCGTTATAAAGACTAATCATCACCCGACTATGTAAAGCCAGATTTGAGCTGGCTTTCTGCATCGCGGGTTGCAGCAAGTAACGTAGCCTAATTAAATCATCCAACAGCCCATTGAGATACAAATGAACAACACACAGATCAACTCAGATGCACACCGCTTTAATGGCACAGTTTCACTAGCCGTTTTCCTAACTAAAATTGAATCGCTGTATTCTGGATGTAGTATAACTACCGAAGAGCATATTGAGCATGGTTCAGCCTTAACATTGTTTTACGTGAATGACGGACATTGCGGAACCTGGCAGTGTGGCTCTGGGGTAATTTTCTCAGCCTCTCGCGTTGAAAGGAACATTAATACATCAAGGGAGCTTACTGATTTCATGTCTACAATAGACGTGCCTACTGATTTCTAAACACCAACTATCACAACTGAATGACTGGAAAGAAAAATTACGGCAGACGACTTACACCTATCCCCACCAGATGGAAAAAAAGATAGAGTAAAAAAAATTTCATTTATTTCCAATCTGCCCTTGTAATCCACATGAAGAAATTTATATGCTTTTATTAAATAAAAAAAGCAAATGAAATACATCCAAGCTCTAACAGTGCTGATTAACGCGCTCACTAAGTTAATCCAAACTCTCGATCACAAACCAATGCTGGTACAACTTTCTGTTCTTGTATTGTGCTTAAGCATATTGACCGTTACGGTTGGCATTTTCTTAACGTCATAGAATGTTAAACGCGCATCACACCTGTTGCGCGTTTACTTTTGAACTAAGCGTACTCTGCCTCTAATATTTCAAATGAATTTCGCTTAAGCTCTAATACTTCCCCAGGTTCAGGTGGTTTCAATACTGATTTAGGGCAGAACAACACCACGTTATCATAATCACCACCAACCCCTATATATGATTCAAAGATCGCTATCGCCTCCTGCGCACCGTAGGCAACCTTAGCCGCATATCCTTGTGATAGAAGCATCCGTAGAGTAGCCAATTGGTGAGGCTTTAATGCACTTCTGGCTTCTGATATTGAGCGATAAGATTCAACAGGTCGTTTAAATTCAATGTATAGCCCATGAAACCCTAGTTTTGGGCAGGCAAATTGGCAGTCTGGCCAACCAGCTTTCTGCCCTTCTGCGCACAACCTGAAACGCTCACCTTTGCGTCTAAAACCGCCGTTTGGTGTTGCTGCTAAAAAATTGTAATACTCAGGATAATGCTCATATACGTAGTCAAAAAATAGAGTTTGCTCGTAATGCTCCCTGTCTTTTGAAATCAAGTCTGGACGTTCATCTAAACGAATGATCTCTTGCCTATGCGGATTGGTTTCTATTTTTTCTTGCTGTGCAGTAAGGTCATTGAACTCTACAAGTGATAAGTTGCGATTTTGAGGTAGTTGCTTTGCACTAACTTGCCTGAACCCAGTTCGACGCTGTTTACTCGCTGCTTTACTATTACTGCCAGAATTTTTGCCACTACCGTATGTGGACTGGGCAAGTAACGCCAGTCTCTCTGCTTTTGGGAGTACTGCCATCTTTAAAATCAGCCCTCTGAATAGCCCGCGCTATATGCGTCAAAGGCTTGGCTGTAACGTTTATATCGATTGTTGTATGGCTTATTGTTTTCAGCATCGGCACGTCCCGCCTTGTATGCAGAGCTAATTTTTAGCACCTTCACCACAGGAAATAGTGGTGAGGTTAACGTAAGAAAACTCGTGACCAGGATTGACCACAATGGCGGTTCAATTCCAAATGCGCCTGTAGCGCTAACCGCGATAGTTACAACCATTAATCCGTGAAAGAGCCAAGACTCAAGAATGTTTTGGATATACAGGCAAAACAGGAACAGAGTAGATTGTTTCTTGCTTAAATGACCTGATCGATGTCTTTCTAGATACTGCTCGATTGTACGGCTTCTCAGATAACCATTTTCAAAGTACACGTATTACTCCGCTTTCAATATTTAGCGTTATTGTAACCCCATGAAAAGTTAACATGCTATTTTTACCTGTAATGAATCCCCTACTCTTCTCAATTCGAACATAGTTCTCAAATCCGATCTCCTGAACAAATCAGAGAATTTTTTCGCACCATAACGTTTATGATGGATACTAGGGTTTAGTGAACGTACACTTCTATTAACACTGGCGGTCATAGCCCAGCCATCAGAATTCAAATTCTGTTTAATGGCCTTCTTAAGTAATTTGATAAGCTTTAAAAGCGGCCCAGAAAGACCGTGAGGACGTTTGTTTTCTTCTACCACCTCGTTGTAGCACCAATAGTTATTGCAAGCCATACGAAAGCTCTCAGGAGCCTTAGCTTCACCAAACCCCTGAACATCGACCCCCAAGTTTCTGAATCGTCGAGCTAGAACTGCGAAATCAGAATCCGAAGTGATCAAAGCTATTTGTTCAAACTCGCTGCGTCGCTCATACAGCAAGGTCATTGCATCTACCACTAGTGAAATGTCACTACTGTTTTTTCCAGCAATGGCCCCAGGCTCATTAACTAAAACCATGCCTTTTGATTTAGCGTACTTTTTCCAAGTCTTGAGGCCAGACCTTGAGAAGTCGCCATATACACGAATTTCTATAAGATTGTCGTTTCGTTGAATAAATTTGATCACTTCGCTCAGTTTCTTGTACGAATAATTCTCCGCGTCAATCAAACAGATCGTTCTTGTCATAGGTTCATGCTCCACATTGTTTTCCTGATTAAGGCCAATGAAAACATGAAACACATAATCCACAAGGCACAAAAAACGCGGCTTATGCCGCGTAATTATCTTGCTATTTCCGTCGAGATGTTCCGTATACGAGCAATAGTCCAACTGTTGCTGCTACCGTGTTACCGATATTATTTGTGCCACCAGCAATCGCAATTAACACAGCTAGGGTTAGCGTTATTCCGATATAGACTAAGTGAGTGTTCTCCCTTGCCTGTTCATAGTTTGCTTGGCTGTCACGGGAATCTTGCCCACTTTCGGAAATACATACCTGCTTTTGTTTCAGCTCTTGCCACTTGAAGCAAAGTCCAATCGCTAAAGTCAGCCCTATACTCATGATTAATATTGGTGTTGGGATCATAAAGTGTACTCCTACCTAATAGTCATCACGCAAACGAGAGCGTATCTCGCTAAAGATTGGCATCGCACGCTTAGCTGCCTTTTCACTAGCAAAACGGTGCAACACATATTCTTGGCTACCTTGGACAAAGAAAAGTTCGTAACCTGATTCAATGAGCCCTTCACTATCTATAGACGGTTTTGTTGTCGACCAACCTCCATCTACGGAATGGAATACATCGCGCATCTCAATCTCTGCAGTGCTATTAACAAACTCCTCTTTGCTTGCAGAAACAAAGTTACCGTTACGAATCTTTTTCAATGCTTGTGCATCGAAAGTACCGTCATCGCATGTGTCCGATAAGTAATGCAATTCTAATGTAGAATAAAGGTAAAAATGGTTCCCCTCTCGGACAAATATATTCTCTTCATCTTCAGCATCAGCCAGGTCAACTGCATTGACTTCTAATCCGGGAACATTTGTGAAAACGCGGTCCAAGCGTCCGTTATCAACTTCAATATAGACTGAGGGTGAGGTTGCGTTCACTGACTCAAGTTTAACTATCGATTGGGTGTCCTCTGGGGCTGTTAGATGACCATTGGTAATGCTTGCCTCAATTGCAGCGCGAACATTTTCTTTGAGTGCTTCTGCTATTGACTCAGGAAAGACAACACCTTCGACTGAAAATTTAAGATTGATATCGATTGAGCTCATGGGGCATTTCCTTGTATTTAAGTAGATACCCCAATTAAATGATTCTTTGAAAATCGCGCAATATACTATTTATGCTGGGATTCCCTTATGTGTAAACTCCACCTCAGCGCCTATTAGACCAAGCTCTGTAACAGCTAGACTGAGAGAATCAGACTCACCTAGTAAAGTGAACTTTGTCTCACTTAATATGTTCTTCTTCCAGTCAGCCACTGACAATCCGCGTTCAGGTTCTATTTGCAAAATACAGATCAACGTTGAAGCTATCGCATCTGGGTCAAATGCCCTTTCAACACGGTGAATCTTTTCCTGATCACTTAGTTGGTCCGGGTCGTATGGAGCTAACATTGTGTCTGGCCACAGAACACCGTGCATGTCAGACAAAATCAGCCACGGTGTCTTTTTCATTTCCACGTATGTCTTACACGCACAGAACATCGGTGATGTATATAGCGAACGTGCTTCTGTCGCTTTTTCAGACCAGTTTTGCTCTACGGATGCAGAAACAATGAATACGTTGTACTTAGACATACACCCTCTTATCTATTACGAATTCAATTTTTAAAGTTAGTGGCTTTAAAAGCGCTGCTAATTTAGACTATTACACCAGAACCTAAACTCTAGAAGCCCAGACATAAGATGAACGAAGTTAATTTCCCAATTTCTGCACAACTCTTAATACCAAGTGAAGATCGTGTATCAGTGCGTATTATGTTCAACAAAAGTGAGAACATATCTAACAGTATAACTCTCAGGCCACTGCAAACGCTATCTATTAATAGCGTAAGCGTATCTATTGAGCGTATGGATTCTACGGATTTGGGTGATTGGTCGAAGTTTAAGATTAACGCTGAGACTGGTGAGGATGACGTTCTGGCTCTTGATTTGAACTTTATGGGGAATGAGTTTCGAATTGAAGAAACAGACGGTGTACATTGGCACGGTGATGAAGTCTGCTTTGACTTACCTGAATGCTCAGAAAAAGAGCTAATATTTTGGATTATGAACAACCACTAAATTAATGAATCATTCTGTAGCCCTGAGAGGGCTACCTATTATTGCGTTTACGACCCAATAGCCCAAGTCTGATTGTTACATTCCACGCCTAGTCCTGCGTGTTTTAGCTCAGTCAATGTTGCCTGTAAGACATTATTACCAACAACTATTGGACCATGTGCTTTTGCCCACTCAATCTCACCATTTGCATTCAACTCCCCAACTTCCAATACAGCATCTGTGATAGGTATTGGCTGGCCTAATGAACCAAACCATTCATTGGGGTTTGCATTAGCTAACTTGGCACGATCAATTAGACGCTTAACTATTTTTGGCTTGGCCTTAGAACGCGGTTTTAATATTGCCCAGGGGAGTACTTCAACCGACATAGATTCTGACTCAAAAACAAACCGGTAAAGTCCATCACCGTGGTTAGCCATTTGGTGGATACTCAACAAAGAGGATTGACCACTCCTATCCATACCAAGCTTTAGCGCTGACATTTCAAAGTTAGCGTTGGAGGATAACCAGCATATAGGCTTTTCTGGGTATGTAGGTTTCAACGGGCTTGTGCGCAATAAGCCCATTTCAAGAATTGAATTAAGTTTTATACCAAGAGTATAGTGGTAAAGTTTCACGTAATTGCCCTTAATTTGTTTCGACTTCACTAAGTAAAAACCGAAATGGATATCGCGCAATACGTGAAACTGACCTTCTATTTCGTTTATTTAGCTACCCTTCTTCGAAGGAATGCGGCTAGTAACAAGAAGAATGCGGCTCCATATGAAGTGCTACCTCCTGAGCTACCACTACTACTTGTTTGATAGCTAGATTCTTCACCTTCTTGAGATACGTTGATGTCATCAGGGTCTTCTACTGTTGAAATATAGGAATCGCGCATAGTAGAAGTAATTACTAGATCAGGCGATACCTCTTTGTTCAAGACTGATTGAATCCAATCGGAGTAATCAGCAACTTCGGTGAATACCGAAGTGTTACTTGTTGTATCGCTATGACAATCATTCCATCCATAGCTAGTGATCCCAACTTGAATATACTTAAATCGGTTATTGTCGTACCAATAGAGTGGTCCACCTGAATCACCAGAACAAGTTGTGTTCCTTACCTCAGTCGTTTCATTTAATTCGCCGTTCATGCAGAGCTGTGATGGACCGGCTCCCATAACACAATTTTCATTTGGTTCATAAGTAAGGTCTGTATAGAGCAGTTGATCAGCATACCTGCCTGTTTCCGTAAGCCCCATACCTACGGCAATAAAGCTTTCCTCTTCCACACGATACGAAGTGACCTGACTAGAATCGGCAAGCTCAGCATAGTCCAAACTGGACACGTTCATACTTTCATTTAGCTCAAGTACTGCAATATCATTTGGCCACGGCACTGAACTCTCAGAGGCTGAATCGATGTAGTCCGGGTGACGATATACATTCTTGACTCTAATTCGCTCTACCGACCCCGAAAGAAACTGAGATGAATCTGAAAGTTGTGGAAGAACAGACGTAAAGATTAAGTACTCTTCATTGAGCCCACCGTTATCATCACTGATACAATGTGCAGCCGTGGCTACATGTGTGGAATCGATTATCGTTGATCCACAGTACTGGCCGTATAACCCAGTATATTCAACAGCATCATAGTAAAGTGCTGAATACGATGGCCATACTGCAGAACTAGTTACCTCACCATTATAAATGTATGTGCTGTATTCATCGCCGTTCGCGCAAACCGAACTGCTCATTACGAATGCAGAGCATACAACACCGATTAGACTTAAATTTTTCATTTGAACCTTATAAATTTTATTACTTTTGCTCTAACAAACTTTCTTTGTATAAACCATCTTCAAATAGCTTTCGATTTACCGTGTGAGGATAACGGTAAGCTCTTTCAATAAATTCAATCTCAGACATCGAGCATTCTTGCTCACGAGTACCATAAACCGTTTTAATTCCTTCAAATTCGTCATAGTCAGGATTGTGCTCTGTCTCATTTGAGATAAATATACTTGGACTCCAAGTTTGACGATTTAACTTTTTAGCATTGACCGCTGGTTCATTGCCATAGAAAACCTTGTTAAAGTCAGATTTAGAAAGCGTGAGACCACCATAATCAATATCCACGTTTTTGCAATACATCATCAGCAACTTAAAGTGCTTTCGACACTTACTATAGCTCCAGGGCTCTGCACCAGAAATACTATATACCTTGACTTCTTTGTTATTCACTACCTTTGTTCTAGTGAAGATGACACCCACTTCTAATGTGCCTTCAATAGCGTCACCTCGTGCCAAGTCATAAGCTGTATTTTCCGAATCTGAACCTACAATAAATTGTACCTGTATTCGTTCACCACGCAGTTTTAACTTAGCCAATTGAGCAGCAACAACGCCTACTCTTTTATAAACTTTGAATTCTTTTAATTTTTTATTGCATTGGTCACACTGACCTTTTAACCAGCCTACTTCAACATTGAACAAATCGGACAATTCCTTCAAAACGACATCATCTAGCACATCAATTAACTTGTTATCATCGCTCAATGATGAGCGCGCAATCTCTTTGCTTTTAATTAATAGTGGAATATCAAATACTCCAATCTCATGATCCTCGAATAGATTGCGGAAACGAGAGCAAATTATGCTTACGTTATCAGTCGTAGGATTTCCACTAGCATTCATTGCGGATGCAAGTGTCGTGGATACTATTTCATCGATTGTTTTCCCTTCTGTCTCTGAACGCTGATGAAGCCAATCGCTTAATTCAGGACTAAACCAATTATCGGATTCATTGGCTATAACTTTAATATCACTATCAGCTGATCTGGTTTTCGGTAGTTCCCCAGTAAAGAGCACAAGTGCGCGCTCTTTAAGCCCCAATTTTAGTTGGCTCATGTCGTCTATCTCCATTCCACACATACTTTCTTGCTTACTAATTCTTAAACTATTGTAACAAGCAAGCTCAGTTTCCAAACTACTCGACCAATTAAATCGCGCAACACAACATCTAACCAAACTAAAGTCACTATCAACATTGCGCGTTTTACAAGGTAGGGTCTAATCGAATTATTAATACTGAAACGAAGAAAAAACGATGGATAACAAATTAGAGTTGGTTATACGTAAAATTCACAAAAACCTGATTGCCACAGGCGTTATGTTGACAAGTAATCATTCTGCTGGAGAGCTTTCAGGTTACGAGCTGTTTGGAGAAAAAACAGGAGATAACACGTTTCTTATACACTTGCGTAAAGAGTGTTTTGAGCCAAGAAATGAGTTCAATGAATCCTTTGAAAAGCATGCTTTATCTGAGCTTCCAACTGAAGAAATCTGGAGGCGATTTGAATCAAAGCAAGCAAATTGGTTTGGCGGCGTGATTATGGGGCGTGACAACCAGAAGTTCGAATTTGAATCGGCTGACTTAAACCGCATCGCATTAGTTTCCGTCTTAGAGGACACTACGAGAGTTGTTCAAACCGACGGCCATTATATGTTTCGCTCTACTCACTGCGTGGAGTCTCACGACTTTTTGACCTTCTTCATGGAAAGAGACGAATGCGAAAACACAAAGTCTTTACTAAGAAACCTAGAGGGTGACGGTTTGATGTCCTTCTACCGCAAGCCATTTTGGACCGATCTTGAAGAAAATGTATATCGATTGAAATCTGATTTAAGCCTCAAAGGGATTGAGCTACATAAGCTCCAGTACAGGGACCTTATTCAATATGGAAGCGTACAGCCATCTACCAAGGAAGTGATGCGGTCACACTGGTTAAACGTCAACGATGAAAAAGAATACGTAGACTTTGTTCAAGCTCTAGATCACGAAACTAATTTAGCTTTCGAGCACTTCGATCGCCTGCTTACCGAGTCTGAACACCAGGCAATAAAAGATGCGGTAAAACGCATAACTAAAAATAACTATCCGCAAGTAAATAAGTGAGATCACTCATGAGGACAATGCTAGTTGGTGAGGGCACCCACTATGAGAAGGCACTTTCGTGGGTTAAAGCGGAAATTGGTGACAACATAACAATGCCTGACGGGTCTAACTTTAAGCTTGAGAAGAAGAATGCTAAAAGTGCCGTGTGCCTTGATGATGCAGGCGACAGGATTTGTATACCTATTAAGAAATTGCTTCCTCACGGATCTGATGCTTACGTTTCGTCAGTGGTGCGCCAGATACAAGATTCTGATGAAATTCATTTTGATACAAAGGCTGAAGAATTTTTTCAGGACAACGAATTGCCCTCTTACAATTGTAGCAATTCACTTTCATTGGCACGTAGATTAATCCGGGCGAACCGTTGCAGCACCGATCCAAGGAGAGACATTCTTGAGCATTTATCGCATAAACTATCAAAGGCGGATGCTGCTCTAAGTGGCGAAGTTAAAAAGAACGCAGCAAAACTGGCTGCACGACATTTACTTGGTGATTTTCCGGTGCCAATGCACAGTGACACCCAATACGCAGCTGCTGAGTGGATAGCATTTGATTCGTGGTTCTTCAGGCACCATAAGACTTCTAGACTGATTGAGCTGGCCAAGAATTTCGATGACATTCTTAAAACCCGGATTGGAAGCAAAATCTTCAATACTGTTTTCGCTTACCGCCGAGCAGCCACTGCAAAAGAACAATGCACAAAGCTGTCAGATTGCCTTCACGGATGGTTTATGCGTGCTGATACTCCAACTCTTCAAAAAATGGATGAAGCGTACGAACACCTAATGAATCGCATTGATAAACAAACGAGCCGTATGGCTTACATTGTTATGCACAAAGAAGTGTTCGATATAAACACTCCAATAGAATTAGTTGTACGAACACTCATAAATAGCGACGCATCAGACTTGCTCCAGCCCATCTTGGTGTACCTACGTAACGTCGAGTTTGGATATTCAAGCCGTTCTGTTTTACCAACCTATAATGACTTGCTGAGCGGTCGAGTCACAATCACTGATATCCAAGACGCTATGGTAAAACGCGAACAGGACATAGAAAATCAACGGAACCAACATGCTCAAGACGTAGCAGCATCCGTAAGTATGGTTGCAGCTGTACTCGAAACAATTGAGAGTAGCCACCTGCCATATATCAACAGAAGACTACGTGAGTCTGGCTGTAAGAAATTCACTAAAGAGTGGTCATCTACAGAAAATGATTACGTCCTTCGACTTAACTGCGCAGGCCGATACATTCAATTACCGATTTGTCATGACGACGGACTGAAGTCTTTTATGGTCAAAAATTTTATTTCCGCGCTCGATGCCAACCTTACTAACGCAGGGGAAATACTCACTCACAAGGAAATGGAACGCTCAATCGATAAAGCCTTCGTAACAACATCTGAATTTTTGAAAACTTTAGATTTAGGGCAATAACATTGAGTACATTTCACCAAAGGAAGCACGAGAGAAAAGAATACTACTTCAATTTTGTTTATGGATGGATTCAAGTGCCCTGCACTTCCTGTAGCGGAACCGGTCGTTATGATCACAACGGCTCGCCGCCGTGCGGAAGCTGTAATGGAAGCGAAAAAGAACGCATCCGAGGATTAAAGCCACCTAGTTTTAGCCTAACTCAAAAAGTTAAGCCTTGTTCTCGGTAATACAGAGCTGCATTTTTAAATACGACAGAACCTTGTTTAGAGATAAAAGTATTGTAAAATCAGCATCATGGCTGTGTAGGCTTAGCATACATTTAAAATCACACCATACTACTATCGTTCCAATATATTCATCTAGACCAATGATTACGCGGGACGTTCAACTCCAAAACCATAAGTAAAACTACAATGTATCATTTCGAAAAGAATAACCCATTGGCGACCATACCAATTATCGGCTTTTTCACAGGCATTCTTGTTTCAATAAGATATAAGGAGTATCTAAGGGTCGCCTGCACCATAACAACCATATTGGGCTTAGCGATTTACGGTTATTACACCTATGGCAGCAACCTAGATCAAATAATCAAATATGATGTGAATTTTTTCTATACAAACACTCATTTTTTTAAACGAGAAATAGAATACGTCTCGGCAATATGTATGGTTGGCCTCATTATCCGACTTACATCTAAAGGTGTTAAGCAGAGTCTCCAGGATGGTAAATTCAAATTTATGCCTTTGCTTGTATACCCTTTTGCTGCGATTTTTCCAATCGGTGTTGCCCATTCTCATTACAATTGGAACAATGAAAGATATCTTACTGGCGACTTATACATCTCAACAGTTTTAGGTCTGATCGCATTCTTTCTATTCTTCAAACCGATTGCCGATGCAGTGTTATTTGGGTGGTATTCATTCTGGTACTGGTTGACCAATTCGGTCGATGGTTACGCATCTGGCGAAATTCAAAAGCAAAAGGCCGAAAGAAAAGCAGGTCAAACGATGCAGACTGGAACGGGGCAAAAAAGAATTGACGAGGGTGAGTACAATGTCGCAGCAATTTGCTCTTCGAT
This sequence comes from Vibrio sp. 1159, assembly GCF_033340395.1. NCBI lineage: Bacteria > Pseudomonadati > Pseudomonadota > Gammaproteobacteria > Vibrionales > Vibrionaceae > Vibrio > Vibrio sp. 1159. Next base: position 139,646 of record NZ_JAWOWL010000007.1, on the reverse strand, counting down.
CATATGTGTAATTGGCATTATCTGGAGCGTTTATTATTTTGCAGATGCAGGGAAAAGTGCGAGAGGTTTTACTGGTGTATTCGTACTTTTCAACATTGTTTTTTGTATATTGTTTGCTTTTGCAATTCGTCACGAACCTGATGGTACAGATACAAAGTGGGACGAAAAACGCAGAGAATACGTCACTGTGTATGTGTGGAGAAGACTCAACAAAGAAGAGGAGCAAAGAGATAGAGCTAACCTTGTGATTCCAACCTGGGTTTACGCTTGTAATATAGGTGCATTTACCTCTATCTGTTTATTTAAACTCGACATTAGCTTGGACAATTACTTTCTAGGATTTTTAGCTTTTGGCGTATCGGTAATTATAGCGGGGCTCATAATGCTATTTATTGCAGAAACCGCCAAAGAAGAAGTGGCATGCGGCAGACGAGGTGGCGGTTATGCAATGCTCCTATTGTTGTATATGTCCCCATGTATCACCGTAATATGGGCAGTATGTAATCTGCTTTTTAACCTATAAAGTAACCTCGAATAATATAGAACGGAGAACTGGTCTGGTTAAGGCCAGCCTCAATCACCTGCACCTATAAACACGGTAATCATTATCTTGTCTATTTGTTATTTACTTATTGGTTCCTATCCCTCCGGTTGTCCAAATCTTTTTGGGGTTTTTCTGAGGGAAGTAACCGCGAAAATAAGAGTAACTTCCAAGTCATAGAATTCTTCGGTTTAATGGCTACGGTTCTCTGTATGGCAAATACTGAGACTAAATCTTTAAGCATTCTTTTTAATAGTAACTTTCAAAGTCACTAATTACCCTTAACTCTCCTTATTTAGAAATTCCGCATTTATTGCGGAATTCTTGTCTGTGCCTGGCTCTTGTGCGATCTGCCTTTTAGCGGAGTATTTGAAATATCAGAACAACAAACAACTGAGATTTTCGAATATGAAAAAACTAACTGAAGCTCTTCGCAACGCTCTACCTCACCAAGTGGCCACCGTGGTAACAACGACTGGGGAGGTTAATGGCACCATTAAAATGCTTATAGAAGCTATTGAAAGTAGTTCTAAAACAAAACCATTCCTCAAGCTAGAAAAAGTAGATGACGTACTCCCGGCTGAAGTTTTCACCCTTGATGACGACTTAGATGGAGCCTCATTTGCTGTCTTAACTAAGCTTTGGTGCGAGCGTTTAACTATTCAACAAAATCAAGATGCCTTCTTATTGTCTCTCGTTAAGCGGGCAATTGCTGCGTTAGCTCTAAACAACGATCTTCCTGAAGACGTGAATGCATGGGACATGTTGAAACTTGCTGAAATCGGCAATCGAATCAGCCAGGTATTTCACACCTCAGTTGGAGACGTCTACCAGTTCAATTCCACCATCAGTTGCTGGGAGTGTAGCAACAACAGATTCGAGATTGATTCGGAAGGTTACCCTTGCGATGACCACGGTAACCACGTATCTGGAACTTTCTTTAACCCGGCACCTGAAACAAAGTAACGAACTGGAGAATCACATGGGCAAACATCTATCCATAAAACTCGGAAATCTACCTCGTACCTTTAAGAAAAGCTTATCAGGGTTACCGCCCGATATAGCTAAGAAGGCAAAAAGTATCACCCAGCAAATTGCATCCGGAACTCCCACAGGTGATTTTGATGCTAAGCGACTCACCATTAACCGAAAGGTAATGTCATTCAAAGTTGGAAGCCGGTACCGGATGTTGATGGCGGAAACTTCCAACGGGATCGAACCTTGGATGTGTGTGAGCCACGAGGACTACAACAAACTGTACATGCGAATTTCGACCTCATAGTGACGTCGACCAGGACTTTATATAAGTCTCAGGAGACTTCTCAAGTTTCATGTCCTTTTGAACTTTGCAAGCTTATAGATTTTCAACGTCCCAGATAACACCTGAGAAGTCGTACAGAACACTTGTGGAATTTGTTCAAGGCGGAAATTGATATTAGCGCACCCAACTCTGGGTAAATTTCTATAACTAAATTGGAGACAACAATGCTAACTGTAATTAACTACTTCCTGTGGTCATTCATTGGCCTGATTTGCGCGTACAAACACCAAAACCGACATACTGAAAGTATATCGAGAACACCGTGGATTTTTATGTCGATCATTTCCATGTCAGTAGCCATCGCTCAAAGTTTTGATACTTTACTGCTCCCCACTTTTCGACTGTTTGCCAACTACCTAACGGTCGAGTTGCAGTTCGGTCAGGCACTCTCAGAGCTTATTGTACTTACCGGCTTCACGGTCATATGTTCTGCCTACTGCTACATGCTGCCGATTCGAGTCTCGGCATGGGCATCGAAGCGTGCGATTGTGCAATTTGGAGTACATGAGACCATTTAAATATCAATAAGAAATGGGGATTCAGAATGAATGAGCAAACCGTTTACACGTGGTACCTAGAACACACGAACAGCGCAGAGAACAAGCATAAGTTCTATGAGGTTTCTATCGTTCAACGAGGCATAGATTCTTTTGCAGTAACGCGTCGATATGGCCGAGTTGGAACCAACCCGAAACCTCGTGATGTAAACAGCTTTTCTATCTATGAGTCAGCGTTGAGTAAAGGTCAGGAGATAGTTTCCTCTAAGCGATTTAGCAACCGTGATGCTTATACGCTTCTAAGTACAGAAAGACCGAATGAACTCATAAAAAGCATCCCAACACCTAAAGTAGTCCCAGACATACAAGAAAACGTAATTGAAGATGAACCTGCACTAGATAACTCCTTCTGGGCAGGCTTGAAATTGGCTTAAATGAGGTAGGTCTGCGTAGCAGGCCTATATTGTCAGAGTGAGATTGATATGAGAGCAAGTAAAATTCCCCGAAATGATGCATACAAAATTCTACGCAGCTTAAAAGATGTACCTTGTTTGTCTCCACAGGAAATAAGTGCATCGGAGAAACTTGGCCATTTGAGCCCAGGTCGCGTGGTTGATCAACTACAGTCATTTGCTAATACCGAAAAACAGACCACTGAACTTAATCGTCGATGTCGTGCTGCCGGGCTTCAATTCTTTTTTGACCAAGGTGGTTTAGTTCAATTTCGAAAGGTCATTGAAGAGGAAAAGCCATCATGTATGAGTTAAGTATCATCGATGCTGATAGTCTTCTGGACTTACATACCTTAGATGTTCCCTTATCTGGCGATACGCCGCAGATCACTGACAAGGAGCATGCTTTATTTCGGCTATCGACAAACAATAAACTGTGTTCAAAAACGGGCGTTCGGGCACTGGGTCCATCGACCACGATTAACGTGATTGAGGGTAAAGCATTCACAAGTCGTTTAGACGCTGAGGAATCACTGCGGCTAGATTTAATGGATAATGCTGATTTGATTTATGCTGTCGTTGTAACTCCGGATTCAGCACCACCATTTGTGTTATACGCGGCTTACGTTTATAACCCGCAAAAAGTCGCGGCAAACCGTCAAAAAGTGAACATGCCGCTCACGGCAAAAATCACTTTTGATAATTATTCTGCGCCGGAAAAATCCGTCAATGAAAGCAACATCCAAGAAGTAATGGACCTATTATCAGTTAATAAAACTATTGAGTCTAGAATTGAAGGGGACACTTATTGTTTGCTCTGTGAAAGCCGTGACAAAGATGATTTGTATAATTCGGTCAGCAATATCATACGTCGGATGCACCTTGACTTGTCCGGAACTCATTTTGAAGGTGTAAGTGCAGTAGTAAAATACGTATGAATTAATGGTGCAGCTTGATGGCTGCGCCGCCCCATCAATGCCTCCTGAATGGTTACCACCAGCAAAACTCCCTTAGTTGTTCCCTCAGGAAATTTCTCTCTGCCCCCCAAAACCCTCAATTTGTCACCATATACCTAAACCCTTCAATTCGTCACGAAAATATCTATCTAATTGATATTGTGCGATTTTAATTTTGTATCAGAATTTCATTATCACTAGATGAGGTTATAAAAATGCAATTAACTGATACGCAAAAGATGGAAGCTATAAAACAAGGCCGTGACATCTGCCCAATTTGTTCTGAGAGCTCAATCGAGTATGACGAGCCAGAGTTCGGTGACATAACAGTATCTCAAAGTGGCCAATGCTCACACTGCTTTGCAGGATGGACAAACCAATACTCTCTGTCAGCAGTGAATCTGTTAGAGCCAGGTAAGCTTGAGATTAAAGCAATCAGTCCACTACAAGCAGAGCGTTACCTAAGTCATGGCCAAGCATGTGTTGTTTGCCAATACGAAAATGTTGATTCTTTGGAACTCGGATTGAATTGTGATGAATTTTTAAAGGTTGGAGCTAAAGCTAAGATGGCAGTTAGCTGCCCTTGCTGTAAAGCATCATGGAATGATGAATTTGAGTTGTCCGACGTAACTATCACTGATGCCGGTAAATATGCTGACGCCGAGGAAGATGTAGATGATTGAGAAGGTATTTCTAGACACAGATGGCCATATTTGGTTTAAAAGCCAGCACCTTTCCAATTGGTATGATCACCCTTCAGTTAACGTTGCCAAGCGTGCACGACAGGATAGTAATGGTCACCCGCGGTTAGCTGGCATTTACCTGGCTGGGGTAATGATCTCTGACATCGATGCTGATCTACAGAACAGAATGCAAGGTGCGATCAGAGAACTCAGCCTACCCGAGTACTTAATGGTAAAGGCTTCCAGCAACTTAAATCGGGTTTTACCTGCCCTGCCCCACTAAATAAAATCTTGGTCGAGCGTCATGATCACTGGCGCTCCATATCTTACACATTCAAAACGCAGCGTTTTCAATTTTCACTTGATGTACAATATCGAAATAGATCCTATCTACGACATATCAATGAGGACTTATGAGGCAACATAAATTTTCGATCGGTTTAATGTATATATTACTGTGTACGGGAGGCTTGCTTCTTTCACAGTTAAAATTGTTTTTTATACCACTTCTGATCACTATATGGGTGACTAGCTGGTTATTTAGTCACGGCGCCACACCACCAGCACGACACTATTACAGCCATTTAATGTCGACATGTAAGTACTGCACGTTAATCATAGCATTCGGCATACCGATGATGTTCGGGGCCACTTTTATCCAATACCAACTCAACGAACTGGTATACCCGACAGTTGAGTGCATCGCTCAGTACCCCGTTATGGCAAGTCAAATAGCAGTAGCTACCATCCAATTATTTGGTCTGCTTTGTCTCGGCATGCTCGGTTTATTAGCATTTAGGGCTTATAGATGCCTTGTTCCCCTATTCAAAGAGTCATAATATCTCACTGCCACACCACAGCAGCAATTGTAAACTACCTAGCGACTTACTGACGCGAAATCACTGGTTTTACTCGTAGCAACGTAATCGTCACACCTGCACTCAAACAGGTAATGGACGAGATCATCGGTAACTACAAAATTCACCTCAAAGGAGAGTTTTAGTAAACCTACCGTGCTCAATCAAACTCATTGCAAAGCAAATGAGTATTCCTACCCACTCGCTTCAAATCTCGAATCGCCGCAGACTCTGTGGCGATTCTCAAAGGTCTTTCATACAGAATTGTATTGTTCAGAATATCGATATCGTCGCGATCTGTATGTGTAAATTCGATCACCCCGTATGGAGTTTTGAAAACACCTTTTCGACCAGTCGTCATTACTGTCAGGCGATCAATAGGAATTTGAGAAATTACACCATATTCTGAAAGAGCGGATTCAAGCGAGATGTAATTGTATTCACCACGACGTAGACCTTTAGCTACATATTCAATGGTAGAACCACCTTTGTGGCGACTTAAAGCAAACACGTAAACGCCCCGGCAAGCTCGTTCTAGTACTCCGAACTTGATTAAACGCGATAAACTTTGCTTAAAAGCTTCCTCACTGTCATCAAAAAATACTCTTCGTAAGTTGCGCTTGGTATATACGTAAATTCGTTGCCGATCAAATTTATGCAGACGCTCTAGGGCAGTTTTAATATCCATATTATTAAGTTTATTAAGTAGGCGATATTGGCAACCATAGCATACTTTAATGTCCACTTAATGAATCTTTGACAGTATCACATTCCACTTCATTGAAGAGGTTACCTTGAGATTCGTCGTTAGGTTTCAACGCTTCTGAGCGTTTGGCGAACTGACGGTCGAAGGCCAGTTTGAGTTGTTCAAGAAGAGATTGACGCTCTTGTTTCCATTCTGTTTTCTCCGACAACAGCGCTTTGACCATCACGCAACGCTCGGCAACATCAAAAGTCAATTAGCCAATGAACCTAAGCTTAATGTTGGGCACTAACAAGGAGGTTGATATTGTCATCAAATTAGGTAAGTAGAGTCCGGAAATATAACTCGGCTTTTTTATTCACTCTTTCGCGTTTTCAAACTACCCGTACTCTTAAGTCACTAACGTAAGCAACTAAAGGGTATTCGTATGAACAACGCATCTTTCTCTCATATGCTCATTCAAGAAACAGAAACGTTTAGCGATATTGATAAAGCGATTTTGGTAAACCTACTCTACTTACAAACCACCGGAAGCTTGACCCTTGACCCAGAGAACGACAGTTCCACCGTCGATTGGCTCAAAGAGAATGACTTCTACAATGTTCTATTGCTTGAACCAGAGGAAGCGGGAAACATCTCGCTAGGTTTCACAGATTAAAACACATACGGCATCCGTAGTGGCGATTTCTCTAGTCGCCACTTCATAATCACTCCCACCAGCCCTTCCCCGACTGAAACCACACTAGTTGCGCGATTTTCCAATCGAATCAAAATTATCCCTGAGTTGAGTAATTTATACTTTGAAAAGGTTTATTCATGAGCGGATTATTTCTTACAGATGATATGTTTGATGCATCACACATGGCAAGTGTTGAGGCATTCCTATCTCAAAACGCACCACAGACGCCTACAGTGGCGCGCAACGGCTTTTTCTTTACAGACGATGACCTTGCTGCGGCGAAACTGAATGAGGGCTTACCGTTCGTTATTACTCCTGCCTATGACACAGCAGGTAATGCAAATTTCTTCGACAGTAATGGTGATTTAGTTGCTGGGATTTATGCTGATATGCCTAACGAGGTGTACCACTCTCTACCAGCAACAAGTTCCAGCCAAGTTAAGAAATATGCTAAATCACCTGCTCATTACAAACGTGCATACGTAGATAAAATTGACCGTAAACGCACAACTAAGACGACTGAGCGCACCTATGACGCCGGTACGTATTCACATGAGCTTATATTGGAGCCAGAGGGCTTTTACGACCGATATTTCCGCTTACTCAATCCAAGTGAACATGAGAACAGCTTGCACACCACAGACGAGCTAAGGGAGAAGTGTAAAGAGCTCAAATTAGCAGTGTCAGGTTCTAAAGCCGTTTTAACTGAACGTATCCTTCAAGCTGATCCATCGGCGTTTATATTTGATGAGCAACAAAAGCAACACCTCATAGATAATGCAGGTGAACAAGCAGTACTAAAAGCGTTAGAGGTGCAATCTGACTCGACTGGACGACCTTCATTGGTTGATTGCATGACTAACGATCAGGTTAAGCCGCTACTCGAAAAAACACCGATTGACCCTATCGTTTGGGATGATGCTCACCGCGCTTGTGAAACAGTACGCAACCATGATTGGGCAAATACCATTCTTCAAAATGGTTTTGCTGAACTGTCTGTCATCGCTCAATGTCCAGAAACAGGAATGATGCTGAAAGTGCGCTTCGACTGGTTATCTAAAGATGGGGTTCCTGCCGATGTTAAGACAACACGCAGCGCGAATCCTCTAATGGCAGCGTACCAGTTTGGTGACCTCGGTTACGATCTTCAAGCTTACATGTATACGTACGTAGGTCGCTTAGCTGGCATACCCTGCCCTATTAACATTTTTCCTTTCGTTACAGTGGAGTATCTGGAAGCAGACGTATGTGAAGTGTTTGAACTATCAGATAGCGATTGGGAGATAGCCGAAAGAAATTTTCACCGTCATATAGTGAATTTGAACCGCTCAATCCAAGAAAATGACTGGCCAGGATATACGCACAGAAATGGCAGTACGTTACTAACATTGCCAAAACGAGGCCGAGTTTAATCCCCACAACACGCCTCTTAGAGTACTCAACTCAACCTTTCTCAAAGGCGCGCATTTAGCCTATTGCGCATCGAGCAACTTGGCTGAAAATTAAATCTCAATTAACCAAAACACTGTGAGAAATCAAATGACTGCAATTAAAATCGATAAAAACATGTGCCAAGTTCTACGTACTGAACTGGAATCTGCATTTGAGGAAATTAAGAAAAAAACAGGTGTTACACTTAAGGCAGGCAATATGTCTTATGCTCATGACGGTTCAGAGGCATCTGTTAAATTAACAATGCTTGGCGCTTCAGCTGACGGCACAGTAGTATCGCCTGAGTATAAAGCTCTTGTGTCTGTGCTCTATGCCTTCCCTTTCCTAAATGAGGATAAAATCAAACGAGAGTTTAAGTGCGATGGACAATGGTTTATCCTCACTGGTTTCAATAATCGAGCAAGAAAAAACCCTTTTCAAGGTCAGTGTGTTGACGGTGCTTCGAAAGGTAAAAGCTTTGTTTTCCCTCGGGATACCATCGAGGCTGTGTTTACCAATGATAAATTCTTGCGAAACTAACCAACACTAAATTAATGGCTCAGCGGAGCCATTAATTACTAGCAAATGCGGTGCACTGCCTGCATACCAAATATGCGCCGCATTTCCTGGTCCTTTCAAGAAAGTGCTCCTGTCACGCAGCCCTATCGCCAAAACCGCAACATTTTGCGCGTTCGTAAAACAAACATTTGCCACAAAGCGTCATCAATACCATGCTCAATTGTGTGCTGCTTCATATCCTGTTTTAGTAGATATAGCTCTCTTTTAAACAAGATATGACGGCCTAACGTAATTCCAAAAGCAGTGATCGAAGCTATCGTTATGCCGAGTAAAACGTTATTAAATTCCATCCAATTTCCCTATTTAATGAACAAGTGCTAGTTGTTTTGTCGACACTCAAATTCAGCATCAATTTCGAGCAATAATTGCTGATGAAAATGAAAGAACTCTGTTTGTGTTATCTTGCCTCGATTTTGTACACGGGTAAGCCACGACTCATACTGTTCGTCAGCGAATTTAAACTTGAATATATGAGCGGATTCGGGTGGTATATCGCCTAGTGGCACTTTTTTACCGATTGAACATAACCACTTAAACATAAAGAAAGATAAGAATCGTGGTTTCTTGTATTCGTACCAGAGCATCCATATTGCATGGCCTAGAACTAAGCAAAGAACAACCCCAAAACTTAATTTAATTGGGTCACTCAATAGCAACTCCCCGCGTTACCAAATTATAAATGAAATTAGGAGCCAAAAAACTTACATGGCATATACGTCTTCAACCTGTTAAGAAACTAAGGTGAGTAGTGATTCTTTAAGTTTTTGTGGGGGTTCTTCGCCACGAACTTTCTGATATGTGACTAAAAAATCCATCGCCCATGCCAATGTTGGCTTGTTACTTTCATCGTTAAATGAGTCCAGATATACCAAGCCAAGTTCTACCCAAACGTCATCATCAAGTTCATCCCGTACTGGGGGATTGGAAACATCCGTGAATGCTTCAAAACCTAAATAATCCCCCTTAAATGGATCTTGTTTCTCTATCCAACGAAAAGTGATAGATACGATTGAATTCCGACGCCCGCCTTTAGCAGCATTTTCTTCATACGATAAGCAAATGTCAGATTTGTTATGAATCTCTGTAACCGCAGGGATTAGAAAGCGTCGACGGAAGTCCGACATACGTTGATAAGAGGCTGGAAGTTCATATCTGGAGATAAGCCAATCGATCCCAAATGTGACCGAACGCTCGACACCATTTTCGGCATCATTTGCGTTGCGTTTTAATGTCACCCACTGACGAATAGATTCATATAGTCGCAATGCGTATTGGTTATTGAGCTTTGCTACTACATGGAGAAAATAACCTGTATAACGACCATCTGCTCGCAATAGATCGACTAATTCGGCATTGAATGAAAGTACCGTTGTCCCTCGCTTGGGCCGAACTGATCGTTTAGTGGTCCAGCTAAGACCATCTAGTGCTTTTTCACCATTGTCTGCATCTTCACTTGGGACATAGAAAACTATCTCACGCTTGTTTAGAGCAGCCGATGCTTTTGCGATATCGCGGCTAATATTCTTGTCCGATTCATCGAAAACACGTGCGTATTCTGAATGACTAATGGTTACGTCGAATCTACCCCGTTCTTCTTCCACTGAGCCAGAGAAAATTTTCTCTAGCGAAAGGTAGACCAAACGCTTTTCATTGCGTGAAAGCGTATACGCCGCCGTAGTCAGTGCATTCGACTGTCGAAGATAAACTGATTTTGATTGTTTTTGACTAACAGTAATTGGCGCGTTCATAAAACTCGTGACAGCTTAATCAGTGAAGTCACGGATTCTAATTTAATTGATTATCAATTATCAAGCATAAAACGCCATTTATTGAATTTGAAATCAAACATAAACAAATCAAAAGTTAAACGGCAACTTAAAAAACAGAAACCTTAATACAATGTCATGCATTTCATCTGTGAATAACTCTTGAATAAGCAAGTTTTCTTTCCTTCATATTGTCACGAAATTACCTTCAAGCCGTCTACATTCCCCCTTCAAACTGTCACGAAAACCCTTCAAAATGTCACGACGAAAGCTCTGAACCCATTGGTATATAAGGGCTGACGATTCTTAATAAGATCTTTTAAAAAGGATCATAAGAAGATCTTTAATAATGATAGTCCTTGGATATGTGGATTTCTGCTGCGCAGTACCCCACAATATCCAACGAAAAAAAATGTGGGTACGTGGACAGCAAGCTGACCGACATACCCACATTCAATAATTAATGTTTTAATTTTTTATCTGTATAAGAACATGCTAATTTGAATTCCATCTACGATAGATTTCACATTCAATGATACCTGTTTAGTTGTACAGGCCATTAGAACGCGCTAGGACTCTCCCTGTAGCTCATACACTGACAGCTTACCTCTCAGCTCTCCTGCTGCCTCAATAGCTTTCTCATAAGCTTCTGAGGCCAAAATAAGCCTATCACTAGACCTTTGTAGCTGTTCTCCTTGCCTGGTGTTCTGTGTAACCAGTTGTTCTATAGTTCCTTCTGATTGCACTAGCCGCACATTCAAATCTTTAATTTCGATTTTCTGTGATTCGTTTTTGGTTTGTAGTCGTTCTAGTTTCTTTTCTTCAGGGTTACGATTTTTCTTTAGTGATACAACTTCTGCTTTGAGGTCTTTTATCGAATTATTGCATTCAGCTAGCTCTATGTCTGACTCTGACTTCTTCGTAGTTAATTGCTCAACCTGTTCCTCAAGTTGTTTTACCTTCAAATCTACGGCATCTCGTTCAGAAATTAACGTATTAACCTCAAGACGAGTGTTGTTTAGCTGTTCTTGGGATTCACTCAGTTTTTGCTCGGAAGTCTCCAAGTCTAATTCTAAAGCCTGAACTCGGCTTTCATTGACTTGGTTCTTTTCTTGTAATGCACTGATAGCTGTTTCTTGCGCAGTTTTTAGGTTTTGAATGAGAGATTGAATCTGCGTGTTTGCTTGTTCAGATATGGCCAGTTTTTGCTCCAAACCTTCAATAACTTTGGCATTCTCAACCAGCTTTAAATTTGCATCCGTAAGAGTTGATTTCGTTAACTCAAGTTCTTGGTCATTGGCTTTTAATTTCGATGCAACGGCAGCATGAATTTCACTCTCCATGAGAGGCCAAATTTGTTCACCTAACCCTATTAAGTTATTAATGAACTGACTAACCCATTCTGGTTGTTGTACTCGTACCAAGAGGTTTTTTGATTCTTTGTATTCCAATAGCCACTGAGCACATTCTTCTAATGAGTGATTTTCAGCTACTTCATAGAGCTGTTGGGGTGAGACATTTTCTACCTGTTCTCCACAAGCAACAAGCTTAAGTATCTTTGTTTCTAACTCTGAGTTTGTTTCTAACTCTGTATTCATTTCTGTACCACTCATACATCGGACATTGAAAACTTGAGTTTACAATCAATTTGCTAAACCTATGTACTCAAAAATCCATAAAATAAACAGTAAAAATACTTATATAGTTGTTTTTTAAAATACAAAAACACTTACCAACTGAAAAAATTATTTTCAAAGAATAGCGTTTAAAGCTATTGCGCGTCACATAGTTTGGCTTAACATTTTTATATCAGAGGGGCTAACCACCCTGATTTTTTAAAATGCTGTGGAGGCAATCATGGAACTTATATCAACATCGGCATCGTTTCTATTAAACTTCATCGGTCACGCGTGTAATAATGCTGATAGTCGTCAAACTGGCATCTCTGCATTTGATTTCGTGTTAATTGAAGCGAACAACGGTCATCTACAGATCACTGGGAGTAATGGTCATCAGTCGTTTACTCGTATCTGTACCACTGACCAAATTGAAGTGATCGGTAATGGAAGCCTATGTGTTGATGCTGTAAAGCTATTTCAAGTCACGCGCGCCCTCCCTAAAAACACATTAGTAAAGATTAAAGAAGTGCATGGTAAGGATCGAGCTGTACTTTCATGTGGAAAGTCACGACTACAGATCAAAACAATTCCTGTAACAGAGTACCCTACAGTAGACATTATCAAAGACGCTGAGAGTTCCTTTACCGTTCAAGCTAAAGAATTTATGAACCTAATTTCAAATGTTCTTTACGCTTCTGGTCGTAATGATGTACGTCATTACCTTAATGGTGTTTATCTGAACGTTAACCGAGGCGCATTGTTCGCCAACGCAAGTGATGGTCACCGCCTATGCGTTAACAAAATGCAAGTGGGAAAGAATGTAAACAAGATGGGTCTATTGCTCCCATATAACTCAATGGCAGTATTCACTCGCCTTAATGAGCCAGCAGAAGAAATGACGATTTCTTACAACAGTAACCGTGCGGAGTTCAACTGGGGTGGATTAGTGTATCGTACCGCTCTTATAGACGGTAAATATCCAGAGATCTCTCGCATGTTTCCAGCCGAAACAAAGAGCAAGCTAAAATTTAACCGATTGGACTTCCTTGAACTTCTAAAACGCTTGTCTGTATTAGTGACTGATGACAAGTTTCCTAAACTAAAACTTTCATCAACAGAAGACCAAGTTAAGCTACAAACCGTTATTGATAATGAAGAAGATGGTTTAGGGGAGGACATGATCTCTGCTCAAACTTCTGGTGAACAAATTACTTATGAATTTGGGATTAATCCAAAATACCTTATTGATGCAATAAGCCACATGTATACTGAATACGTCACGATGGAATTCACAGAAGCGAATGCGTCATGCTGTGTTTCTCCAGTCGGACAGATAACTTGCAAGTCACTTATTATGCCAGTACGAATCTAGAGAATGAGATCAAACACAAAATTTAGTCAACATGGCGACCAATGGGTCGCCACTGTTTCGGGAATGAAAGTTGTGCTCAACAAACATTGCATGACAGTGTTCCACGGAGAGAATGATGGGCTTGAGGGAGTTATAAGGTTTCCTAATGGCCTCAACGATTTTACTGTTACTTCATTCACCTACAGTGAATTTGGAACTCGTGCTGCAATCCTATTGCCAGAAGATACAGGTCACATTGAAATCTTCCCGCGAGGCAATACCCTCTATCTCAACTACTTCAACGGTAATGGTACTCTAGAAGATAAGCTAGAGGTTGCCACTCCCCTCACGAATAACGTGTAATTCCACAATTTAAACTTCCATACGCTCCGTGTATTATATTCTTACATCATCAAAACGGAGCGTATTCATGATTCACCATATTTCATTCATGCCTGTCAGGGACGCAAGAAAGCTTGTTCCTGATAATTCTAAAGCACTCATATCAATTCACGATGATGGCCATGATGCTGATACGCTAGTGCCAAAAGAAGGTTGGGGTTATTACGATCATATTGGATTTGATGACGCTGCCTATGACGAAGAACTAATCTCTCAGTATGGCGCTGACTTTTGGGATTACTTTGGCGGTTGCGCTCGTAACGTTCATGCGTTAAAAATTTTGTTAATGTTCAAACGAATCGAAGAATCCCCATACATTACAGAAATCATCGTTCACTGTGATGCAGGACGTTCACGATCAGCAGCCGTTGCGAAATTTTATGCTGAGAAAAACAACTTGGAACTTGAGGGGGATACCACTTACGCAAACTCGCTTATCTATACCCTTTTGAAGAATCCAAACCACTACGAAGAAGCCCTTGAGAAATACGTTACCAATGCACCAAAAGGCTTACAAACTGTCGATAAAACTAAGGATGCGAACCTGTTACCTTTTGGTTGGGTTGACGTTCTTATTGAGAAAATATTTGGTAAACCTCAGCAATGATTTGTGGATGACATAAGCAATACAAGCCGCGAATCTGTCTTCTCATACTCTGACTAGTGTTGTTCGTTACGATGCGCTTTTATCAAGTTCATTGACTGGATAAGCGCATCCGTAAGTTACGTCATAGATTAAGTAAACCTTCAAAATAGTTACGTCCTGTCATTGGTTGGATTAACTCTTATCGTGTCCGTAGTAGACAAATGTTCACTCCGGTTTACTCAATACCACTTCAATTTTTATTTTTTGCATGTTTCATAATCATCCACTTTAAACTACTTCACTTTCAACATTAATTGTTTTGAGTTAGGATTCTTTCAGACATTAACCTTTAGAGAGAATCCATGTCCGTACCTAACGATCACTTTTTTTACTCAACCAGTACCCGGTCAACTCGAACCACTTTGCCACCAGCAAAAGGTTTCTGGTTTCTACACTACTTTTCTCTTTAGTATTCTCCGGGGTGATTCGCTTAGTGGACTATATAAATGCGCCGCCCCCAATACTTTCTGTATATGCCGATCAGGTTTTTTGTCCAGGGGCACTTAAAGTATCGTCTAAAAACGACTTTGGCTTTATTCTCAACTGTTCAACCTCAACGCAAGACAACGTGCACAGTAGCTCTGTCGTAATCCATAAGCTTTCTGAACTGGACACTAATAACTACAAGGTTGTTGCTGTACTAAGTGGAAAAGCGACATCCGATCCTGATGTCATTGCGACACTACCAAATTTAGCTGAGTCCGAAGTTTTAAAAGCGTTTGTTTCAAATGCAATGAATTTAACTGGAACTGATGTACTTGATTCAGGCTCAATCTACTGGGGAATTGGTAGAAGTGATAAACAAGATCTAGGTTTAGTCTCTGCACTGCTTGACCGCGGCCTATCAAATCCATATTCCCGATTTAATGACACTATCATGAAAGATTTGGTTAAAGAAAATCAGCCATCTCGCAGTATCAAAACCACACCAGATCTTTCAATAACAAAGAATACAGATGAAAAACACGCCTTAGACGATCAGAATATTTCTGTTGAGCAAGGACTATCAGTTTCATCTAATTGCTCAACCCAAGAGAGCGAACCAGCTCTCTGTCAGATGAATGATGAATTGATTAAAATTCTCGAAGGCCCATTGGCAAAAATCATGATGATGTTACTCATTGTTACCGCGATCTATTCCACGATTGTAAGCCCGAACTTAGTTTTATTCGCTTCATGTATCGCGTCCGTATTATTTCTGGCTAATGCATCAACAATACTTTCACGCCTGTTGGGATAACCTATATGAAATACTCAAGAAAAAATCTTTTACGCACTGTCATTCTTAATGCGGCTATTGATCCAAAGAACGTCACTGCAATGTCTCTTTTTGTGTTCTTCGGTGTCAACGTTCTAGTGGCAAACGGTCAACTAGCCCTTATTTTTTGTACAATAGCTAGTTTTTCAATATACGTTGCACTCGTTGTGTATACCATGATGCGAAAGGCTAAGGAGTATGGTTCATTTTACTTCCAAGCATTACATCGGTATCAAATGGATGTGGTTGAAGCTCAGTTATCTAATTTAGATGACTCCACATTAGCAAAGGATTCAAGGGCACTTCTGAGGATGTACTGGGATATGCGGCTATCGGGTAACCTTCCTGATTACCGAAAAGATACCCTTGCTGATGCCTCTGAGCGATATTTTCAAATAATGACGACATCACTAAACGCCATCACACGACTACCTGACGACAGCCAGGCGATTCAATTTGAAAAGAAGAAGCTAGCAGAGCTGTCTGAGTCATACCGTTCCGCTCTAATTTCTGAGTGTGTGAGACAAACATCAGCAGGAAACACCTCGGAATTTACCGGGACCTGATCAGCGAGCTTGAATCCATCAAGTTTTCAAACGAGTTTGTAACACAGTAAATTGCTCCCAAGGAGTTCCTCCCCCCTTGGGAGCTCCTTGTTATTACCATACCGACAAGTCAAATCTCTACCACTCTATTTATTTCAAGCGTTATATTTTATCATTCATGGACTCTACCCCATTGCGGAAACTCTAAAGATTCATAAAGTTTTGGTTATTACCGACATAATGATCTAGTGAGAAAATCATGGAAAAACCCTACTTCACCCCCTCTCCAAAACAGTTAGCTGATATGGAATCGGCATTGGGGAAACACCTTATAGGTAACGATCTTCAACTTAGGAGAATAGTTCTGGAAATGTTGCAGTATTCAGAAGGTGAATCGCAATGGGAGAACTCATTACCAAGAACATTGCCCCTACCGCCACATGATCAGTGTGCACAGTATGAACGTAAATTTTCAGGAACTTTATGGGTATCAACAGATCCTTCAATCAGTCAGGTTTTAATACATTTTACTAAACCTATCTGCTTGGAATCTCACGGCAGTAAGCGTGATGCTGGCGCGGTGATTTATGACTCTGAAACACCATTACAGCCTACCCTTGTTGAAAGTGATGAATGGGCATTCGTTGTCAATCAATACATGGTAAAAGCTGTTACCGTAGCTATGCCCTCGATTGAACAATACGGGGTGGATACTGTGGCCACGGATGTTGGTTGCTTAGAGTTTTTAAGTGAGCAGCTTTTCCTTAAAAACATAGCTGAGGATTTTTGCCCGACCCCTGTGAGTCGTGGCGATGATGGTGCAACTTCAATTTGGATTGAACTGACACGCAGACGCTAGCTGGCGTATCTGCATAAATAACGATAAATACAGGAATTATTTTGAACGAATATACGCTTCTAATGGAGCTTTCAGCAAAAATTACAACTAGAGCTAAGTTAATTTTAGTACACGCCAGAAAACTTCAAGTTGTTGGTATTGTTTTGTTTGGCCTTGGTATTTATGGACTGGACTTGTACACCATTGGCATTGGTTTGGCGATCTGGTACTTCCAACGCGCAACAAAAAGTGTAAATGACCATTTTTACGCTACATCATCCAACATCACTATGAAAGTGTATAAAAATCCGGAGAACTACCCGGCTCTTAATATCTGGCTTGTTCCAAAAGAAAGTAAAGAAATATCACCAGATCACTATGACGAACTGGAAAATTTGCTTCTTGAAGTAAACTCCGATTTTGTGACAAATAAGGTTCAACATGTATACGACTATCGTGGCGGCAAGGTGACTTTTTACGACTTAGCCAACATCATTTTTTTAGTCGAAAGCATCATGCGCTATCGAGCGATACAGCAAGCAGAAACAAATATCTAAATAGAAATTAGTTAATGCAGGTTTATAGCTGCCACCAGTGCCGGAACTGGTAAGTTGTCAGAACATGACGAACGATTTGAACCTCCTTACATTGACCAATATTGTTCATGTAAAGACGGCATTGAGAAGAAAGCAGTTGATGAAGGCACCTCGGGTGCCTTCTATGATAACGCATATCTTTTGCTCGGTCGTAAACTTACTGTACTAGCCCTACTATCCCATTCACTTCGTCATTAATAGCTAATTAATTCTAGCTATGGTTTTCTCCAGTGTCCTTGACCAACAAGTAGTGCATTTTATTACCCTGGCACTATACATTAGAAAATCCAACTACCACGGTCTCAAAACTTAATGTTATTGCGATCAATGCCATTGCGTGATTTATTACCGAACGCATACTCGTGAATAGTAGAAAGTTTAGGGTATTAAAAAATGAATAGAACGTCCGAACAGCAAGCGATTATCTCATTCAACGATGGTAATGCGTTGATAGATGCAGGCCCTGGCACGGGTAAAACGACCACCTTGATTGAGTATATCCTGGAGCAAGTCAAAACAATGCCAGCAACTAACCTGTGTGTACTAATGTTTAATAGTGACATTCAGACTACGTTTACTGCCCGCATTAAATCCAGAGGGTTAACCGACCTTCCCTTGATTAAAACGTTTCACGGGTTTTGCTACAGCCTATTACGTAATTCTGGTCACCTGAATCGGATCGGGTATGAATTGAGTATGGACACTGGAACTTACCAGCTGTCTCTAGCTCGGTCAGCTCTTAAGATCATCGGCGCGAACACACAAAGCAAGAAAATTGCATCCGTGGTCAGTGATAGCAAATCGGCAGACACCCTGATTTCGTTTGTGGGTTTGGTCAAAGCCATGATGTTGCCTGCACATGAAGTGTTTAAAGTCATGGAGGTAAACCCAACTTACTCATTTTTGATAGAGGCCTTCGAGGAATTTGAGAAAGCACGTATGGCTGAGGGTTTACTGTTCTTCGATGACTGGTGCCCTGAAGCGGTTTCCCTGTTACGCCAGGACGCTCAGTTAAGAGACCAATACCAATCCACCTTCTGTAAAATTCTTATCGATGAATTTCAGGACATAAACGCGTCCCAATATGAGCTTGTAAAGCTCATTAAAGCCGATAAAACATCATTAATTGCTGTCGGTGACATTGACCAGTCAATCTACAGCTGGCGCGGTTCTAACCCCGGTTTCATGCTTACTTTCGCTAAAGACTTTCCACCATGCACCAAGCTAACCCTAAGTAAGACCTTCCGCTACGGCCACCACTTGTCGCTTGCTTCAAACCACCTGATAGTAAACAACGCAGAACGCTTCAACACGTTGACTGTTTCCGCCCCTGGCACTCCCAATACAAACGTGGACATATGCCCCACTGGTACGCCCGCAGCAGATGTGATCAAATCCATCAACTCTCACTTAGAATCAGGTGGCAAACCTGCAGACTGTGCGGTTCTGATCCGCCGTTGGTCCCAGTCTATGTTATTTGAGTTGTCTTTTCTTCTTAAGCGTATCCCATACCAAATGCCACCGGAGTTCGCATTACCCAACTCCAGAGAAATTAAGCTTTTGACTACACTATTAAGTTTCGTCACTGGCAACGATAAAGTGTTAGATCCTGAGGCTCGAAGCAATATGTTGTTCGATGCTCTACGTTACCCTCACACTTACGTTCCAAACAAAAAACTTATGGAGATTTCACGACGATTAGGCGGTATCGATGTTGAACAATGGGTTTCTGCAATTGATACTATTCAGTTGGCAGATACCACCAGCAAAACTCGGTACGAAAACATCCGAGAACGCTTGTATATCATCGACACAATGAAGGGGATGAAAGATGCTTCTGCCCTAGATATTTTTGAAACTTATTTGGAAGATTCAAAAATGTCTGAGTGGCTGGCCAATAGTGCAACTAGCGACTCCGATCTGGCAGAGGCTGAGGAAAGGTTCAATTCACTTGCAACCGTTTTAAGGAGCTTAAAGCTTTCACCAGCGGATGCCCTTTCTTACTTCCAGCGACTCATCAATTTGTCGCAACAGCAGACTAAGACCAATTTCGGTGTAACACTTACCACCATTTTCCGGTCAAAAGGCTGTGAATATGATCTTGTTCTACTGCCGTTCTGGGATGCGGATACAATGCCGATTCAGAAAAAGTCGGAAACTGGTTTAGGTGTCGATGAAGAGGAAGAACGCAGATTAGCATATGTGGGAATGACAAGAGCGAAAAATACCGTTCGGATCTTCCACGCCAAGGCTCAAGAGGGAGAACATGTCCTCACAAAAGCAAGCAAATTTCTTCGTGAATCTGAAGTAGATCTATCCATTGCTCTCTGTGATGCCGTGACAGAGAGAACGGAATTACCAGAACGTTCTACCCCTACCTCACTTCGATACCTCGAAGCGATGGTCGCTCAACGCTAATTTGCGCGATTTCAACGACATCGGATACTGACCCATATCAATTACGTTATGGGTCAATCAAAATGAACAAACTACCACTACTAGAGCTTTGTACTGGAATAGGCGGGTTTCACCTTGCCGCAAAGCAAAACGGTCTTATCGAAACAGTCTGTACAGCTGAAATCGACCCATATAACTGCAAATTGATTGACCGCAACTTCAATCTCGACAACTGCGGTGATGTATCTGAAATTGCGCTTCCTCGCGCCGCTCACAGCCATCAAGCACTTATAGATAACGATATGGTGCCTGTAGAAGAAACTGGCTTCACAAGCCTTTGTATAGAGGATTTCTTGGAGGGCATATTGCCCTTCCCAACAATCATATCAGCTGGCTTCCCATGTCAGGATGTGACTCCAGCTAATACCAAGGGCAATCATGTCGGCATCAACGGTGCACGCTCTGGCCTAGTACACGACATTCTTAACATCGCTGAAGACCTGGAAGTTCCGTATTTAGTGTTTGAGAATTCAAGCAACCTCGTGAATCGCGGCCTTGATGTGATCCTTGCCGAATTACACCGCCTTGGCTACCTAGTGGAATGGGAAACAATTTCGGCTACCGGATTTGGTTACCCCCATTACCGCCACCGTACCTATATCGTCGCATATCTACCAACGACCGCTGTCGCTCGTGGTAACCGCCGCATCTTCGATACGGTACGTAAGCAAGCGAACAAGCAACCGAACCACTTTATGCCCCTGCCATCAGAAGATCCAGAATACATCCTCAATGCAGCCGTGGTAAAAGAGCCTCGTTCAATTAAGCTGAGAACAAAGCGTATCAACGGCGTTGGCAATGCCATTGTTCCAGCTATTGCCAAAGCAATCTTTGACGCCATCACTGACGCTGAGTTTTCCTCTGTAAAAGTAAAACAGCCAAAATCACGCAAGAAAGAAACTTACATGGCATCTAAACTTGCTGCTGGCTGGGGTGTATCTCAACTCGATATTTTTTCTATGGACAATCAAGAACTGGTTACGAACATGCCATCACACGGAATTCTGCTCGGTGGTAACATCTATACCGGAGAGCCTGACCGTAATCTAAACCCGACCAAAACCACTTTCCCGAACTTACTGTCTACATGCATTGCTAAGGACGGCAACAACAACTTTACTTCCGGTAGCCGCATGTCACGGCCCGGCAAGCTCGGTGGCTTGATAGGCGATATACAGCGCCTTGGGGCGACTGAGGGTGGCCTTAACCCTGTGTTTGCAGAACGTATGTTGGGCTATCCAGATAATCACACTCGATTGGCTTACTAACAGAAGGGAACACAAATGAAGTATTTTGCTTATCCAGTACTACAAATGGGTGTCTTTACATTCTTACTGCATCCGGTAAAGGCATCATATGTGATTGAATTGGTCATAGCAGCGATGAACTTATTCGCCATAATCTCTCTGTACCGGAGCGTCACCCCTAAAATCAGACCGATGGTGAAACAGAAACTGGCCGTTGTTGTTAATCAACAAGTAAAAACACCAATCGACCTATTGAGAAATGATTCATATGAATCAATGGTGGTCTTTTTCCTTGCAGTTGGTCCAGCTCTACTTTCATTCGTGGCTTATCTTCAATTCTTCAAATAGTCACAAAGCATTTCCCATCTAGCGCGTTTTGCAATGTGAGAGATACTTGTTGTCAGTTCAATTGAATGGGTTGGCAACCAGTTCCTTCCCTTCAAATAATCTCTCAAACTATCTGGCATCAAGAGTACCACTTAAATCGTGATTTCTTGGTGCCGAATACATACGGAACAACATGATGAATCATAATATACACTTCTCAGGGCGCTTAATGGGAATTCGTTCAACAGATAAAAACCTTCCTGTAGACTTCGATAATAAAATCATGATTTACGGCGGGACACCGTTTAGGTTTGTTGAATCCATTCTGTGGACGTTCCATGTTACCGGCATTGCTACACCGGAAGAATTTGCACAATCACCACTTTCAGAATCCCATCAAGATGTCTCTTTTGACTATGAAAGCTTTATCACGAACTGCTACAAAGAGTTTCGTTTAACAGAAGACTGTGACCAATATTACAAAGAAATTTACCCACTAATTCGTCGTAGCGCCTCTGAGATCAAAGAGCAGTGGTCAGGTAATGAGGAAGTATTTCTTCACCTTTACGGCCTGGAGCACGCCGTGAATTATTCTATACATCGCCCTTACCAAAATGAGGTTGAGCTTAAATATCTTGCATCGCTTGGTGAGTACATCAAGGAAGTCATGAACAAACCTGCAGATGCGATGACGATGAAAGCTTACAAACAAGCCGTTTTCCGAATTGGTCAGTACCTCGAACTCGAGATGAATGCAACCGTAGAAGGCGTACTTCAATATATCGATGGTGTCATTTCTAACCCTGCTTCGGCCACCAGTGATACGACATTTATTGCAGGCATTCGGCATATCAAAAATAACTCCAATTTTGCTAGTCATATTACACAGGCCTTTTATGACGATATGAGGGATGCTAAGGACAAGCAATTAAACTCTATGTTTGAGGCTGACAAAGAGATTGTTGTTGAAGCCATCAAGCAGCGTTTTAACGACTGGCGAAAAGCTGCATAACTTGACCATGCAGGTTGGCAACTTGCCAGCCTGCAGCATCTGGCGCGATTAGAGAAGTGTCGGAAAATAGAATCTCAAGCACAGGAGATTCCACGATGAAACTTTACGACTACCTATTACCTCACCTTCAACACGTTAGCCACACTCCCCTTTTTCATGATCAGACACGCGTCTATCAATCGCAAGATCTGACTCTATACCGTGTATTCGATGATGGTGACATTTGTCATGAGCAGTGTCTTATAACCGGAAATGGGCGTTACTCAGATGACAGTTGGAACAGGGCTTACGTGAATCCTGAAACCCATCAAATTGTCTCTATCCACCAGCATCCTAAAACATGCGCAACGGAAGCCCCGCGTGTGTCCTTATGCCTATTTTCATTCCCAAGCAAAGAAGAAGCCCTGAAGCAGTTCACCACCGAGTACTGCAATGTTCTATTTGCAGGCTATGTAACAGAAGCCAAAGAGATTGAAGTTATCTACAACGACATTGCCCGTCCTTTCGACTCACTTGAAGACTGGCCACATTTCGTCAAACAGCTTTTAAACGAGCATCCATTTATCGACATTGGTACCAGCTCAAGCATTCCAGACAGTAAAGATTTCTCGGTCGAACTGTTTCACGCCCTACGAGCGGCATAACTGAGGTAGAACCAATGGCTAAACCACTCCTAATCATCGGTTGCAGCGACAAAAAATCTCACACCCAGGCCCAAGCTTTCGACCTATATTTGGGCAATGTGTACGAGTTAATTCGTGCGAACATAGATAATGTTCACGATCACTTTGAAGTGCTTATACTGTCAGGTCTGCACGGCCTGATTCATTCCAAACAGGTTATTGGTCACTATGACCAGCAAATGCCTAAGCGAACCCAAACAGCGGCGATGGAAGCGTATGTTGATAAGCACACAGCAGGCACCAATAAGCTGTTGAAGCAATACGCAGAGAAATCCCGCGATTTGTTTGTCGTGTTGTCGAATGACTATTTGAAAGCCTTCGACATGATGACTAAAAAGCCAAGCTCCCAGAAGCTGCTTAATACCTTCAATTCGACGTACTTTTGCCGTAAACACATTGGCGTTGGAGTTCTTAGAGGTCGACTAAAGAAGATCCTCAATAACGTACCAAAACCATTTTCCCCTGTTTTGTATCGGTCAGGCTTAGCGTCAGCTGACGAGTTCACCGGCTATTCAGCTGCCAACGCTTGCTTAGGCGCTTCTCTTGCCTACGTGAGCGACATCAAGCAACCTCACCTACTCGATATGATGAAACAGTCATTGATTAGGGGAAACCGAGCTTTTCTCGACAACGGTGTCATTACCGAAGTTGGCAAAGGTAACTTTGTAGAGCCTCAAGAAGTATTCTCGCGGTATAAGCGTATCGTAGAGTCTTTCAAAGGCGATGCAAAAAAGCTAAGCATCGTCATACCAGACAACCCATTTGACCCATTGGCCAGCTTAGCGATCGTCCAAGAGAACAAATCGGTGATTAAGTGGTTAGCACGTCGTTGTGATGTGATTCTGCCGATTCATAAGGCACCAGACATTGGTCAGCATGCTATTTCCATGATGAAAGCACTAAGTTATGCACCTATTCGCGTCGGTATACCCTGCAAGAAGTACATTTCGACTATCGAGGTTGTTGATGGCCAAGAGGTCAAAGTCAATGTACCCGTCAGATTGTCACTTTTGGAAATTGAACAGCTCTTTGAATTAAAAGCGCCGAATAAGGAGAGGCTATTTACTGGAGCTCATTTTCTAGCTTGTTCCGAAGTAACCCGAGGTGGTGTCTATGAAGAACGAAAAACTCTCGCGCATATCCACGGCTTTGATGCAAGTTTCGATGCTTGCAGAACTGCAGCCGTGTTAGGTAATGAAAAATCATCAACCCGCATCGGCTCAAAAATGCTGCGTGAAGTAAACGTCGATTTGGTTAAGGATATGACGATACGTTCACCATCATTCTTACAACACGATCACAACGCGGAGTATGACGACCCTCTAGCCTTTACTTCGGCTGCAGACGCGATAGAAGAAAATGTATTTGCTTTTGTTGAACTTTGGAACAACACAATGGAAATAGGATGGGAATTGAATGTCGATGGTATGCCGGAAGAAGATGCAAAAGAGTATTGCTTGGACTTACTGTTGAGCTTTCCTAGCTACATGGAAGATAAGCTATTAAACGGACTTAAGCTCGCATACTGGGAAAAGTTCAATGTCTATAACTATAAAGCTACGAGTTTTGAGAAAAGGACTGAAACATTCTCTCGGTTGTTCTCTGACGGTCAGCGTGTTGCCGTCCAAACAACCTTACCTATCTAATTGCTACCTTCTGTAGGCGCTACGAGTCGTGGCGCTTTCCAATTTCTCTATCTTTTTCGGTCTTGCGCGATGACCCAACTAGCTTTTAATGGAATCAAAGCACAGGAGATAACGCTCATGACAAAATCAAATCTTAAACCAACCACTACAGGCCAACTAAAACTTCGCGTTGGCACGTTGACTCGTAGTTACATAATCGACACAGAAGACTATATCGATGTAACGGATCTTAAGGATGCCAGAGCAAAGTGGCGCGAGTTTACATCAAAGCAAGACTATAACCGTTACACCCTTGGCGGTGACGTATTTGATGGCGAAGAAGTGGTTGCCGTGTTCTCTCCTAATGGACGATGTTTCAAGCCTTCTGATAAAGGTAACGAGTACTTCAAACGTCTTCCATCTACAGAACTAATTGACATCGACTAAATAACAAATTGCCCCACCAACCTGTGGGGCTCAAAAAATCAAATATTGAGAGAATGAAAATGGCAGCTATACACCCTGATGAAATCCTTATAAACCGATCTAATCCAAATCAAACAGTGGTTACCGCCCCTGATGGTTCCGTGCTTGGTGAGTTTGAACCTCATTTCACTGACATTCAATTGCGTCGCTCTTGGAAGTATCACGTGCAAGCGTTGTGTAATGGCCCTTGTGAAAGCGAACGCGAAGAAAAGCAGGAAGATGACCAGCGATTACTTATAGAGCACCCAGCTCCAGTGACTGTCCAAACCTCGGCGCAGGGAATGGTATTTACAGAAGAAACATTTGAGGGTTACCCATTTTGAAACTGAATCCTGCTATCACTCACCATCAGAATGAGTGCGATTTTTACAACACCAGTCAATTACCCCCACCAAACGCGGTAGCGTTTGGAAGGGGCTTGTAAAAGCCTAATTGACCAGACTAAGCACTTAGAGTGCTACGTTATTTGAGAATAAATAGGCACTTTGGGGTGACTCTCGCCAGCCCCAAACACTGCGGATAGTGGTTAAACAGAGCGAAAGGGTTAAGCTCAGTGCTGCTATCAACAAACCTCAAAATAACATTGTCGAGGCGTACTTTACCCACTTCGGTGGAGAAATTTAGGTAACTAAATGCAACGAACATTAGTTTTAGATAAGAATAAGCAGTCGCTTATGCCGTGCCATCCGGCACGAGCAAGAGCGTTGCTTAAAAATGGAAAAGCAGCGGTTTATCGCAAGTTTCCATTTACTATCATCCTCAAAGAGCTGAATGGTTGTGTAAAACAACCTATCGAGGTAAAACTCGATCAAGGGAGCAAAACCACTGGTATTGCTCTGAACCTGCATGGCAAACGTGGTATTAAAGCCATTTGGTGCGCCAATCTGAACCATCGTGGACATCAGATTAGTGAAGCTCTTGAGAGTCGCGCTGCGACTCGCAGGGCGAGACGAAACAGAAAAACACGTTACCGCCAAGCTCGGTTTGATAATCGGGCCAAACCGAAAGGTTGGCTGGCCCCAAGTATTATGAGCCGAGTGCATAACTGTGAGACTTGGTGTAGCCGATTAACCAAACTTACTCCTGTCAGTGCATTTGTGGTCGAAGCGGTGCGTTTCGACACCCAGAAAATGTCTAATCAAGACATTTCCGGTGCTGAATATCAGCAAGGGGAGCTGGCTGGCTATGAGTTGCGTGAATACATTCTGTTCCGCGACAGACTCGTATGTCAGTACTGTCATAGCGCAAGCAATGACAGTGTATTGAACGTTGACCATAAGCACCCACGGTCTAAAGGTGGCAGCGACAGCGTTAAAAATCTCATCACGTCTTGTCGCAAGTGCAACGAAGACAAGAACAATCTTCTTTTAGAAGATTGGCTTGCCATTGAAAAGAAAAAGCGCAGCAAACTGGCTAAAGCCAGAGTGCTACATATACCAAAAGTGATTGCAGGTAAATTCACGCCATTGCGTGACACAGCAGCGGTAAACGCGGCCCGATACCGACTGGGTGACTCTGTAAAACAATTCGGCTTGCCAGTGACATTCACCAGTGGTGGACAAACGAAGTTCAATAGAACCAAGCAGAATTACGAAAAAGACCACTGGATTGACGCAAGCTGTGCAGGTGATACTGGTAGTCGTGTTTTAATCCCAATGGGATTAAAACCACTGGTTATCTCTGCTAAAGGTCACGGGACCCGCCAGATGTGTCGTGTCGATAAGTATGGCTTTCCACGCACCTCTGCAAAGCAGAACAGCGTCATTAAAGGATTTAAGACAGGTGATATTGTTCTTGCTGATGTACCATCCGGTAAGAAACAAGGCAGACACGCTGGCCGAGTGGCCGTTCGGGCCAATGGATTTTTTAATATCACAACCATTGATGGAACGGTGCAAGGCATTAGCCACAAACATTGTCGCTTGCAACAGGCAAGCGATGGATATCAATACAACTAAACGGGGGCTTTCCTCTCCCACTAAATCAGCAAAGCTGATTTTGAAGGAGTATCCAGCGCGAAATATGATGAAATCGATGTACTGCCAGAGCGAATTCCAACATTCGCAAGTGGCCCGAATGGTGACTATGCAAGACCTGCAAACACTATTGGGGAGTTGCCGGGAAAACACCTACGAAAGTTGGCCCTGAAACTTGCCGCTGAGAAATTGGGCGTGGATCAAATCAACTTTGGTTTGGAGATATATAAAACTCTCGGTATGACCAAGAACGAGGCTTTAAAAGATGGTCGGTCATGGCTTCTTCAAAATGGTGACAGTTTGAAGGTTGACCTTTTTTGGCATGACGTGCCACCAGCTTACCCACTGGATCAAATTGCTCGTACTTACCCTACTCCGGTAGGCGATATGCCAATACGTGAATCTGTTCGAATCGCATTGTCAAAAATGTCAGATCGAGAATTAGTGAATGCCATTGGTTCTCGAAGTCTTATTAACCCTGAGTTCATGGGAGAAGCTTTGCAACTTAATCTGGCGCGGAGCTACGACAGATGAAATCTACCAAGCTGTAGAAAAGCGTGAACAGTTAGTGGAAGAAAACAAGGTGGTATCGTGACTCCTATCCTCACTGAGCAATACAAAGATGAGTACTACCATTTAGCGGAAAAGCCGTGGTTAAGCGGCCAAGAAAATTGCCCTGTTTTTCTCGAAGATAAACTAACCTGCCAGGGGCGCTGCTTTTTCAACATAAAGACCAAAATGTGGGATGTTGAATTGGCAAAGGGTTGGGGAATGACTCTAATAGGCAGTCGTGACAACAAGGATGAAGCTATAGCTATTCTGTGGGAACGTAGAACAGAAGGAAGCTCATTCGATATCGGCATATAAAGTACATGCATCCGTTGAGACCGGTTTTCCTTTTAGATCATCGCTCAAGACGGGTGCATCTCTTGTGAACAGATTTGTGTCTGTTTATCTAACACTGGGAGTTTCTAAGTTACCGTAAAACAACTCTTCTATTTGTCACCATTTGCTTCAAATACTGGCAGTATCATTCCCATAAATACCCTCACTGACTACAGAAAAATCCTATTTATTAGTGACTTGTGCGTTACCCGATCCAGCTTACCATCATGGTATAAAGCTTATGGAGAAATGCAAAATGATTGAGAAAGTACCTGCTGCCAAGCCACTGGTTTTGACTGATAAAATCAAAGACGAAATTCGTGGACTATACAAAAGCGTTCAAAATGAACTTTCTGGTTTTAAACCGCGCAAAGAGCAAAGTTACCTTATAGCTGAAATTGCAAAAACTCTTGGCGGTGTCTACACGCAAAATGAAGGCGCGACTCGCCGCATAATAGCTGCCGAAGCTGGTACTGGTACAGGTAAGACATTCGCATACCTTATACCATCAATCGTTTTGGCTAAGGCTCTTAATAAGAAACTTATAGTATCAACAGCTAACGTAAGTTTGCAGAGTCAGCTTGAACTTAAAGACCTTCCATTACTTCAAAAAATTCGCCCTGATATGACCTTCAAGGTAGCGTTAGGGCGTAACCGTTATCTTTGCCGCCGCGATATTGAAGCCGTTGCTGTAGGCGCTCCCCCAGCGCGTAGTGAAGATACCTTATTCGACGACCAAGAAACTCTAGAGAAAGTATCCGGTGCAGATGCAGAACTACTCGAGCGCATGATCGAAAACTACGATATGAAAGCATGGGACGGGGTTATTGATAACTGGCCTGTAAAAGGTGAAGTTATTGCCTCAACGCTTTGGAACAAAGTGAATTGTAAGTCAGGCACATGCACCAAGCGGATTTGTCCCTACTTTGAAGAATGTGCTTTTCACAATGCACGTAAAACCCTTGATACAACGGATGTGATCATTGCAAATCACGCATTAACCATGACCAGTTTAGCGAATGGTGGCAATGTCCTACCTGCGGCTGACGAAGCCATTTGGGTGATCGATGAGGCGCATCATATCCCAAAACAGTATCGCTCTTCTTTTGAGCAAAAGGTAACAATTGAAAACAGCCTTGCTTGGCTTAAGAAGGTATCGCAAGCGGTGTCCAAACTTTCAATGGTTCATGGTCAGGAGATAAGCCAATCCATCGTCAAAGATGGTAAAGAGCTTGATGAAGTTGTTAAAGGCTGTGTAGAGGAACTACGCTCAGTAACAGACATGTTGCTGGCAAACTGCAATTTCTCTAGCGACTACTCTCAAGAACAAATTTATCGTTTTAAAGACGGTCTATTACCATCAGTGTTAGATACATCGCTAAGCAATTTATCAACAATGTCGGGCAAGATTAACCGTTGTGTATCAGCTCACACGAGCAAACTTCAAGAGTGCCTTGAGAAACGTAAGATCCCGTCCAGTTCTGCTATTGAAAAAATCCTGTCTGAGTCAAACCGTTTACAGGCTCAAACTGAGAGTTTTAACGCTATGTGGGAGTTGTTCACAAAGAACGAGCATAAAGGTGCCGTTATCGCTAAATGGGTAACGTGTGGTGGCAATGGTAAACCGGATTTGTCCTTTAATGCCGTGCCTATTAGCGTTGGCCAAGAACTTGAAGATACTCTTTGGTCTAAAGCCGCAGGAGCGGTCCTAACCTCTGCAACCGTAACGAGCCTTGGTAACTTTGACCGCTTTATGCTTGAGGCTGGCCTCCATGCAAACGATGGTACTCAGTACTGCCGTGTTAAAAGCCCGTTCGACTATCAGAATCAGGCTAGGTTAATCATCCCACCTATGAAATTTGAGCCAACTGCAAAAAATGAGGAACAGCACACGTCGGAGATCGTTCATTACACAGAGCAAATGGCACAAAAGCACAATGCGATGCTCATGCTGTTTACGTCTTACCGTCAGCTCAATCGCTATATTGAGTTAGTACCACCAGAACTTAGAACTGACATGCTAATTCAAGGACAAGATAGTCGCCCTATGCTCATTCGTCGACACAAGGAACGAGTGGACAATGGCAAAAGGTCAATCCTTGTAGGTGTAGCATCCCTTGGGGAAGGCATGGATCTTCCAGCTCATTATTTAACAGGAGTTGGTATTGCCAAACTACCTTTCGCTAACTTCAAAGAGCCTGTAGATGAAGCAGAAAGCGAGTTCATCAGTAATCGAGGTGGTAACCCTTTTTACGAATTAAGCTTGCCTGAAACTAGTGCAAAACTAATTCAGCAAGTGGGTCGTCTTATTCGCTCAGCACAATGCCAAGGCGAAGTACTTATCTTCGACCGCCGACTAAGTACTAAGAAGTATGGCGCGCAGCTTATTGATTCTTTACCGCCATTCAAACTATTCGCATAAACATTTTATCAGTGACGGGGTTCTAACCCCGTCACCTCAGACACGACAAACAAGTATTCTTCATTGATGGTTGCGGGATTTGCGAAATCCGTAAACTGGCTGCATAGAAACCAAACAGGACGCAGCTCATGACCACTCAGAAACAGACAGTATACGACTTTTCAAAATACATCACTGACAGCCATAATCCTCTGTACATCCCATCCATACACGGTAGCTTGCCAACTCAGTTAGCCATAGAGTTGATAGAGAAGGTGATCGAATCTAATTGGTGCTTGTCCCCACTGTTTTGTGGCTGCTTTGATACAAAAGAGCATGCCCTAGCTTTTGTGGAACAAGTAACGGACAGCCCCTTGATACTCGCTATCCCAACAATTGGCTATTCAGAAGTGGTTACCGTCAGCGTGTCGCACAATGGCGACCAATGGGTACTCACCGACTACGAGAACGACAGCACTCTGTATACTGCCTTTGTATCGCTTGAACAGCTGCCAGATGCTGCACACACGTTTGGCACTATCTGTGCGGATGAGAGTTTGGAGGAACTGGCCACCTTCAAACCGTCGACATAATTAACAGTCTATTGGATCTCGACAAACAAAGACTGCCCGTCTTTTGCATAATAAATACAGTGGTTACGGGTTTTCATTGCCCGTAACCGTTAAAGAGAGCATTAATCAACAGAGACTTGCCATTTCCCTCCAACGTCTTTTATCTCGTATGAATATCTGTACCCGTTACAACTTACGTCAAGTCCAGCGGAGAATGTCATCTCCATAATACTACTTACAGAATCACACCTATAACCGTTCTTTTGTATTAACGTTACCGAATTATTTATCAGTGTTGGATTGGAAGTGACATGATCTGAAACTAATGCATCTGACTCTAACCACGGGTTATTTAGGCGTTTTATTTTTGCAGATGATTGAGTTTGTTTGGAAGGATAGGATGGCTTTGAGAAGTAATCATACATAAGAGCAGCACCACCTACGATAACTATCAGAACATAAAAATAGTGCTTTACTGTGAAGTTGGTGTTTCCCGCATTAAGATTTGCCTTTAATCTTTCAGACAAAGTAGCGCTATTTATATTTGTCTCGATATTGGACTCAACCTCTGATTCGATTGATTTGTTTACACTCTCGCTAGTAGGACAGCCACAGCTGACACAGGCGGGGGCTTTATCACTATATTTTTTTCCACACTCACTACAATTTATTAATGCCATTGCTTATAAACACCTTAACTTTTATATGCAACTGATTTTAACACATAGCTAATTGATTGATAGTTGGTTCTTTATGCAAATTGGAAGTGCTTAGACCAATAACAAGACTCGGTTAAAAAATCATGCTGGAACTTCAAGTCATCAGTTCGCTCTCTGAGCGAAGGAAGTCAATGCAACCGTAGATTAGCTTTGATGATTTCTACTCTCGGTGTACCAAATACCCACATTTTTCTTCCAAGCAAACCGCGTTTAATAATTCCCCTTTCACCTCTATTGCGCGTTGGTTGATCGCGCTTATCTTGGAATAACTAATTCGAGATAAGGTAATCAACATGAAAGATACACAGCTTCTCAATCCTCAAAATCAATCTACCGTTGTAGTCGCTTTACGCATGATGCAATCACTTATAGAGCAGCAAGGTGGCAAAGAGAGCATCACCAATCAGTTTTCAGAGTCGATTAAAGATGGTTGGAAATGTCCGACTGCCGACTCGATTGATGCACTAATAAAAGATATCAACGTTGAGCACCATTTTAATTCGATGGACTTAAAACCAGTACTAAATGGCCATGAGCGTTATTTAAACCTGTTAGTTTTGATCGAGTATGACCATGACCGCGTTCCTAATTCAGTCTTAGAAGCGTTATGGGACGGCGTTAACTTTAATCGCAATGGTGAAATCATTGACCAGACCCACCACAAAATCACGGGTTGGCAATACATGCCAGAGTTGCCAAGGAAATCCCTTGATATCAATAAGTAATCAATCGCCGCAAATGAACACAGAACCTATGGGCTTTGAACAGTTTAACGAACTGGCCCAGCTTGTTAACCAATTACCGGAAGAGACAGACGACAATGGTAACTACCAATACAAAGAGCATTTCCAACGTGTTTACACGCCTAAGCCACGCAGCTCTTGTGAGTAACCCTGATTCAGACACTTGTCAGATAAGCAAGAATGACCTCACCACCCTATTGATGTCCTATCGGTTTGAGCTTGGCAATCAGGATAAAGAATTTCCGGTTGATGAACTACCAGTAGAAGAAACTCGGGCTACTTTGCTTCGCCACCTTTTCAGTGACAATTTGAAGAATATTTTTGCGGTGTCCATCTTGATCGATGATAAGTACGAAGAAACCTATCACATCGAGACGACTGACGGTGTTCCACCTAAATATGAAGATATACAGCTTGAAGTGAATTCACTCATTCGAAGCCGGTATCACGAGGGTTCAAGTTTCGAAGTAACCAACGTTACCTCTGTGAAAGATAGTCTCGATGCATCACCAGTTAAATTCACCTAACTACGGTTGCATCCGGTAAAGAGCGGCTTTATGCCGCTTTTGTCGGTTATCTCGCAAATTCTATCAACCATAACTTGGCATCACACTAGTTTGTGAGTCAATTAATTCCATTTCCCCTGTACATCATCCACGGAGAAAACTGATACATGAAAACCGTACTGTTTACTATGCTGCTTACTTTTTCCGGCATAGCAAATGCTGAGATTATTCACCGACAATATGAAGGGTTCGAACTGGACATCGATTGTGACCTACGAGGCGCTGTAAGTTACCACTACACACTTGACCGGGATATGGGTGACATTGACCGAAAGAAGGAGTTCACCTTTGACACGGACATACCATCTCGTTGCCAACAGACTAGTACTGATGCGTACCGCGTGAACGGAAAGAGTACTTTTGACCGTGGCCACGGTGTTCCAGCGAACCACATAGATAATTCTGAGGTAGGCATTGCACAGACCAATCATATGGTAAACATATGGCCACAGCACCGAGATTTGAACCGTGGCGCACTTAAGCAAACGGAACTAATTGCCGAATGCTACCGTGACATTGAACCTCTTGATATATATGGCGGCATCATCAAGGGCGCATCTCCAGCGAATACCGACTACTTGAAATCTCATGGCATCGTCACACCAGGGTATTTCTACAAATTGATTGTCCGTAAAGATCGGGCGCTTGCATGGATTCTGCCTAACAAGGCTGGCATGAAAAAATCTGTGCTTGATAGATACCTAGTGTCTGTGGATGACCTAGAGAAAATTACTGGAAAGTCTTTCCCTATGACATCTGACATGAAGGCGGGAAAACCGGAGCACTCTTGGATGATACCTAGAGGCTGTGGATGGAGCTAAGCAATGGCCAGCAACACTGGCCATTACCTTTCGGGAACAATCTACCGGGATTTGAACCGGAATCGGGTTGCTAAGTGGTTGGAGATGGTTTCTGCTTGCCAAACCTATAGATTTAAAAAGGGAGGTCGAGCAACCTGCCGACTTAATCTGTATTTAGGTTTGTAGATAGCTCAGGCTCAATCTTCGCTTTGTTTGGTGTTACCTTCATCATTTTATCTTTGATACCAACAAAATAAGCAGCCCCAATCTCTTGTCTTATTTCATTACCTTTGACTTCGATAACTAGTACATGATCCTTGTCAGTCCTACCAAGCTTAATCTGACTGTATTCACCTATCGTCTCAGTGTTGATAAGGCATGAACGGCTAATTTTTAAATAGTTATCGCTGAACGAGTTTTCCAGCTCAGATAAGGAACAACGTATCTTCTGAGTTGTGCCATTGGTAAAGTGCAATGTCGCATACGGATGAACGTATGTGGCATATAAAAAATCCTTATTAAGCACAAAACCACGCTTATTCTTTGAAATAATTTTTTCAATATTCTTTAGCCGTAGATCGGCCATTGAGTCATCTGCTGTTGGCTTGAAGTCTCTAAACTTGGCGATTTGTCTATTCCTTCGGGATTCGCAGCATCGATGTACAAACCAAAAGAAACCGAGCTGACACATCGCAAAGATGAAGAACAAATAGGGGTTAAGACTCAGACTCTTATACCAGGGTAAATCAATTCGATTTGAAACAACCCATTGCACTTTGCCTAAATCGAGCTCACCCATCTTGAGTTGCGATTCACCGTGAAACGTATCTCTATTTGGCATACTAGCAATTTTTGCTAGCGTATCGTCACGTGTACAAGCTACACGCTCAGCTTGCTGGTGGCGATTGACAGAAATTAATTTCAGACTTACACAGCCACTTATCATTGGAGCTTTTTTTTCAAAGCTCTCGATAAATGCATTCATATGGCGTTCGAGACCTGCAACGTTAAAATAATACGCATTTTCGTACACAAGATCAGATGATGCTCGGTATCTGACAGCCTCATCAAACACTCCCTTTTCGATTCTCAACTTGTTTGTTGTATCTATTCCAGAGAGTACAAAAAGCCCTAAATTGGCGCCAAGGATGAACAATGCAGAGACTAAGATCAAAGCGTTATCTTTAATGAATTTCATTATATTCAACTACTTGATTTGTGGGTTCCATCGTTTCTAGATGCATGATTTGGTCATTTTTTAGTTCGAATAGATACATAGGTTTATCCGCAAAACCATCATCGTCAAATTCGAAACTATTACCTGTGGTAAGCGTGTTGTAAGGTGACTTTATAATTAAATCCATCAGCTCTGTTGGAGTAGTTTCAGCTGTGTAGTCTGAGCTTACCGCCATCAACACTTTCATTAGATCATAAGCCACTGTTACGTGGGACGGGATTGTTTCACTGTCACAGTAAGTATCAACAATGCGTTGTATTGAACTAAGTTTGCGTCTCTGTTCCAATGAATTTCTTATGCTTGAGCGATCGAAGTCCCATTGAGAAAGAAACAGTACCTTCACATCATCTGAAACGCTGCCGATGATGGCTTTGAACTCACCTCGGTGAAGCTGTGAGTTACCGGCAAAGAAGATAATGTCCTTTTTATTTAAATGAACGATTTTGTCATAAAGGATACCAACCTTATTGCTATACATAGGAGCAAAGACAAACGAACCGTTCGGAACTCTCTGCAGCATGTCTTCCAAACGTTCATTTTCTAAACCGAGAGGTAGTACCGTTATATGCTTTTGAGGGTTTATTTTCTTTACTTCACGCTTAAATAATTCGGTGTATTCATTCGAGTAATTGCTTAGCAAGTTAGGAATGATGAAAAATGGTCTTGAACTGTAATGTTCTAAGGCATACCTAGCAGTAAAAGCAGCAGCCGTTTTATTTGATGATGATATGCTGATGCCTTTATACCCAGGCTTGATGACGCTCAGTGAAGTAGCACTCGTAACGTATGGTATTCCGGATATGGAGAATACGTCTGCAGCCGACTCTGCTTGGTTTGATGTAAGATGAATCAGGGCTACCTGTACACCTTGTTCTACAAGAGCTTGGGCAGCTTTCGCACTTGCTATTGCGTAGTTACTATCAACTTCCTGAAAAATAAATCGAATCTGGTCGTCACTGTTGTACAAATAGTAAGAGCGGGCCATACCGCGAACAACGCAAGAACGTTCAAAATTGATGAAATTGGATTTATTTGTGCTGTTGCTAACGATGATCCCAACTTTAAAAGGTTGTTCTGTACTTGAAACTGTTTCGTATGGTGCCGCTTGCACATTAACAATCGATAAGCATGCGTAGACCAGTGTTGTGCACACCAACAACCAGGCGCTATCAAACCAGTTGCCCCAATTTGATGACTTATGAAGCAAATTGTTAACGAATTTTCGTTTCACAAACGACATTTTACCTAATATTTTTCGATTATTAAAATAAACTTAAGTGTATGTTTTTAAAGCACTTTTCGTTAACAATAGTGAATATTCAAACACTTTTATTAACATACCAACTGTTAAAGTTTTAAAAACGCCTCATTTTCAATTATTGTGATGTTCTCCCCAAAATTAACGCTTCTGGCATTCGGGGAGATTCTGGGGGAATTGACTAAAAACAACTCAAAGAAGTTGGTTAATCACCCTATCTAGTAAAAAAAACAAAATAAAAAAATATGAGCCAAAAACATGTTTAATACTAAACAGAATGAAAGTTACATCGATCATCTTGAGAACTGCTGCAATTCGGATGATCTATTAGCTGAAGTAACACCCTCAAACGTCATCAATTTATTTACTGAAATTGCGGCTGAATTCGGCAATGGTGATTTAACCTACTCCTTCGACAGTGACACCCTGACTCTACTAGTTGATATTGATGGAGTGAATGGTTCTATTGCTGTAGGCGATCTAGACCCATACAAAACGTGGAACGCCAATGGCTCAACCGACTTCTTTGTGCTTCGAGCGATCCTGTCAGTGGCACCTACACACCTAAATGAGCTCAATCGTTCTCACCCAAATACTAAATTTTACCTGGACGGGAATAATGTTTTGGCTGAGGAACCGTTTTACCTTTCCTATGGCGTGGCAACGCTAAACGTCCTTGACCGCTTTTCAGCCTTCATCAAAACCGTCAACGCTGTTTGTTAATGACGATTTAGCTCAGGCATACCTCACATTCAATAGTGACGGGATTATACAGATTTTCTAATTGTTAAAAACCACAATAAATTGACTCTGTTATAATTCTGTCACTTTGATTCATACCCCATCCCATTGTTATTTAATAAATATAGTTCGATCATATGGTTACCGTCTTACATACTAACCGCCCTGCTCGTTTGCGCGATTTATACGTTATCGCAATCTGTTATTCCTAAATTTTCTATATCAAAATTAACCAGATGCATCATTGGAACTTTGCAGTATTCAATTTTGTTTAAGTTAAATGCATCAAAATTTCACAAGGAATAACTGAACGTGCAATACATGCAATTACTAGAGTCAATAAAGCAAATGGCTCTCACTTTTGATAGCTCTGAAAGGACCGAATTCCTGAAAAACGCCTTGCAGCGAATCCTTAATTACAAAGAAATTTTTGTACACAAGGAACAGCTACCACCATCATGTCTAAGTAACGCGTTTTCATCACTAAAGCAGCATGAACAAGTCATTTGTGAACATGGTATCGAAGCTATGAATCTCACCATTTTGTACCTTGATGATTTGCTTGGACAACATGATACCGATGTACCTGAACCATGCATTTCTAAATACGACCGTCAAAAGATGCTCTATGTGCCTCACGTTCAATAGAAATTAACCACTACACTTAGGCCAAAGTAATAATGGTAATTGTGCATGCCTGACAAACTTATAGTGACAGGCAGCCAGTGCCCCTTAAGCCCTTACTTGGACTCTTACTTAAAGGGTGAAAAACGGGATATGGCGCATGAAGAAATTCGACTGTTATAATTGGCCTACTGGGTTGTTTGAAATCAAGATTAATAGGAATTGGGCAAAGAGTGATACCTCAGAAAATTGCAAATTTAGAGCAGAGACTAGAGATTTGGCAGCAAGAAAGGGCAAACTGGCTTTGTCAGCAAATCCCTCTGGTTTTGGTTGTTTCAGTTAGCGTGTGTAGTGGTCTTATGTATCTAGGATCGTTCTCGGAGCCCGGTCTAAAATCATCATGGTTACTATGGGGGGCGGTCTTCGGAATTGGTCTAGCTATCACACCAATAAAGCTGAATTACCCAAAGAAACCTACTCAATCTGATGTAGAAGCAGACATTGAAATCCGTAAGGCATTTAATATGGACGCGTCTGTGAGCAATGAAAGGGAATAAAGGAAAGCAACTCCTTATACAATCTTAGAGCTGGCATGATCTTGTTGATAAGTATGCAGGCTTCTAAGAGTGCCCGGCAAAATTCATCTATAAGTAACGCATCCGTAGAGATTACTATATCCGATTGCTAAAAAGGCTCCATCTGGAGCCTTTAGCTATTTGAATTTGTTATGGGAGTTTAGTTAGTGTAATGGACTCAACTAGATTCCCCTTCCATTCGGCCTCCGATTTTGAATTAACGCCATAATAAACATCAAATAAGTCATTCTCTTTTAAACCTAAACTCATTTTGACACGTCTCACTCGAGTCGCCCCGTCTACATTAAAGTCGATGTACTCTTGGTGTACTTGAGAAACAAGGGGTTTAATGGTGAGGTGTTGCTTGTTCAGCCAACGGTTTATGGCGTCCTTCAGTGTTACCTCTGTACTGCACAGGTCATTTAATTCTTGGTCTGTAAACTTAGCGTTAGGCACTAGCATGGGTAAGATTACTTTTAGCTTACTGAACTTATAGACCACTGAATAATCAATCCCCTTAAGGTGACTTGACCACATCGCATAGCAACCAAACTGTTCTGCATGATTAAACGGGATAAGAATGCGTGTGACGTATTCGCCACCAAAGCCATTACTTACAGCGAAAACGTCATCAGGTTGCGGTACCCATGCTACGTGACCACCGCATGCCTCTGCCATCATCTGAGCCGCTTCAAGAGCTAACTTGTGGTTATCGTAAGCTTCTTCTCTAGTTTGTGAGTCTGTGCTTTCGTCAAATGCCTCGGTATGAGTCAGACAAAGGTACTTAGCTCCACCGTAGAGAACTGAATAAGCGACATTGCAATGAAGTAATCCACCAGCAAGGCCAATAATATCTTCTCTTACAAATTCGGCTTCAATCTTAGTTAGTGGATAAATACCACTCTCTTGGTCATCGTAATCAAGTTGATGCTTGTCCAGGTATCGATATGATTCTTCGACGGCTTCACAACAACCGTTTGTTAAGTAGTGTATTTGTTGAGGGTTAATGAGGAGTGGTTTCATTAAATTGCCTTTGGTTGTTTGGTTTTCTTCCAAAGTAATCGGAATAGCCAAACGCACAAGACGTAAAAAATGGCGCCCGGTAAGACCGAAGCGCCAGTTATAAAATTATAACTACTTTAGACTCCTAACCCATTCTATCTGTGAATTCACTACATTGTATGAGTTCCGCATTT
Source organism: Vibrio sp. 1159 (assembly GCF_033340395.1). Lineage (NCBI taxonomy): Bacteria > Pseudomonadati > Pseudomonadota > Gammaproteobacteria > Vibrionales > Vibrionaceae > Vibrio > Vibrio sp. 1159. The sequence continues at coordinate 99,796 of NZ_JAWOWL010000007.1, read as the reverse complement.
CTTCTGCGAGCGACTGGCTTAACCCTGTAAGTATTCGAATCTCCCTGCCATGCTCTGCTCGGTCGAGTACCAAAATCTCTTCGTTTAGCAACAACACGTCCTTACTTAGCTTTGAAACTTTTTGCAAAAATTCAGGGCCAGAACAATTCATCTCATTAACTCGGTTGGCGTGCTCCAGCTCCGCGCTAAATTCCTTGTGGGCTAACCCTTGTTCTACCAACTGCGTCAAAGTACCTATTTGTGGTTCTAATGCTTTGTGAAAAAGCTTAGTAAATTTGCTATCAATGTATTCAAAGTCAGTGTCTTGACCCTTAACCAATAAATGGAAGTGGCGAATACTCTCTATATGCTTGCTTATTATCGCAGTGGCCTTATCGAGTGACTGAAGGAGTTCATAGGATAACAGCCAAAATTCTCTTGGCCTTTCATCTTTATAAAGTTGCCCGAGTTTTTCAACGTCTTGGTCCTTCATGAGCTTATTCAATATTTTGGCGAGCATTTCTTCGGCCTCACATGCCGCTTTAAACATCTGGTTAGCGGTAAACGTCTTCTTGTTCCATGACAGGAACTCATTCGTCAATGCGAGCATGAATGTGTTTGCGTCATACTGCCTTTCAACCTGTTGCTTGTAATCAACGTTCTGTCCTTGAATCGCTTTCGCATGAAATAGTCCAAGAGGTAGCATCAAAAGGAATGCAACTGTGAAGTTAACAAGATGATATGTGTCATAAACGGCCCAATTGATGTGTAGATAGTTAGCACATAGTTGAGAAATGCAGGTCAACAGGAGTAGGTTCAAAGGCTCAAAGGAAACTGAGACTGACATCAGGCCGAATGCGATAAATGCAGCCGGGAATGGCGTTAGTATCAGCCACAGGTATATATCTTTAAGCCCTTTAATTAAAATCATGTACAAAGCGCTGATGATCAAACCGATCAGATAGAAAGCACCAAAGTCAGTTATATAGGGTGTAAACCAAGAAGATACTCCAGGCATGATTTTTAGTTCGTCATGCTTGGAGTGTATTAAGTCGACTAACGGTGACAGCAATTGCTTATCCTGGATAAGCAGCAGTAAGAGCGCAAATATAAACCCTGAGACAATACCCGACATCCAGTTATACGGTTCAGGCTTAACAGGGATTGTCCGAGCAACCTTGATGACTTCTTCCATTCCCTTCCAGCCGTGCTGTTTCGGATCAGGCAACTCAGTAGTCATATACCGCTCGTGTGACGACAATGTTTTTTCTTTCTCAAAAGTATCAATGAGATCTTTGTATCTCAGTTTGAGAATAGTTTTCAAATTTCAAACCCTCAAATATTTGGCCCAATCGTACGACCACAAACTAAAAACCAAGATGCTTATTGCACGTTTAATTTTTATTGTTTTAATAATTACTTACGTAACTGATATTTTGCGTTTTAATGAATTAATTTTCAACCTATGTGGGTTATCACCAGTTTTTATTAAGGAAAAATCATGTGCTCCAACCTTAAAAATCCAATGCCTGAATTCGATATTACCGACACGACTTACTTGTATAACTGTGCGGGGGATTACGTTGGGGAAGAAGAAAAAGCGGCCTACTACGATTCTGACCGTGCTCAACACCTTTGTCATATCGTATCGAACTGGGTTGGTGCCGAATTTGCTGTTGTCCTAAGGCGTGGAGTTTTAGGGGTTATCGCTGAGCAGGAATTTTCTGATATGTCTATTCGAGACAAAGCGATAACTGAGCTTTTACCTGTTTACTCCAAGTTCAACGGTGTACGACACATTCATGTCGGCTTGATCGATAACGACTCTATCTGGCCTCAAATGTTTTTACCCGCGAGTGTTGTTTTTGACCATGTACCACTATCAACCAGTGCCGTCGAAGCATTCTCAAAAGCCATAGAAAATCTATGAAGAGTACACTAACACTCACATAATGTTACTGAGCGGGTCCGTAAATGACTCGCCCAACTCCAAAAATCACATACTTCACATTTAATTATTAAAGTTTATTATATCCACTTCATGCTTAACCCTATTGTGCGATTTCAAACATCGCTTTTAATAGTAACTGTTAATCACATTAAATACTCATAGGTTAAAGCATGACTAAATCAAACACTCTAGAACCGGGCGTCGTCATATCACGTAATGGCGTGAACTACTTAACAACCAACTATGAAGCTGATAGCGAATATGTGTCGGTAGTTTGCATAGAAGACACGGACCAACGCGGTCAAACGTACCAACTTCATATCGAAGAGTGTGTCATCAATGATGAAAGCATCATTGTTGTTAACCGCAGTGAACTTGAATGGATCGTTGACGACATCGATTCTGAGATGATTGCAGCTTTAGAAGATAAGCCCCACGAGCATCTTTTTCTAACCCTCAAACAGCACCAGAAGTTTTATCTACCTAAAACACTGCAAGCTATGATGAATATCAAAGAGGAAGGCTCAGAAGATGGAGAAATGGGTGTTATTTTCTTTGGTGATCAAGAACCCCTTTTCATTGACGAAATCAAGAAGCTGTTTGGATTCTTCGATCAATTAACTATCACGGATGCTTGTGAAACCGGCGCTTCAATTTATGTGAAGAGTTCCAGTCTAAACATCGAAGGCTTCATCGGTGTTAGCTTCAACGGCAAGTGAATTTGATGGCCACCAGTATCTCTGCTGGTGGCCCACAGGAACAACGTAAGTATTAAAGCTTAAGGCAACCCATGAACCAACTAAATAATGACCTCTATGTAGGACGTGAACATCGTCGCCCTGGTTACAAGGTAAAAGACATCGACTCTTTTACCCTTATGACAAAGACTGGTGCAAGCATAGAAAATATTGCCCTACACCTCGATACAACCCCTATTATGATAATGGTAACTGAGGTATTTCCTGGGGTTGAATCACGGAGGCATCCGGGTGAAACACTTCCACATGCAGCTCGCCTGAATTGCGTAGCCCCTGATGTCGTACATTATCGCCATAACCAAAAAGATGTTCATGTCAGGACAGCTCGTTTGCATAACCTCGAACAGAATGCGAGAAAGAACCTTGCCCTATCGCGTGGAGTAGGTCAGGGAGTATTTATCCTACGCGCACCAAATGTATCACCTATCGAGTCGGCAGAAGACCTAAGAAACAACGGTATTCAGTTTGTTGTGTCAAAGGTGTCGCCTAACCGTCAAGCTCGTATTGTTGTTTCAGCAAGTGATAAGTGGCTGGTTGTTCGTTCTGAGTTATACAACCCAGATGCAATGTTGCGCCCTGCCCCCTCAGATACAGAGCAACAAATGAATAATGCGATTAAAGAATGTCTTAAAGCCCCAATATTAGACGATTACGAATACCTCATTGGATATGAGAGACAACTGGTGCGTGTACTCGATGTTATTGAAGGACAGAGAGTAAAAACCGAAAGTGCTCAAGAGCTCTACATGAAACTCAAAGAGGTACAAAGAAGGTTAGCTCTTTGCGAGGCTTAGAAAATAAAAAGGGCGTTAGCTCATATTCAACTAACGCCCTTTTCCACCCACTAAGGCTAGTTAACTGGAGTGATATCTAGCCTTATCTACACAATACCTACTTTCACCATAAAAACAACCGCCATTGATTTGGTACGTAGCTAGACAGTTCCTTGCCCATTTCGCTGGGAAATCACCACAGCAGTCACCCCAAACACCTCCCCCGCTTTCCTTTTATCATGATCACCATCCCCGAAGTCCTACAGAACTTCTACAGTAATACAATATCACTGAGATGTAGCTAACATGTCTTCTAAGAGGTCTTGTTTGACGCCAGATTAGCTCAACTATCAATAAGACACTTTCCGACAAATATCCAAACACTACGTCGATTTATATGTTTCGCGTTTTAATACAAGCCATACAATAATAATTGAACTCGCAGTAATATATAATTCATTCTGCGATGAAAGAGATACGTTACACAGTAACTATTTAATCCAAGCCATCAATCAACACATGTTGGCGCAGCAATTCCCTAAACTGGAGAAATTATGGATTTGAATACCAGTATGACAATCGCCGTTGGTCTAGGACTTGGCATTGCTATCCACTTTTACTTAAAAGCTAAAAAATCACGTGAAGAAAAAAAAGAAGCTGATGCACTTGATGCTGTAGGCAAACGATTGGAGAAACCAATTCGCCGGCCACAACCCAAGGTCAACTCAAAAAATTCAAGTTACCCATCGGCAGGGAGAGTTAATAGTCGCAAGTCTGGAGGCTCACGAACGGTGCGATACAGGGATGATTACGACACTAATGATTTGGTAGGTAACGTGCTAGTTAGTACAGCCATTTTGGATTCAATCGAACCAGAGACAAAAACTTATAGTGGAGGCTCTGAGTCAAGCTCTGACTCTGGCATTAATACCTCAAGCTCTGACTCTGGCATTAATACCTCAAGCTTTGATTCTGGTGACAGCGATTCAAGTTGTGACTGATTGAAGGTTTATTAGTAGCACGTGGCCGCGTAGTTAGCATTGAGTAATAAAACCAGCCACGTTTCAGAGCCTGCATATGCGGGTTACCCAATGAATACCAATTCGTAACCAGCAGGTTCTTAGTAATCAATAATTTTTACAGCAGTGGACTAGGTTGAGTTTGGACGCCAAGTTAACTGCATAAATGCAACCGTAAGAAGAGATTTAATTAATGACCATACACGCCACCAGCGATGAAGTACTTAACAAACCATTATCCGTGTACAACACAGACGACGAGAATGAGCCAGTACTGCCTAAAGGCTATTATAAGGCTGCGTTATGGGGGTGTGCTGGATCACCAGAAATTATCGTTTATTCAGACGGTAAGCAATACTTCTCTTTTGACAGCGCCAAACCATCTGAACCTTTGGATCCAGACGACTTTATGATCTCTCAGATTCCCCTCTTTCCATCAGCAACTGAAGAGTCATTGAAGTATACGCTAAACCAAGCGTTGGAATTCATAGTGAAGACTGGTAACGACTATAAACGAGACCACCACCTAAGCATTCACCATGCTATTGAAGCAGGCTCTTTGGTTACTGAAATCGAATCAATTCTAAATATAAAGAGCACAGGCAATGACTGAATTAGCTAAAGAACCCCCACATACATGGAAAGACGACATACAAAAACTGGTCCTTGGTGCCATCTCATTTAATCTTGGTTTTTTCGGCTTACTGCTACGATTTGGAATTATCCAATTTAGTGAAAGTGCTCCAGAAGAATGGCGCTATATCTTAGAAACTCTGACACACCAGCTCCTGTTCATACCAGCGTGCATAACTTTGTTTGGTCTTGGAATATTATTTATTTGGATAGTGCTTGATGAGCCGATTAAACAGCTAAGAGCTTGGTTGAAGAATAACTAACTCGATTTACACTGTACGCGCCATGTGCAGTGTGCTTTTTATAAACATTCCACTAGAGGTGTAGCAATCTTGAACCTAAACGAAGCTTTTAATCAAATAGTTCTAAGGTATATCGATGCCTACGTTGAGCTTCACGATGAAATTAATTCTACGATCATCATGGAACAATTTCCGATAGCACGTACCAAGATTAGCAACTTGATGACAAGATACTTGAAGGAAAAGCCATCTAACCTACGGTATGTGGCCGCTAGGCAACGATATTTAAAAGGTATCTCGTTCGTTCGACTTTATCTTGAAAAAGAACAAAGCGCATTAGCGTATCTACAGGCTATCGAACTGGCATACCGCCCTTACACGGAAGCTAAAAAACAATAACCCTGTCCATGCCAGACGGAGAGTAGAAAATGAATAGCTATATCGTACACAAGTCAAACCTTTGTAAGAACTGTGGTGAGGTGTTGCTTGATGAAGGTACTCATATCGATGTTAGTGGTTTCATAGCCCGTTTCGATATTGATGCCAGTGAGAAGGTTACATCAATCGAAGAATACCTGAATTACGCTGAATACATCGACTCTCAGTTATTGATGAACGGTCAGATTGAAATAGAGCGTGACGGCGTAACGTATATTATCCGCAAACTGTAAGGGGCTCGCCCCTTACCTACTAACTTTCCATCAAATTATCTCCATTTCAACACCTTGTGTGTTTAGGCATTGCGGTTAACTTGGTTATATCAACCAAGCAACAAGGACTAATTACAATGAGTCACCAAGCAATGAACGCCATGCTGCGTAATCCTAAACAACTTATGAAATACCAGATGACAGGTCGTTTACCTCGTGTGTCAGACGCACCTGCAACCCCTCTGCGCGATCTTATATCGAATATACCACCTCGCCTACGCCTAGAGTTCAAAGGTATACGTCTAAGCGCTTCTCTAGGCTTTAATAGCGGTGCTCAATTCCACAATCTTGAACAACTTTACTCTTGGCTTGGTGCTGATCAGAAACTAATAGGTAGTGCGACAATGCCATATATGAGTTGGCGTATTGCTGCATTCAATAAACCGCTTACTATCGCAGATCTCATACCTCACTGTTCGACGGTTCCTTGTGAGGAAATCATCAACAAATTCGTACACCCTCGTTACCGCTAAGATAGAAAAGGATTGAGTATTATGGACACAGTGGCACTAAACAACATAAAAGAATTGCTTGTAAATAAATCCATTGAACAAGGTAGCACCCCGCAGATTGCCACCCAAGAAGCTGAAAATATTATCGAGGTATTACGTCAACCTGATAACAGTATGGCTTGTCAGCTGATTATGGGTCTAGTTGTCGCTTTGATGTTTGAAGGAACGGAGCGTGATGTGCAAGTGAAAACCCTGATTTTATCTCTTGCGCCTCAAGTTATGCCTTATCTTACACCAGATAAAAAAGCCAAACTTGAATCGTTAATTAATGGCTTCACATCTTAAAGGGAACTAGACATGAACGCGTCTATACAAACAGCTGATTTAGCTTTCACCTCTCTTAATCAGATTGCTGTTGAACACAACATTCCTGTAGAGGAAACCGTGAATAATTACCACCAGTGCTTAACAGCAAACACGACCAATCGATATACAAGTGGTCTGGTAATTAGGGAGCACGAGCAAGCAACACGCTTACAGGAACTAGCGCAATCGGTAGGCCTTAACTCAGTGCTGCACACATTCGGTTTTAGTTCGATTGTGTTTATCCCGACAGTGTAGGTATTTGGAAGCTGGTGGCCGTTGTAAGACTGTCACCAAAGGAAAAACATGCATCCGTAGTTAGTTGGTTCCATTGCGATTGCTACAAACTGCGGGTTCTTGGGTGTCATACAGTTTTTGGCGAGACTTGAGGGATATGCTGTTCTTTTTTAATAGAACTGGCAGGGTTAATTATGTCTGAAATATGGGCTTGCGGAATGGTCGAATGGTGGGAATATGAACATATCAAGACGATACATTAACCAATAACATTCAAAGGTGACGATATGGAAGCAGTTCTTTTTCTAGTAATTCTTTTAGTAGTAGTGGCTTTAGCTAACGAGCCAAAGGAAAAATCATATAAGCATTACGACTTCTCTAGCGAGCTTACGCCAAATCAGACGCTTGCTAAAGAGATCGCAAAGCACATCCCAAAACAGTCTCCTATCCACCGCTTCTAAGAACATGACAAAGGACTTTTTAGCATGTAATGGATTGGAGGTGTGCGGTGATACACATGAGAATGAAATGAGAGCGACCACGATGTTTATCTGGTCGCTTTTTTATTGCTCGAATTCGTAAAATTGTCTTTCTTTATCTGGGTCGTAAGACTCGCCCTTCAACACAATAACCCCATCACGAATGATGTAACCGCAGTGAAGCACAGCTTTAACCGGTATTAGTTCACAATCAGTAGAGGCGTACTTAAACGCTTCAATATTGGTAACAACCTCACTTTCATGCATAGCAAAAACACAGTACCCCTTCGCCTCAGAGTGTACACACCACGTAGCCAATGGAATAGGCAATTCCTCTGGATAAAGCACTCTCTTTAACCCCTGGTGTTGAGCAGCAAGGATGGGCATCTCTTTGGTCGCCCTATCAACACAGAGTGATTGTTCATCAATTTCATCGTTAAACATACCATCACGCCTTTTCTCTGCCCATGTTAGCCAAGTGCTGACAGTTTCTTGCATATTAAGCCAAGGAATAAAATTTCGACTTGCCATTACTTGGCGTCCAAAAGGGATTATTGCAGTCAGCATGCCTCGATTAGAATAGCCACCAGCAAATATGATTGGGGTAGTTTCTAAGAAGTTGGTAAGAGCTTGCTTGTTATCAGGTAGTGATGCGTTAGGACTAAGGTGCTGCAAATGATTCATTGTTGCCTGTAACGCCTCCAGTTCGGCGCTTGGTACCGGTATAGGTTTCGGCATAAACAGGTTTACATGATTCATTAGCAGCGATCCTAAATATTTACATATCTAATGAGCTATCCTTGCTCTTAATGGCTTGATTATACATCTAATTGAACCTGTGTGACACGAGTTAGAGCAGATTACGTAGAACCACATCACGAGCATTTAAACCGCTTGTATGTTCCCAACCCATTTTAGCGGGGCTAAGTTCTTTTGCGGTTTTAATACTCAGAAGATCGACTGCTTCGGCAATAATCTCTTCGCCAAGCAACAACTCCAGCATAACCAGAACAATTTCTTCGCCAACCGCTTTCAGTTCGCGCTTATTCTTAAAGCCTACCTGAATAAGCACTTTTCCGTTTTGAGGGTTCGTCTTAACCGCAACCGTTACATCGGCCAGCACCGTACCTACTTCGTTAGCAATACTTTGCATGCCAAATTGCGCGGCCATATCGATCATCCAGTTTTTGGTTACTTTCGTTTCCCACGGCAAAGCAGGTAAACGATATGGCGTGACTAACTCTCGGTATTTCTCTGGGCAGGCCTTTGCCACTTTCATTGCAATTTTGCGGCCATCACCTCGTTCTTTTGAGGTTATAACGATGGCATTAACCTTCGCTTCCATCATATCGAGAGAGAACTCGACACGCATAGATGGATGAAACTCTTGTGCTGATTTATTTACCGCGTCATAACGGATCTGAAACTCTTCGTTATGTCCTAACTTTACGCTCTCTTCCAAGAAATTGATGTGGCCAGGGAAGCGACTCCAGAAACTCTCTACTGCTTGAGTGTCAATTTTGTTAGTCATTTAGCGATTATCTCCAGTAATCCATTTTAGCAATCTAGTTTTATGAGCAGGTATTGCCGTGTTGAATACCTGCATGCCATTCGAGTGTGCGATTCTGACTGCAGAGCTTAAGCACCCATTACAGTCATTTTGTCTTTGGTTTTCATCAAATTGAGGTTTTGAAGCCCAGCAAATCATAAATCGGCTAATGTCTTTCAAATCACCCCCTATTAAAGCTGGTACATACGTTTCGTACTCAAGTGCGCGTTCATTAGAGATAGTTAAGTTTCGGTCGCGGTATTGCGCCGCCATAGACATAATGCGACCACTTTTCATCTCTTTGAGCTGGTGGATGTCAAACACCTGCTTTGGGTTTAACCCTAGCGTATCCACTTTAAGCGAAGGTACGTATAGCTCCAGAGATGGAATCAATTCTTCCTTAACCTCTGCAGCATCCATAGCACCCCGTATGAATGGCTCTGTCGTGCCCATAAGACCGCCAGTTCGCATTGTGTAACCTGACAGCATAAGTCGCTCTGTAACGACCCGCAGAAACTGTTTCTCGCTCTCAGGGGTATCATCGGAGCATAAACCGGTAATATATCGATGATTGTGCATAGCCACCTCTTCAATTTGACTCAACAATTTTCGTTGCTATTGCAAATCCCGCAAGTCCACCAACAATGAAAAAAGACACCGATTCGGTGCCTTTCATTAAGCTGGAAAAGTAATCCCTTAAGCGGCCAGCATTGCTTCCAATTCCTCAGCTGAGAAATCATCAGTCGTTTCTGTTGTGGTTCGTCTACCGGTTGCTTGCTCTTCATCAATCACTGCCTGAATCGACTGGGCAATTGTCAGACCTTGAGCTTTATATCGGTCAATGGCAGCGAGCTCTTTACCGTCAGTGGTAAACATCAGTTGCTGGTATCGAGGAACAAACAGTCGACAGACTTCCCTTGAACTACCAGTACGAATATAAAGTTCAGAGTACTCACCTTTAACCGTATGGATACTCTTTAGTAGCGCGAAGTCGGTGGCGTTACCATCGAATTGTTTATTCTCACGGACCTTCTCGATTACCTCAGGCTCTTGTCGTAAGAATACTTTGAACTGAGAGTTGTCTGCCATAGCTCGGCCAACTTCAGTCTCATATGCATCGGAAATACTCTGGGTAATACAGATACCAGCAGCTTGATACTTACGGAAACGACGCCAACCTGCTTCCAAGAATTCAGCAACTGCCATACCTGCACCGCCCTTAATCTTAATGTACTCCCAAGCTTCATCTAGAATAAACAGTTTGTTTCGGTCTTTTCCTGACAGGAACATCTCATGCTGGATACAACTGATACATTGCAGAAGTACCGCTATTTGTAGCTGCTTACGCGACTTAAGTTCTTCAAGCTCGATAACAACAAAGTCGCCAGAGAAATCTACTGGTGGGTTCTTATCATCAAAGAACTCACCGTATGGACCATCTTTACACCAAGGCTCTAACTGGAAGCCGATATCGTTAACTCGCGGCTCAGGGTCGGCTTTACACATCTCCGCAAAGTCATCAATCGTTGAATCCTTACCCTTCTCATTCCACAATTGATTCAACAGCACGTTCATACGCGCTGTCTGGAAGTCAGTAAGCGAGCCAGAGGGTGATGCCATGAATTTCAGAAGTGACAACACCATATCACCCTGGCCATCTTTACCCGCGAATTCATGTATCGACTTGAATGGGTTCAATGAATACTTGAAGTTCTCGCCAAACTCCAAGAATCTCCCGTTATAGAGTTCACAGAGTTTTTCATACGATCGACCAACGTCAATGATAAACACACGACCACGGTCAAGAGGCTTACGGTCTTGAGGTAACGGGCTATCTCGATATAGCTTGCCGCCTCCGATATTTCCCGAAGTCAGTACTTGTGATACCAGGTAGTTTATCCAGAATGATTTACCCGACCCGGAAGCCGCCGCAGTGAACATGTTAAAGTTACCATCAGAAGTGAATGGGTCGAAACAGAACATCTGACCGTCACGGGTAACTAGCGGTACTACTGGACGGCCAAGCCCATTCCCTTTCCATGACGCGATCATCGGGGTAATGAACTTCAGTGCATCCGATGCAAATCGGTTAAATCTGTGGAGGTTTTTAACGGTCGCTTCATCACAACCCATAGGTAAAGATGATAGGTAAAGTGGTAAACAAATATAGCGGTCTTCCACAAACTTCCACTTTCTCTTAGACGCAAATGACTGTACGTCCATAACGGACTTTTCTGCTTTTGCTTTTGACTCACTGAAAATGGTCATCTGCAGATAACAATTAGCTATCTGAGCGCCTTTACTCTCTAGAGAGTTGTAAAACTCATCGTAGTCTTTTTTCTGAAACCGTAGTCGGTCTACCCATTTTGCAATTGGCCCAGATGCTTGGTGAGTTAGCCAACCCCGGTTCTTTGTAAACTCACGCTGAGCCTTCTCCTGATTAGGGAAGTGGACGTTTAGCGTCATCAAGAACGGTTCGCGTAAACCTTCCTTACCTTTTCGCCAGTCACATACCAGATCGTAAATATCACCAAATGTGAGTATCTCTGGGTACTTCTGAACTGATAACATCTTAACGTAAGAACCTTCACCCTTCTCGATGTCACCAAATTCCAAACCATCTTGATGAACGAAACAGCTACCGCCTCTCTCCATTACTTGGTAACGAAGAGGTACACCCGCGTCATGGCCAGTAACTCCCTCACGCCAATCAGCCTGCTTCGATTGGTTATGTAAGATCTGCATCCGGTGAATGTAAAGTTCGGGCGTCATGTCTTCCGGGTGAGCACCGATAGAATCAAGAGTAGATTTTAACTGGAGGTATAATCGTCTGAACGCGGCTAGTTCTGATTTAGAAGGCTGCTGTTTCTTAAGAGGCATTTTGAATGATACCCAAACCTCATAGTCACGCACCTTCAGGCCTGTTACTGGGTGGAGAGCCTTATCAGTACACTCTTGATAGTATTGATATGTTGTACGACCAATTTCATCGTACAACTCACCCATCTCCCCTTCAGCTCGGCCTTCACGGATGTTCTCGAACCTCTCCAAGATCCACTTTATGTAAGGAGAACCAAACAAGCTGACCTGCAAAAAACTGTCTGCTGGAAACTGACGCTCATAAAGGTCATCCAGTGAGTTCATTAAGTCATTGTTCACACCTGTCAGTGGCTGACAGATAAAAGTAAAACCTATATACCCACCATCAAGTATGTACCCGTTCATCTCTGGTATGTACTCAAGTACAGGTAGGACATCACCATACTGGTTATGTCCGACTATCGCGTTATGTTTATCTAGTATCCCGGCCATATCAGCTACCCTCTCATTTCACTTGTCGTGGTTGTGTTGCTGATACGCCCATAGGAACTGGTTGTACAATCCCCATACCGTTATCTGCTACTGGGTTGTTTCTGCGCTCATCTTCTAGTGAAGATTTACGGATACTCAAAGGAGTAATGCGTGCAGGACTGGTGCTTGCCCCACGACCAACGACCCAACGGCGCTTCTCAATTTCAACGTAGGTATACCCAGGAATGTGTAAGCGCCCCTCTTCGTCTTCCCATGAATTCATAAGAACACGTAATACTTTTGCTGGTTGACGAACCGCAATGGGCTCTGGCGCGGCTAATTGAGAACGCTTTGATTCGTAATCACGGTAGATGGCTTGACGTTCGGCTGGCGTACCACCAGGGTAAGGCATCGGCTGTGATTGCTCGACGTTGGCAGAGTCATCGTCATCTTCTTGTTGTGACTCTCCGTTACTACGAAGGCGAGCTTCTTCCAGATCCTTCCTGTTATCTGTCAACTTCCAAATTTCACGAGCACTCGTACATGTTATGCCACCACTTTGAGCCGTCGGACATTCTGTAGGCTCTTCACCTACTTCGAACATGCTTGTACAGCCAGAGCTAAGAAGTGTTATACCTGCAAGAATCAGAGCCTTACTTAGATGCTTTAACATCATTTACGATTACCTCTCCTATGTTGTCTACGTTTCGGCTCATGAATTCAGAAAGACTATCAGGCGTACCCTGCAGTTGAAGTCCATCAGCTCTGATTAAAAATGGAAGACCTTTGATTTGCAGAACGCCTGCGACACCAAGGGCTTTTATTAGGGGATCTTTATTACAGGTAGGGAATATCTCGCCACTCGCACTCTTTTGAGCCATCAGTTCATCAAGCGATTTCTGCCGGTCTTTCGCACACCATAGTTTGAGAGATTCATTGATAGAGTCACCCCCCAATAGCGGAGCAAGTACGATTTCAAATGAATACTTGTCAGCCATTGCTTTCATCTGGTCGAAAAGTTTCACATTGAAATCACCGTGAGGGTCCACCAGCAAGGTTACATCAGGCTTATCCTTCTCTAAGCCATAGCGGAAACTCGCCAAATCACCGGTATGAACACCAAACCTATCCAATGTCACCATCCATGCGGCTTTAGCATCGGCCTGCGTGTTGATAGGTCGCTTATTCCACATGTCATACACTTCCATATTGCCGCGGATCGCAATACGAGCTTTCGTGTCCATTAACAGCTTTTCACCCTTATCGTTCTCAACCATGATTAGGTCGTTAACAGGTAAAATCTGCGTCCAGTGGAGTTTATTGAAGTTTTGCAGTGCGGTCTTAACATCCAGGTCAGACATGCCACCAATTAATGCCTTAGCACTCAACTTTTCTTGCGCTGCTTCTTGTTTGGCTAAACGTTCTGCTTGGTCGAGTAAAGGGTCTGCCACTGCATTACTAAGCGTCATTGCAGCTAAGATACCAATTAATGCCTTTGATACTCCCCGTAGTCTCATAATTACCTTCCACCTAAAACAATTCGTAGATAGTAAGCATCCGGGATAGTGATTGTGGCGATTATGTGGGTCTAATTAAAGGGAGTTAATTGTCGCTATCAATATGAAGCGTTAGAAAATAAAAAAGCCCTGACTTAAATGTCAGGGCAAAGCTGGGGTTAGTATGGGAGCTTATTAATTGGTGCTAGTTTAATTCTTCCAATGCCTGCGCCATATCTACAATGCTTGCCCGGTCTTCTAGAGACTTCTTGCTTGGTGCTATACGAGATGTAGTCACCGTAAACTCTGCCTCTACTATATGGTAACAACGAGCAGAGCGATTGTTTACGCATGACGCTAGGGTTTCATTTAGTATGTGCATATCGGTCACCTGCCCAACAGATGCACTTCTTGTTTGAGTAATACCAACAGTTGAATCCATCTTGGTTACATTTAGATATTCAAAGTCAGCCTTACTCAGAGCTGATTGTTTTGCTTTCTCGATAGCGCGTTGACGACCAGTTTTCGAAGTGTCGTACTCTGTCAGTTGGTAGCTAACGCTAGTTAATACTTGTTGTGCAGTGTCAGTAGCTTGAGCTACATGAGCGCCCATTACTGCCAGTGCCAATAGTAGAACGTTATTTAAGCGTACTTTCATACCTGTTATTACCTCTGCATTACTCATACGCTTAGTTAATCAAAAACAAATCCTTCTGCAACTTTTTATTGCGCATTTAATACTGATAGTTTTTAGAAACTCTCTGTACAGTACTATCCGTTACTACTTGCCTTCCTCTGCTTGGCGCATCATTTGGCTCATTTTCTCAGGAGTTGGTACCACACCTGCATATTTGCCAATGTCTCCGACAACACTAGCACTATCCAGTACTAAGTATCCCTTCTCGTTATAAAAATTGATGGTTGTCTCAACAGCTTTGATTGCCAGATTGTCGTTACGTCCTTTCCACTCATTTGCGACCTTAGCCAGATCCAGCACTACTACTTTCGGCACTGATGCTGTCTGTTGTGCAAGTAGTTTCACCTCGTAATCAACTTTGCTTAAACGTGATTCAGTTTCACCGTTCAAAACAAAGACCTTAAGCACTAGACCAAAACCAATACATAGCGCAATTGTCCAAACTGTAAGTATTCCAAATAGACCTTTCTTCGTAACATTCATGGTTAATTTCTCTTATAAGGTTTGTAACCCCCCAGATTACTCTAGGGGTAGTTTGGAACCGCGTTGGATAATGAAGTCAATTGAGATACCAGGGTTAACCTCGATATAAGGTTTCATCTCTTCTGCTAGTTCGATGTAGTAATCAGCTAGTCTTTCCATCGCATCGCCTGCACCTTGCAACGCTGCGGTACCTGCCATTGACTGCATGATTTCTGGATTTTGCATTGGACCAAATATACCTGTCTCATTATCGCCAATACTGTATGTTGATTGCCCTGCTAAGTTAGCCATACCACTTAGGAAACCTGCCCATGCAGATTTCATCGCCGCTTCACCATTCTTAGACACTAGTCGGCCCGGAATACCATTCCGACCATCACCACCTACAGCAAATGCATTTAGGTTGGCTTCAACCGCCTTGCCAGCATCTGTTACACATGAAATAGCCTCTGCACGAAGGTAAGCCCGGCGACTCGCGATATCACCAATACCAGAAGCAACAATCACACACTCGCGAATATCTGCGGTAAAATTGTTAGGCAGTAGCGCTTCCTCTTTGATTCGTAATATCGCAGGGAAAGGGTCACGTTTCGTGGAGTTGCCAGTAGGGACATCCATACCTGTAATTAGAACACCACTAATGATAGAACCAGCCGGCAAGAATATTTCTGCCTTATCGTTAGTCTTGTCTTTATCGGTATCGTCCTCTACAACTTCTTCCTTAACTTCTTCTTCTGCGCGCAATTCTTTTATCTCGCCTGTCGCATCTTGGAATCGGTCACCAGTACTATCGATGGTACGGATACCTATACGCTTATGGTCGATAACCTTTGGCATAACTTTCTGTACAGCGTTAGACATTGGGTTAGCGTTACCTACAGGCTGTTGTGCTTGTGCAACTGGCTGTTGTGCTGGTGGCGTGAAGATAGGCGTTTGCTGCGTGTTAACTTGCTTTTGGACTTCCTCAGATGCAGTTTTCTGAACTTCAAGCTCACGCTTAAGGTCATTCTGGCTAAAGCGTAGAGACTCGAGCTCTTTCATTACGCGATTTTCCATCTGGCGCATTTCTTCTTCGCGTTCGTCGATTGCTTTTTCACGATCAGCCAACTGGTCTTCCATTAACCCGTATATTTCATCCATTCGACCTTGATCAATGTCATCGGCACCATCTTGAGTAAAGAAGTTAGCTTCTACGCGACGCGACTTCTCAGAAACTATTACTTGGCCATTTTCGTCTTTACGGCTTCCGCCAGTATCAATATCGTCTGTACTGAAAGCGATAAAAAAGATGATCCCTAGAAGAACCATACCAACTACGCCGTAACGTACTTTAGGGTTTTGCCATTGCTCATTGGCTTTACCTTTTAAAGAGGTCATATCCATTCTGTAATTCCCCCTTAATACGTACTTGTTAAGCGTGGTCGAGTACGAACTCGCTTAAGCTTCTCGGCATGAAGCTTGTCTCGTAGGATATATAATTCGCTAGATTCACCTGGTGCTAACGTGGCTCTATCAAATACACCAACTGCAATCACATCATCCTTAAGGCAATATTCCTCACGAACTTCACGGAATCCATTGATGTCATTTTTAACTAGGACAACATCGATGATTTCGCGGCCACTAATCATTCGCTGGCCAACTTCGTGATACATACCCATACGAACAATGTCACATGGATAACGCTCATCAGCAGGTATCTCTGTAGTAATATCGAAACCGTTCGGGATGTTACCGCCTGCAACTTCTGCTAATACATTGGTCGCTCGGTTTTCATGTTCTAAATTAACACGTGGGTCATTTTTAACTGTTGGACCTTTCCGGGCTTCTTTTAGAAAGTCATTTTGCTCTTTATCGGCTTGAACTTTCGCAATGAACCTAGCATGTTTAGCCTTAGTCTTTGCGTCCATCCGAACTTTGACATCAACCATTACTGGTGGAACATCTAACGGCATAAGAGTGAGGCTTACCATTGTTTCTGGCATACCTCTCTCCCCAACCATTAAACCAATTGGGGCTTGACTTAGAGGGGTGATATAAACAAAACCACCATCAGTTTGGATAGGCACTTCCATATCAGCTGTCTTAACAATGACATCAACAAACGGAGTCGCAATACGGTTCTGCAATCCTGCAGCAACTGGTAATAGCTCACCATGCCCAGGTTTAATAGTAACCTCTTGGTGAGGCTTGTACTTGGAACGAACAGAGTCAGTGATAGGGTTAGATGAACCTTTCACTTGGGGAACAACAGCTTGGACTGGTGTTGCTGCCATAGCTGGTGGCTGAGCTAGTTGTGTATAGTTCGGGGCAGTATCAACAGTTTTAACTTTTGTGCTTTGAACTGTTGGCATTCCGTAGGAGTCTACAGCTGCCTGCTGTGGTATTTGCTGACTAGCATTGTATTCGTCTACAGATTTCGCAGGCATGCTTTTAGCTACAGCATCCATGATTGCTTGGTCGACAGCATTAGCAACACTGCCATTAGAATTAGATGTATCGACTGGAACGCGGTTCGCATTCATTGGAGTAACGGGTATGTCAGCCGCAACATCCACTTCTGCAGCAAATGCAGGTGATGCAATGGCAACTGAGAGTAGTAATACCAAGGCTGATTTATTCATAGAGTAATGCTTCATCTGTTTTTCTATTCCTCGGCCTGTTTATTTTCTTCTTCCGCAGCTTTCTTTTCTTCCACTTGCTGCTTTTTAAGCTCAATTACACGCTTACGGGTGTTTGGCGCTCCTGGATACTGTGAGAAATAGGTGATTTTCGGCTGACCATTGCGCGCGGCAATTTTAATTTCATATGTCCATTTCTGAGTTGTCGTGGCGCCAGATCGGGTTGAAGTGGTTTTTTTGTCGCCGTAAACCCAAACGGTATCTACCTGAGAATTGTAAATTAGGTCTAGCGGTGTGAAGTTTTCACGTACACCTCGAACCTTTAGGGCTTCTACTTGTGACAAAAGTTGACGTTCATAGTCATCAGCATCCCTGGCAAGAAACATTTTTCTTAACGTATCAACAACAAACATTGCGTTGCGTTCGGAAATGTTTCCAGCCATGTTTGCAGCAAACAAGCCCCACCCTGTCTTATAGGATTCACTAGCCTTATTACCCGCCATAGTGATCTCTTCGGTAAACGTAGGAGGCACTACAACGACAGTTTCATCCTTGCTTAAAGCAGCGTAAGCCAATGCCACTACTGCAATGGCTAGCGCAAGGTTGCTTTGTGCTAGAAATCGAGACAAGGCTACGCTGCTGCTCCATGAGCGCAGCGCTTTGGAATTTTTAAACACTAAAGGTGCTCCTATCTGAAAAGTTCTCTGATGAGCGGGTCGGGCATTGAACGCGAGGTTCTCATTGGAAGAATTCCATGCCACCAGGCAATGTGGCTCAGAATTCCCTTGGCATATTTTGCTTTAATCTTTCTCGCTAAGAAGAAGTACAAAAAGCCAACAGGTAGCACGTAGTTTATGGCGTCAAACGGTACACCTAGCGCGAATGAAAGAATGATCGGCCTTACTTCGTCTACATCCCAAAAGATCACCATCATCGGTTCGTTGACTCGCATTGGAAGGTAATGCTGATCACTTCTTAGTGATTGCTGTTGTGCATCTTCCATACGTTCTCTTTTTTCAAAAATTGGAAACTATTAAGGCGCTTAAGTGTTAGCGCCTTAATCGAGAGGTGGTTAGCCACCAATAAGCGGCAACAACGCAGCAGGAGCGTCAAAAATGGTAGAAGTTAATGATGAATCGATGATCTTGCCTGCGTTGCCTAGTACAAGAACTGACACTACACATCCTGCGAAACCAACAAGGTTTGGCTTAACTGTTGAGAAAAATACAACACCCATAACCATAAGCATCATTAGGATTTTGCCCGGAGCACCACCAGCAAGACCTTTCACTTCATCCCACATGTCAGCAAACTCACCTTCGAGCGTACCTGTCGCAGCAAGTGCGTTAAAAGCAAGTGCAAACGCTACAACACCAAAAGCAGCAACAAGTAACATCATTACCTTTTTGCTATCGAAGCCCGAGCTGAGCATATTTTGGTCCATTACAGCAGTATTTTTCATATCTAAACTCTCTATTTTAATTACGTAAGAAGATTGATTAATCGCGTCTTGATGACAGAGAGTAATATGCCAACAAAAAAAGCCCCACACAGTGATTATGTAGGGCTTTTTAGGTGTATTTATTTAAATGAAGGAGTGATAGATTCGTTTTTAACGTCAGATTTGAACTCGTAGTAGATTGATTCGGAAATCATATCAACCAATACTTGTGCGTCCATAGACAATAGATTGGAAAGCTTGAATTTCTGACGTCCGTGGTAGATAAGTTTATCCACTCCAAGCTGCTTTTCAAGATAAGCCTCAATTTCCATTGGTGTCTTGATACCATCAATTAACCCAAGACCTACCGCTTCCTCTCCAGTCCAGATTAATCCAGACCATATTTCTGATTTATCCTCTAATCTATCTCCTCGGCCTTTCTTGACTGCATTAATAAACTGGTTATGGAGCTTAGTTAATATCGAATCTTGGATAAACGTCCTTTCTTCTTCGGAAACAGGCTTAAACGGATCCATCAGTGCTTTGTGAGTACCAGCATGAAACACTCGACGCTCTACACCAACTTTCTGGATAGCGTCCTGAAATCCCCATCCGTCCATGCGAACCCCAATAGAGCCCACCAGCGATGAGTTCATCGCGTAGATTTCATCTGTAGCAGATGCAATGTAGTAGCACGCACTTGCACACGAAGAACGTACTGTTGTGTAGATAGGCTTCGTATACTCTTCCGAAAAACGATACTTCATGATCGTATTGTAAATAAGCTCTGCGTCGCTTGGTGAACCACCAGGAGAATTGGCCTCAATCAATATTGCTTTAACATTATCATCTTCAATGGCCTCAGTTATTACTTTACTGACTTTCCACCCATCGGTTTCACGGTTGCCTGTTTCTATTGCTCCTGTAAGAGAGATGACAGCGATGTGTGGACCAATTTTCTCACTTGCAGTATCACTTAGAGTGTAACCTACACTTACAAGCATCATTACCGCGATAGCACCGGCTTTTACACCATCTGTCCACTTCTTTACTTTTAGGTGCCGTGATGACTCCTGAACAAAAGCGTCTTTGAGATTCTTAGGCTCTTGTTCAATTTTTTTCTTTCTGAAAGGAAATCCCATTATTAACTCCATAAATGGCATGCCCTACTCACAATGGTAGGGCTTAAAAATCAAAATACTTTACTTACATTGCTAAGCGCGTATCTAAGTGATAAACCGAGGATTACAAACATTATCGGTGGCAAAAGAACGCCAAATACCCCTGCTGCAGGGAAAATGAAGTAAACATCGATGATGAAGAAAGCAAAAATCCCCGCCTTAACCCAAATGCGAAATAAATTCGCACTGGCTATACCGAATTCGTATTGCTTTGTTTTTCGTTTGTAGTAGCCATCAGAGGCTAAAGCGAAAATGAAAGGTGCACCTAATATCAGCCAGTGAAAAAATACAGCCATTCGAAATACCGTTTGGTAGAACATCAGCTTTAAGTTTTCGACAATTCGCACCATTGGTGTACGCCAGAATTCCTCCCCACTAACCCCAGTCAATTCGATTGAACCTTCCAGTGTTGAAATAACACCAGTTTCTACAAACGCAGCATTGAACATGTCAGCTGAATTCTGTAGCACCAGAGCTGAGTCTTCAGGACCAACAACCCGTTTGAATGCATTTATTTCTGCTTGTAATGTTTGTCTGTAACCTTCCGGTGTCATTACAATTACAATGTATGCTAGTGAAATCATGGCGACTGCTGCCACCATTCGCGCAAGGAAGCTTTTTTGTTTATTTGTATCTTTATCACTAAACATGAAATGTTCCTTACGCAGCTTTAAGGAACGGGATGCGTCCCTTCACTTTACGACCATCAGCTAATCGAGCGATGTACTGTAGGTTCGGTAAGTCACCAAGCAAGGTCGCTGGAAATACCTTCTCACGTGTTTGACTTAACTGTTCCTTCAACCCTCCGGAGAATTCACCAAGCGCACCGGTTGTTGATGTACCAGAGTTCAGGGAAAACCCCACCTCACGGATACTTGCTTCACCAAAGTTCTCTGTCGCGTATTCTTGAGTTATGTTGTCATTTACACGCAAACAGAATAGGTTTGATGCTAGACCGAGGATACGACGTGCTTGAGCTTCATTAGTTTTCGCAATGTAATCGGGTAATGTTTGGCTGCTAACATACAGCTCAAATTGAGCCCCCCTAGCGACTGCTAGCATATTGATTAATGGGTCATTTATACAGGCGTGAGCTTCATCTACAAACAAGCTCACGCGACGCCCTTTACCTTCTTCATAGTTGTATCGACGTGCACTAGCCGCACAAACATCAGCAAGAATTAACTTACCTATTGCACTTGCCACCATTGAGTCAGATAAACTATCCAACGCCACATATAAAACGCCACCAGTTCGAACCAGTTTATCCGTATCAACGATAGGTCGTTCATCATCGGTTTCGTCCATACGTAGTGTTGGAGATAACAATTCATCTAGGGGCTTTGATGTCAACTGAGCAAACAATGGTGCTGTAGAACCCAACATTTTCGTCATGTGCTCTTGTGGGTGTGACACCATTTCAACAATGCCGTTGACGGCAGGGTTTGGATGGTCAGCCTGCAGGTTTTGCGTGTAGTAAAAACACATGCCGGCAATCATGCTGCCCTGTCCCATTTTCTCGATGTCTTTACCCATAGTGGTGACCCAATCAGGCCCCAAGACTTCACAGAACAATTTGTCTAGGCATCGTTTCGCGAGTTGGAACTTACCGCTCATTAAGTAATAAGCTACGTTCGTAAGCTTTGGTTTTTCCCCAACGTACAACTGAGCTTCGATAACTTGATAGATACATTTCCATGCGAATTGCACATAAGGATCTGATTCAGACTCACCAGGTAGCAATGATGATAAACGTGAGGCTAATTCGGTAGTTCGGACATATGAAGTTAGAGGGTCAATACGACAACTCTTACTTGGATGTGATGGGTGGAAGAAGTAAAATTTATCCTCCATACCAATAGCTTTACATTCGCGTTGAATAGTCTTACGCCAATCGGCATCGTTCTTCGGGTCGATTATGATTACAACATTCCCACGATGCAGTGCACCACTTGAGAACATGTTCAATAGTGTTGTCTTACCGGTGCCCGGATTACCGAAGATAACTGAATGGGCATGGAACACACTTTCATCAGCAGTAACTTCTTTTTCTTCACCAAGACCATGTATCCACGGTCGACCACCTAACTTCCTAGTCGTCTTTTCGTACTTCTTACTGAAAGGTCGAAGGATTAAGGGCAATTTGATCTCAAGGTAGTCTGTAGACATAGACATAACTTGATAAGCGCGTTGAGCATGTTCCGGCCCCCAAGGGAAGCCACGACCAAGAAACGCGGTATCTTTTTGTTTAAGGTTTCTTTCTCTGAAACTTAAGGCGCTAATAACGTAGAAATAGTTAACAAATAGCTTGAACTGTCGTTTTAGCAGCGGCAGGCCTTGTTTAACTCTTAGACCAGCTTGAATCATCATAAAGACAAACAGGATCACATGGATTGGCACAGAGGTATCTAGTGCCAATCCTCCTGTAAACAATGTTATGACACCACCGATAAACCATACCTGTGCCTGTTTTAATTCGAATACTGGACGGAACATATTTTCCATCCAGAATTGCTTTCCTCTATCTATCATTGAACCTCACTACCCAATTAGTTCTTTACGAATCAAGAGATGTTTCTTTCGCCCTGAATCTGTTTCTAGGTCAGTCACACCGTCAGCCATTAAGGTCAATTCCTTGGAGAGGGTATTGCGACTTGCCCCAGGGCGTACATCTTGTATAAATGACTTGATAGCGCCTTGAGCATAAATACCCCAATGACGTCCATCCTTAGTTTTTTGCATGAATTCACATCCATTTTCTGACTTGGTATTTAGGTACTTCATCAGTAGTGTGATTTCGTCATCTCCACCTGCATTCTCACCTCCGGTCATCTCAATTTTTTTAGCAAGTTCACCACTCTCTGGCTTATCACTAGGCGCAATGGTTTTTTCAATTTCATGTTTTGGACTCGTATCTCTACTTGGATTACCTTGTTCCTCAGCGTTGTAATCAATGTTGTTCACGGTTATCCCGAGTTCAGAACACAATTGCTGACTGGCAGACTTAATGAGAGAGAAGACCATTACCTTGTGACGCCCAAACGTTTTTCGTTGCACAAGTAGGTTTGGTTTTAGCTTGTCGTAATCTAATAGACGTTCATTCTTAAGGATTGACGATATAGGTCCCGCTTCAACGTCGAGAACCTTAGTCAGCATCTGCGTGTCAATATGTAACTGACCATTAGTCAGGAAAATGCCTTCACCAGCTTCGACACTCAAATCTCCATTGGCCATCGCATTAGCTAAATCAATTAGGAACAAATCTGCCTGACTTCTACCGTGCTTTTTCTGCCCCAACCAACCTTTTGTCTGTGATATTTGTGGCTTGGCCTTACCAAACGCCTCTTTACGCTTAAGAAGCGTCCCCATAGGAACAACACCTTTGGCTGATTCAGAAGCTTTAGTACTCGACTTTTGCTGGGAACTCTTTTGTTTTACAGGTTTAACAGGTGCCTTATCGCCAGTTGGATTACCCTTTTTCTGATTTGGATTTTGATTAGGTCTTGGTTGAACGGTTGCATCATCCTGCTCACCGAGTAAATATGCTGGTACCTTGAGTTCATCACCACCTTCTGTGTAACTACTATCATCATATTCATCAGCCATTAGGTATGCAGGAACATCCATACCTGAGTCACTTGCGCTTACAGAGTCTTTTACCTGTGGTTTGTCTTGAACTTGCTCAACCTCCTTCTGTTCATTTGGATTAGTTTGCTGGTTGGGTTCACCCTGGTTAGCAAACACAAGCCCCTTATTACCATCAGATTTTGGAGCTGGCGGTGTATTTTCGGCGCCGCTTCCCTTCTTGTTGTCAGGTTTTTTAGGTACTGATTTCTTACGCGGCTTCTTAGTCTTAGAATCTACCGTTTTATTTTGGGAGCTCGAATCATCTGTATCTTCCTTAACTTCAGATACGGACTTAGCAGCATTTTTCAGGTTCTTTCGTTGCTGGGTTGCTTCACGACTTGATTGTGAACCTGTCGAATTTGACGCTTTATCCGCTCGTTCTTCCTCTGGTTCAATCTCAATTACCGAACCGTCTTTACGGTACTCAAGTGACTTACCATCATTATTTAACCGTAGGAGTCCCGGTACTGATCTAGGAACGGGCATCGTTTCGTACAGTAGCCCCGGCCAAGCGAGTTGAATTACACGTTCGGCTCCTGTTACACCATCCATTTCTGGAGTAAACATGCTGTATGTAACGCTATCGTCCATACGGTTAACCAAGTTTCGCTCTTCCAGTATTTCTAGAATTCGAGTCGGGTTAACAGGAACATCTACCTTGTCTTCTTGAAGTTGCTGAACAATGAGCTGTATCGACTTTGGCCAAGCTAGATATACTTCTTCACCAATAACCCAAATGTGTCCTTTGGGCTTGTTCACCTCCCAACTATCACGCAGTCTTCGCATTGCTTTTACAATGGCACTTTCCAACGGATAACGGCGTTTACCTATCATTTCATGCCATTGGGTACGGATGTCTTTTTCTGTACTGGCACTGTCAGCTTCGCGGATACATGTTTGTAGATATCCGTCATGGCCCCCGTAATGAGCAAGTGCATGGTTAATGGCAATAGGCAATTCATCCGAGTTATCCATTAAATAGAATTTAGCTTCTGGCGTTAGAATCCACTCCAAAACCTGAACACTTAGGTTTTCATGTTTTTTATGGCGATGCTCTGGTTTCCAGGTCACTCGGTATCGAGACACCTTGTTTTCGTGAGCCCACGAGATTAAATCAGACAGGTATGGATTCCAGTCTTCACCAGTGTCAACATCATAGACTCGCATGTCATAGAGTATTTTCCCTGCGTCATGCAGTAACCCACAGATCCAAGCCGCATATTGCCAACGAGGTTTTCTTGCCTGCTCTTCGTCTAAATGTCCAATGGCTGGCAGAACTTGCTGCTGTGAACGACGCAGACTATTCAATGCCACTTCAAGACTGTGACGTGCGAGTCCACCAACATCACTATGATGGTGGTTTTCTGAAGCGGGTAATAAATGTACATATCGGATGTAATTGGTAACTACTTGGCGAAATAAAGTATCGAAGTTCAGCTGATACTCTTTTTTAGCTTGGTCATCCTTAGATTTGCCTTTTTCCTTCTCAGGGTCAGGCATGCCTGAATCACGATGCATCAACCTTAAGATCTCGCTTTGAGAGGCAAGGATTTTTTCCAACGGTATAACTGGAATACCTTTGGTTTCTGGCGGGTAGCGAATTAGGTCTTCAATCGATAATTCTGGCGCTGGTATTTCAATACTGTTGCTTGTTGCAGGAGCTACCTTATCGGCAGCCCCAGCTAACATTTTGTATACCACGCCTCTGAAACGGCTAAGCATTAGGAACTCCAACTATTACGCTGCAGATACAGCTGTGTCCTGTTCCGGACTATCACTTTCTTGTTTTTCAGGTGCTTCTTCGTTCTTAATCAGAGCCTGCATTAGTTCGTTGTAGGCTTCCGGATTATATAAACCACCTTTACGATTGCGCGATGCATTCGTTACGTAGTAGATACGGTTAACCATTGTGCGGATAGTATTGATAGCCTGCCCTTGAGCATTTTGAAGATGCACATCTTCCAACTGCCCAGACAGCCAAAGAAATTCAATTTCGCCCATAACTACATCAATCATTTCTACCAGACCAATGAGCTTCCAGAAGATTGGGTGTGTAATCTCAACTACATACTTGTAGTTATCAGGAACCTTCGGGCGAGGAACGTTCATGACGACACCTTCACTGTATTTTTCCTGTTGAACAGACAATGCATTTGCACGTTCAGAAGCATTCTCAATGACACTCTCAAACCAGGTATCCAAACGCTCACGTACAACAGCATCATTTGCAGTGAATTGGATAAGGCCTGCAACTCGCTGGAATGCACCCGCCGCCGCGCCACCGTTACGAGACATGTAATCCAACATCGCGTTTGATTGGACCTGTAATGTGTATGGAACTGATTTACGAGTTTGAACAAATTCATTACGACGTTGCTGCTGTGGTCTACGATTAGCTGGGCTATTGCTTTGAGCCGTTTGTGTTTGTTGTGAATTTTGATCTGCCATTATTGTTGTTCCTCTGTGTTCTGTGATTCGGGTTTATCCATCTTTGAAAGGAGTCGACTTAGATACGCCTGTGCTCCATGTACACTTTCAATCGCATACCGTAGCGGTCGAAGTTTGTTTTCAGCCTCTTCAATCATTTCGAGCTCCCAAGGTTGGGCTTTCTTCGCAAACTGAGACATTTGATAAACAGGCCCTTTTCTTGGGGCGACACGTTCACCCCACGATTTTTTTCTTCCTCCATACCTTCCTGGGCCATAGAAAACCCATTCGATATAGGTTTTTCCTGTACGAACGGTAATCCGAGGTCCGTAATTACCACGCAGGTAACCTTCTGGTGCACCCTCTTTCCGCTCACGCTCTTGGAGTTTCATATTCATCATTCTGAATTCGATCCAATAGCCATCAACAACCGTAGTTGCCTCATCAACGAGCTTTTCCAAGGTGCTCCTGATTTCTGCCCTTGCAGCTTCTATTGATTGTCTTGGCATACGCCCCCTCAAATTTCTTATTTATTTTCAATCTCTACACCTATTTGCTCGGTGCCGTGTTTGACAATTCCGGCAACGGGTGCAGAAATGATTGCAGAATTCAGTTCGGTGCCGGGTTTGCCCCGAAGATGACTTTTTTGAATAAAACAAACGCCGACCACATTGAACCCTGCAATAGTTCGGTGCCGAGTTTGGTTAAATCCGGCAATGTTAGAAAAACTCACTTCTTATAGTTCGGTGCCGTGTTTAACTCCCATAGTGACTCCACGAATAACGCAAAACCCAATCTACAAACGTGTTGGACTTTAATTCGGCAATAGTTCGGTGCCGAGATTATTAGTTTCCAGCAAATGACAGGTTTACATTACAGACCCAGTTCGGTGCCGAGTTTAACTCCCATAGTGACTCCACGAATAACGCAAAACCCAATCTACAAACGTGTTGGACTTTAATTCGGCAATAGT